>DASWBH010000259.1:0-48825 GCA_036390755.1 Thermoanaerobaculia bacterium
GAGCTGCGCGAGGAACTCGGTGATGTCTTTGACCTTCGCCGTCATGGCGGCGGCGCGGCCGGTCCACTCCGCGTCGTGGGTCATGACGTGCCGCCACTCCTTCATGAACGAGCCGCAGCCCGCGGCGTTGACGATGATCGCATCGACTTCCAGGTGCTCGAGCTCCACGATCGCCTCGCGCGCGAACTGCTGCGCTTCTTCATGCCGCCCTGCGTGCGCCGACAGCGCTCCGCAACACCCGAGCTTCGGCGGAACGATGACGTCGCAACCCTCTGCGCTGAGCACGCGGATCGTCGCTTCGTTCACGTTCGGGAAGTAGACGCGCTGCACGCAGCCGGCGAGAAGCGCTACCCGCGCGCGGCGCACGCCTTGCGCCGCCGTGAACTCCGGCAGCTTCGCCGTGACGTGATGCGCGGAGACCGGGGGCATCAGCGCTTCGAGATTCTCGAGTCGATGCGGCAGGAGTCGCGTGAGTCCGACCGCGCGCAACAGCCACCGCAATCCCGATCGCACGTAGACGAGCTGCATCGCGACCGCGGCCTTGAGCCGCTTCGGATGCGGGAAGAGCGCGAAGATCATCGACCGGAACAGCCGATCGGCGATCGAGCGGTTGCCCGCCTTCTCGACTTCCGCGCGCGTCTGCATGATCAGCGCGTCGTACTTCACGCCGGACGGACACGCCGTCACGCAAGCCATGCAGCCGAGGCAGCGGTCGAAGTGCTGCTGGACGGTGTCGTTGAGCGGCTTGCCTTCCGTGAGCGACTTCATGAGATAGATGCGGCCGCGCGGCGAGTCCATCTCCTCGTTCCACGAGTTGTACGTCGGGCACGCCGGCAGGCAGAAGCCGCAGTGCACGCACTCGTCGATGAGCGGGCGCGCGATCGTCATAGGCCACCGACGAAGCGGCCGGGATTGAGGCGCCGCTCCGGATCAAACCGCAGTTTGAGCTGCTCCATGATCGCGAACGCGCCCGGCTTCGGACCCCACGCGTCGACCTCTCGTCTCACCTCAGCCGGCGCGGCGTCGATGACGAGCCACCCGCCGGTTTCGACGAGAGCGCTGCGGGCGGCTTGCAACGCAGCGACGACCGCGCGCATGTCGCTGGCGTTGCCTGACGCGAAGCCGAGGCCGAGGGTCGCGTACCACGCGAATGACGAGCGATCGAGCGCCGCGAGCAGCGGCTCGAGAACGGCGTCGACGGCGGGGAGTCGCGTCGGTAGCGTGCCGAGTTTGATCCGCAGCGCGCCGTTTGTCCGCGCCTCATCCAGGGAGTGCTGTGGCTTCCCACCGCTCTCTGACATGCGCAAACCGGCGGCGAGCCGCCGCACTCCGGATGTCTGCTGCTCGACGCCCTTCGCGAAACCCTCGAAGCGGATGACGAGGTCGTACGTGCCGTGATTGGTGCGCAGCGCGACGGCCGACGTCGGCTCGAGCTGCGCCTGGCGTACCGACGCCACCAGACTGACGACGTCCTCGGGTGTCAGTCGCTCGAAGACGACCGTCTCGCTCGACTCCGGCAGCGGATGCAGCCGGAACGTCGCATCGGCGATCATGCCGAGCGTGCCGAGCGAGCCGCAGGCGACTTTCGGCAGATCGAAGCCGGCAACGTTCTTCACGACCTTGCCGCCGCCGCGCGCCACCACGCCATCGCCGCGCACGAGCGTCACGCCGATGATGAGATCGCGAACCGCGCCGAAGCGCGCGCGCCGCGGACCGTAAGCACCCGTCGCGACCATCCCGCCGATGGTCGAGCGATCCGGGTTGGGCGGATCGAGCGCGAGCATCTGCCGATGCTCACGCGCTGCCGCTTGAACCTGGGCGAGCGTCGCACCGGCTTCGACGCGCATGACCATGTCCGCCGGCGCGTACTCGAGGATGCGGTTCATCCGCGCAGTGCGGATCTCCGCGTCGACGTCCGCCGGCGGATTGCCCAGCTGCTGCTGCGTGCCGCCGCCGATGAACGTGACGCGCTGCTTCTCGCGATATGTCAGCGCCATTACGGCGGAAGCTTCGTCGACATTCGCGGGCGAGTGCGCAATCATCAGCCGCGCCCCGCGAGGCCTGCGATTTCGGTCGCGTGCGCGACGTACTTGCCGGGCTTGTCGCCGCACAGCCGCGGCGTCGGAAAGACCTTGCCGGGATTGAAGCGCATCTCCGGATCGAACGAGCAGCGCACCATGTTCATCGTTGCCAGATCTTCCTCGGAGAACATGTCGGCCATGTACGCCGCCTTGTCGGCGCCGACTCCGTGCTCGCCGGTGATCGAGCCGCCACTGCGCACGCAGATCTTCAGGATCTCCCCGGCAATGTTCTCCGCGAGCGCCTCCTGCCCCGGGACCGCGGCGTCGTACAGAACGAGCGGATGCAGATTGCCGTCGCCGGCGTGGAACACGTTCGCGATGCGCAGGCCCGACTCGTTCGACAGCCGCTCGATCTCGCGCAGCACGCGCGCGATCTCGGATCGCGGGATCACGCCGTCCTGCACGACGTAGTTCGGGCTGATGCGACCGACCGCCGCGAACGCGCTCTTGCGTCCGCGCCACATCGTCTCGCGCTCGGCGGCATCGCGGGGAATGCGAATCTCGATCGCTCCCGCTTTGCGCGCCAGCTCCGTCGCCTCGGCTGCTGTGTGCTCGACTTCGGCGGCCGGTCCGTCGACGTCCATCAACAGCGCCGCGCCGACATCCGGCCAGTCGACTCCGGTGGCCGCCTTGATCGCCACGATCGCGAGACGATCCATCATCTCGATCGCGGCCGGCAGGATGCCCGCCGCGATGATGAAGGACACCGCGTTGCCCGCTTCGGTGGTCGACGGAAACGTCGCGAAGAATGTGCGCGTCGCCTCCGGCTTCCGCAGGATGCGCAGCACCACTTCGGTGACGATGCAGAGCGTCCCCTCACTGCCGACGAGCGCGCCGCGAAGGTCGTAGCCCGGCGGATCGAGCACGGGTCCGCCGAGGTCGACGATCGAGCCATCGCCGAGGACGATGCGAGCGCCGAGGACGTGGTTCGTGGTGAAGCCGTACTTCAGGCAATGCGCGCCGCCGGAGTTCTCGGCGACGTTGCCGCCGATCGTGCAGACCTGCTGCGATGACGGATCGGGCGCGTAGTAGTAGCCGTGCGGCGCGATGCGTTTCGTGATCTCGAGATTGATGACGCCCGGCTCGACGCGCACCCACTGATTCTCGAGATCGACTTCGAGGATGCGCTTCATGCGTGAGAGTCCGAGGAGCACACAACCCGCGACAGGAAGCGCACCGCCGGAGAGTCCGGTGCCCGACCCGCGCGGCACGATCGGCAGTCCCGCTTCACGCGCGAGCTTCACGACCTTCACCACTTCTTCAGTTGATCGCGGGAGCACGACGAGTCCGGGCTTGGCGTGGAAGCTCGTGAGCGCGTCGCACTCGTAGGTCTGGATCTGCTCCGGCTTCCAGATGCACTGCTCGTCGCCGACGATCGCGGAGAAACGCGCGATGAGTTTCGAGTCGATTGATGCCGATGTCATTCCGAGCCGCGAAGACAGCGAGGAATCCGGGCGGGGGAACGCGCCACCGCCCAGATTCCTCGCGCTCTTCGGCGCTCGGAATGACAACGATTCCTAATCCAACTGCTGATAAGCAGACAGCGTCAGGAACTCCGGAAAGTCTTTGTTGACCACGAGCGCGTCGACCATTTTGACCGCTTCCGGCAGATGCGCCTCGGCCGGCAGACCGGCGAGCTTCTTCACTTCTTCGTCGCGCAGCTGACGATAGAGCGCGACGGTCATCGGCCGGCCGTCGTTCATCTTGCTTTCGTTATGAACCCACAGCCAGAGCTGCGAGCGGGAGATCTCTGCGGTCGCGGCGTCTTCCATCAGATTGAAGATGCCGACCGCGCCGTTGCCCGACAACCACGACGACAGGTACTGCAACGCCACGCTGATGTTGTTGCGCACGCCGGCCTCGGTGACGGTCGCGTTCGGGATGTTCAGATCGGTGAGCTGCTCGGCGCGTACGTTGACGTCCTCGCGCATGCGCTCCTTCTGATGCGGCTTGGGACCGAGGGCTTTGTCGAAGACATCTTTCGCGACCGGCACGAGGTCGGGATGCGCGACCCACGTGCCGTCGAACCCGTCCTTCGCCTCGCGCAGTTTGTCTTCGCGCACCTTCGCCAGCGCGGAGGCGTTGATCTCCGGATCCTTGCGGCTCGGAATGAACGGCGCCATGCCACCCATCGCGTGCGCGCCGCGGCGGTGATTCGTCCTGATCAGCAGCTCGGTGTACGCGCGCATGAACGGGACGGTCATCGTGATCTGCGCGCGGTCCGGGAGAAAGAGTCCGGGTTTCACGCGCATTTTCTTGATCGTCGAGAAGATGTAGTCCCAGCGGCCGGCGTTCTCACCGCTCATGTGGTCGCGGAGCTCGTACAGGATCTCGTCCATTTCGAACGCGGCAGGAAAGGTCTCGATGAGCACCGTCGCACGCACGCTTCCACGCGGAACGCCGAGGGCGTCCTCGGCGGCGAAGAAGACGTCGTTCCAGAGGCGCGCCTCCAGGTGCGATTCCATCTTCGGCAAATAGAAGTACGGACCGGTGCCGCGCTTGAGCTGCTCCTTCGCGTTGTGGAAGAACGTCAGGCCGAAGTCGGAGAGGCTCGCGGACATCGGCTGCCCGTCGACTTCAATATGCTTTTCGGTGAGATGCCAGCCGCGCGGACGCACGAGCAGCGTGGCGATTCTTTCGTTCAGCTTGTACTGCTTCCCTTCCGGCGACGTGAAGGCGAGCTTGCGGCGGACGGCGTCAATCAGGTTGACGTGACCGACGACGACGTTCTCCCACGTCGGCGAGAGCGCGTCTTCGAAGTCGGCCATGAAGACGTCGGCCCCGGAGTTGAACGCGTTGATCATCATCTTGCGCTCGACCGGGCCGGTGATCTCGACGTGACGGCGCTGCAGATCGGACGGCACCGGCGCGACTTTCCAGTTGCTGCGGCGGATCTCTTCGGTTTCGGGGAGAAAGCGGAACTGCTCGCCGCGCTGCAGCGCGCGGAAGCGTTCGGCGCGGCGTTCGAGCAGCTTCAGGCGCGTCGGGTTGAACTTTCGATGCAGGTCGCTGATGAAATCGAGGGCCTCGTGCGTCAGGATCTGTTCGGACTCGGAGAGCTTGCGGCCGGTCACTTCGATCGTTGCACTCATTGTCTGTCCCGAAGGCGTTCTATAGTATGTCAACCCAAAGCCCAAACATTGGTGACGTGGTTTTTTCCCCGGTGACGATCGGAGGACCACATGTACCACCAGGACTACAACCCGACCGGCAGCGTTTTCCTGTCGACGCTGATTGCCGCAGTCCCCATCCTCGTCCTTCTCTACTTCATCGCGCTGCATCCGCATCGCGATAAGCGCGGGGTCAGACGGCTGGGCGTTTCGGCGCCGTACGCCGCGTTCTACGGCGTGCTGGCCGCGTTCCTGGTGTCGTGCATCGCGTTCCGGATGCCGCTCGGAATGGCGATCTCGGCCTGGGTCCTCGGCGCGCTGTCGGGATTTCTCGGCATCATCTGGATCGTCATCGCGGCGATGTTCCTCTACACGATGACCGTGATCACCGGAAAGTTCGAGATCGTGAAGGAGTCGATCATCCACATCTCCTTCGATCGCCGCCTGCAGGTTCTGCTGATCGCCTTCTCGTTCGGCGCGATCATCGAGGGGACCTCAGGCTTCGGCACGCCGGTGGCGATCGCCGGTGCAGTCATGGTTGGACTCGGGTACTCGCCGTTTCAGTCGGCCGTGCTGAATCTGCTCGCGAATACTGCGCCCGTGGCGTGGGGCGCGATCGGCACACCGATCGTCACTCTGGCGGCGGTGAGCGGACTCGATCAGCTCAAGCTGTCGACGATGGCCGGACATCAGTTGCCGTTCGTATCGGTGCTCGTTCCGTTCTGGCTCGTCGTCACGTTCGTGAAGATGGAAGGCGGAACGTGGAAGCAGGCCTTCGAAGTGTGGCCGGGCGCGCTCGTCTCGGGAGTCAGCTTCGCGGCGATGCAGTGGTTCGCATCGGGCACGGCGACGCTGCATCTGATGACCGACGTCGTCGCCGGCGTGTTCTCGGTCCTCTGCACGGCGCTCTTCCTGCGCTTCGTCTGGCATCCGAAGACGCGCTTCATGCTGAAGTCGGAGATGGAGACGCCGGCCCCGGCGATCGCCGCGACGACGAACGGGCCGGCACCCGCCAACGAGCCGGGCGGAAGTCCGGATTGGACGTATCGCTACACCGTCGGCGAGACCCTCTACGCGTGGACGCCGTGGGCCGTGCTGATCCTCTGCTGCGCGCTGTGGGGCACGCCGACGTTCAAGACGAAGATGAACGAGCTGTTCAAGAACCATAAGTTCGAGACGACTCTGGTCGGCTCGAAGTTCGCCGGAACCTGGTCGCTGCCGGTGTGGGAGATGCCTGACCTGAACAACAAGGTGCAGCGCATGCCGCCCGTCGCGAAACCGGGTGCGAAGCCGGAAGCGGCGAAGTTCACGATCAACTATCTGTCCGCTGCGGGAACGGGCGTGTTCTTCGCGGCCCTCCTCACCGGTCTGATTCTTGGGTTGAGCGCTGCGCAATGGAGAGAAGCGGTGGCGCGAACGGCGAAGCGCATGAAAATTCCCGTCCTCGTCATCGGCCAGGTCCTCGGCCTCGGATTCCTGACGCGGTACGCGGGGACCGATGCAGTCCTGGGACTCGCGTTCACCTCCGCGGGCGTGCTGTATCCATTCTTCGCCGCGTACCTGGGATGGCTGGGAGTGTTCCTCACCGGATCGGACACGGCGTCCAATGCGCTGTTCGGAAGCCTGCAGAGGATCACCGCGCAGCAACTGCACATGAACGAGATTCTGATCGTGGCCACGAACTCGACGGGCGGCGTGATGGGCAAGATGATCGACGCGCAATCGATCATGGTCGCGTGCGCCGCGTGCTACGAGGACGAGTACGAACGCGCGCACGCGCTCGGGCCGATTTTCCGCACGGTCTGGTGGCACTCGGTCGCGGGCGCAGCCGTCATCGGCATCATCGCCTTGCTGCAGGCGTACGTGTTCACCGGCGTGATCCCGAAGTAAAGGTTTGGGGTCAGGTCTGCAGTTCCCAGTTTTTTCTACGTATGGAAGAAAAAACTGGGAACTGCAGACCTGACCCCTTACGCCACGATGGGCAGCTTGCGCACGCGCTTGCCCGTCAGCGCGAACAGCGCGTTCGCGACCGCAGGCGCGATCGGCGGCACTGGCGGCTCGCCGGTCCCGGTCGGGAGGTGGTCGCTCGGCATGATGTGCACGTCGACGACCGGCATGTCTCTGATGCGCAGCAGTTCGTAGTCGTTGAAGTTTGACTGCTGCACGCGCCCGTTCGCGATCGTGATCGCGTCCTTCATCGCCGCGGTCAGGCCGAACATCACTCCCCCTTCGACCTGCGCCGCGACTCCGTCCGGATTCACGGCGATCCCGCAGTCGATGGCGGCCGTCACGCGATGTACGCGCGGCGTTCCGTCTTTCCCAACCGAAACCTCTGCGACCTGCGCGCACGGAGTCAGCGAGTCGTACAACCAAGCGAACCCGCGCGCACGTCCGGGCGGCAGCGGCTTGTCCCATCCCGACTTGTCGCGCACCGTCTCGATCAAGGCCCTCACGCGATCGCCGGAGAACGGGTAGTCCTTCTCCTCCTTGTCCGACGACGGAATGACCGTTCCTTTGCCGAGGAGGGCGAGCTGGAAGTCGATGGGGTCTTTGTGCGCGGCGTGAGCCATCTCGTCGAGGAACGACTGGATGACGAACCCGTTCGCGACCGCGCCGACCGCGCGCCACCACCCGCGCGGAACCGGCGTGTCGACGAGAACGAATTCGCCGCGCGAATTCGGCACGAGCTCAAAGAACTCGTCGAGACCTCGCGCTTCGCTGAGATCGCCTTTCGAGCGGTAATACGACCGCACAGACGGCATGGCCATGCGATGCAGGTACGCGACGAGGTTGCCGTTCGCATCGAGCCCGCCGGTGAGCTTGTGCATGCTCGCCGGACGGAAGAAGTCGTGGGTCATGTCGTCTTCGCGCGTCCACTGCACATGAACCGGTGCACCGACGGCTTTCGAGATCAGCGCCGCCTCGAGAACGTAGTCGTTGTTGATGCGCCGTCCGAACCCGCCGCCGAGGAGCGTCGTGTGGACCTTGATCTGCTCGGGCTTGAGCTTCAGAGCGCGCGCGAGCGCGCGCTGCGCCGAGTCGGGGAATTGCGTCGGCGCCCACACGTCCGTGCCGCTGTCGGTCACGCTGACCGTCGCGTTCTGCGGCTCCATCGTCGCGTGCGCGAGGAACGGGAGCTCGTAGATCGATTCGATCTTCGTCGCCGCCGATGCGAGCGCCGCGTCGACGTCGCCCTTGTTCCTGAACCGGAACGGATCCGGCGACGTCAGCCCGCGCAGCATCGCCTCGCGAATCCGCGTCGTGCTCTCGGTCGCGTTCGCGCCTTCGTTCCATTTCACGACAAGCGCTTCGCGGCCTTTGATCGCGTGCCACGTCGAGTCGGCGACGACGGCGACGCCGCTCCACGGCAGATCGGTTCCGATCGCGTCGACGCGCACCACCTGCTTCACGCCCGGGAGCGACTTCGCTCTCGTGTCGTCGACGGTCGCCGGCGTTCCGCCGAAGACGGGTGACCGTGCGACGACGGCGTAGAGCATGCCGGCAACGTGCACGTCGGCGCCGAAGGTCGCCTTACCCGTGACGACGTCGCGGTTGTCGACGCGATTCGCCTTCCTGCCGATGATCGTGAACTTCGACGGATCCTTCAGCGTCACGTCCTTCGGGACAGGCAGCTTGGACGCATCTTCCGCAACATCGCCGAATGCGAGGCGCTGGTCGCCATGCGTGATCACGCCGTTCGCGACGGTGACGTCTTTCGCATCGACGCCCCATCGCGCAGCCGCCGCAGCGACGAGCATCGCCCGCGCGGTCGCACCGGCTTTGCGCAACTCCATCCAGCGCCCCTGCACGCTGCCGCTGCCGCCGGTTCCGAGGCTGCCGAATTTCGGGTCGATTTCAGCCTGCCTGACTTTGACGCGGCTCCAGTCGGCGTCGAGCTCGTCGGCGACGATCATCGGCAGCGCCGTGCGCACGCCCTGACCCATCTCCTGCTGCGGAACGTAGATGATGACGTCGCCGGCCGGCGTGATCTCGACGTACGTTCCGAGCGCCGCGGTTTTCTTGGCGTCGCCACGCGCAGATATAGGGAATCGAAGCGCGAGGACGAGCCCGGCGGAGCCTGCGCCGGCAACCTTCACGAAGTCGCGGCGGCTGACTTTCACGACGTTCACGACGTCACCTCGCCCGCGGCCCGATGAATCGCTTTGCGGATGCGCTGATATGTGCCGCAGCGACAGGCGTTGCCTTCCATCGCCGTATCGATGTCGGAGTCGCTCGGGGCCTTGTTCTTCTTGAGGAGCGCCGCGGCCTGCATGATCTGGCCTGCCTGGCAGTATCCGCATTGTGCGACGTTCTCCTCTGTCCATGCGCGCTGCAGCGGATGATCGCCGTTCGCGGACAGACCCTCGATCGTCGTGATCTTCTTTCCCGCGACAACGGACAGCGGCGCGCTGCACGATCGAATCGCTTCTCCGTCGGCGAGAACGGTGCATGAGCCGCAAAGACCCATGCCGCAGCCGAATTTGGTGCCGGTCAACGCGAGCTCATCGCGCAAGACCCAAAGCAGCGGCGTATTTCCCTCGGCGCTCACGTTGCGCACCGATCCGTTCACGATCAGCTTCGTGGGCATCGCACCTCCGCCAGTTGTGGCGCGATGCTACGGCGCGTTTGCGGCGGCCGGCTGTCACGAAGTGGCGTCGAGTGCGTTGAGCCCTGTTTCGACCCTGGCGAGGACTTCTTCATCGCTGCCGGACGGAGCCATCGGCACGCCGCAAACGATCTCGATGCGTCCAAACGGAAGCGGCATCAGCATGTGGTCCCATCGCCAGCGGAACTCGTGGGCGCGGCTGCAGCGGTACGCGATCGGCACGATCGGAACTCCGGCCGCTTTCGCCAGATCGACGCAGCCGCGCTTCGCACGAAAGCGCGGACCGTGCGGACCGTCGACCGCCAGCGCTACCGACTCTCCGCAACGCAAGACTTCTTTCAGCTCATCGAGCGCCGCCCGCCCGCGCTCGCCCGACGCTCCGCGCACGAGCCGGAGGCCCATGAGACGGCAGAAGCGCGCGATCGGCGTCAGCGGCGGCGCCGGGCTCACCAGCATCCACCTTCTGCGCTCGCCGTGATGCGCGATGAGGAAGGACTGATACCGATGCCAGTTGACGAAGATCGCAGGGCCGTCGATTTCGCCGCTCGCTTCAATTCGCGACGTCGCTGTGATGAACCATGCGAACAGCGCCCAGCTCAGCGCGATCGGCCACTCGAGCACGCGCCAGAGAATCGTGCGCATCACTGACGCTACTTTGCGCCTTCGAGCAGGTAGAGATCGGACGCGCTGTCCGCCATGCTGTAAGCGTATTTGCGGCCGTCGGGCGTCATCACGAACCCGGCCGTTCCGAGAGTCGATTCCTGAGTCACGATGCTCTTGAGCAACTGCATCTGTCGCGTGGCCAGATTGAACCGGTAGATAGGACTCGGGTGCGCCACGCGAGCCATCAGAAACAGGTCGCTGCCGTCCGCGCTCCACCCACCGATTGCGAACTGCCGTCCGATCTCCGGCAAGGTCGTTTCTACTCGCCCGTCGATCGAATACACCGCCACGATTCCGTTGCTCATCCTCGCACAGAACCGACGGCCGTCTGCCGATACGAATGGGCCCTGGGTCACGCCTTCCGCGGTCAGCGGCCGTGGCGCTCCGCCGCTGAGCAGGTACACGCGCTGGGGATGCTCACCATCGCTCGCGCGCGCAAGGATGGCACCTCCGGCGGCCCAGCGTGCGCTTTCGTACTTCAGCTTGTCGGCCGTGACCCGTCTCGGCTCACCCGCTCCGATCGGATAGACGACGAGTTGCGGCCGCCCGTTGAGCGGCGCGATCGCCAGCGCGAATTTCCCGTCGCGCGAGAGATCGACGCCGATTCCGTCGCCGAGGCGGATGGGCGGCGATCCGTCGGTGCGACGGACATAGACCGAATAGTTCTTGCCGCCGCCTTCGCCGCTCTCCTCGAACAGCAGGAGCGAACCGTCGTTCGATATCGCGCGAACGGTCGACCAGTCCAGCCAGCCCATCTCGTGATCAACCGGCTCGTTGACGCTGCCCACGAACGCGCGAACCCTGTCGTTGCCCTGCACGATGAGGATGCGGCCGTCGCGTGCGATGTCGCAGATCGTCAGGGCGCCGGCCGAGCTGGCGATGCGCCGCAGCCGTCCCGAGGGCGTGACGCCGTACAGCACACGCGCATTGCCCTTTTCCGCGCCCGTGTACAAGATCTCTTTGTCGTCCGACTTCCACGCCAGACCCTCGAGACTCGCGTACATCGGCGTCAGGACCTTCGCTTTCCGCCCGGAAGTCACGAGCGCGACAGAGCCGCTGTCGTCGCCAAGAAACGGATGATCGACGAACGCGATCGACTGCCCGTCGGGCGAAATCCTCGGCGTGCTGATCCAGCCCGGCGTTTCGTAAAGGACGTTGCCGACCGGCAACTCGATGCGCGCCTTGCCGTTGATCCTCCGAAGGACGAGCAGCGCGTCGCCGGACGGAGTCCAGTCCGCCCAATCCACGTCCTCGGCAATCTCCTTCGGCGCGCCGCCGCCAATCGGAACGCGGCCCAGCGTACCGCGGAAGGTGAAACCGCCTTCGAATCGCGCGTTGAGCAGCACGGCCAGCTCGCCGTTGCGGGACACGCTCGTGGCGAACGCCTGGTGCAATCCGATCGGACGGCCCTCAGCGCTTCCGATCGGAAAAATCGATACGTCCATCTGTTCGGGGTGACCCTGATTCGAGTAGATGAACGATTGCTGGTCGGGAGTGAACAAGCCCAGTGGAGCGAACCGCGGCCGGAACGTGAGCCGTTGAAATGTCGGCACCGAGCCGCGAGCCAGCTCCCGGCCGGCGAATGCGGCAATGGCTGCAACGGCGGCCATCGCTACGAGCCACAGAGCGACGGACGGCATTCGCGCGCGGTGTTTCGGCGCGATGAGCTCGGCCGAGGTGCCGGAAACGTTCGCGAGATCGAACGCCAGATCGCGGGCGGATTGAAATCGACGCTCGCGGTCCTTTTCCAGACAGTGATCGGCGATGCGGTGCAACGCCGGTGGAATGTCGGCGTTCGTCTGCGAAAGCTCGGGCGGATCGCGGTGCAGGATCGCGTGCATCGTGTCGACCGACGACGATCCCTCGAACGCGCGACGGCCGGAGAGCATCTCGTAGAGGATCGCGCCGAGCGAGAAGATGTCCGAACGGCTGTCGACGACTTCTCCTCGCACTTGCTCAGGCGACATGTAGCCGGCCGTGCCGAGAACCGCGCCGGGCTCGGTGGAGTTGCGGGCGACCGTTGTTCCGTCGGCTGGAGGGGACGTCGCTCGCGTGGTGGTTTTAGCCAGACCGAAGTCGAGGATCTTCACGCGGCCATCGCGAGTTACGGCGATGTTCTCCGGTTTCAGATCACGATGCACGACACCGCGCTCGTGCGCCGCGGCCAGACCCTCGGCGATCTGCGCGGCGTAGTCGATCGCACGCTTCGGCGGCAGCGGACCGGCGCTCATGCGCTCGCGCAGGGTCGATCCTTCGATCAGCTCCGAGACGATGAACGGACGCCCCGCGTCGACGCCGAGCTCGTGAACGGTCAGCAGGTTCGGATGGCTCAGCCCGCCGGCGGTCTGCGCCTCGCGCTGGAAACGGTGTAGTCGATCCTGATTGTCGAGCAGCGATTCGGGGAGAACCTTCAGCGCCACATCGCGGCCGAGGCGGTGGTCGCGGGCTCGGTAGACCTCACCCATGCCTCCCGCGCCGAGCGGCGCAAGAATCTCGTACCCGCCCACGCGGCTGCCGGGTTCGAGTGTCACGATCCTGTAAGAGTAACTCGGCTGGGGGCGGAAACCCGCCCGCGAGCAGTCCGTATCAACGTGCGGGTCCATTCCTGTGAACTTCCGTCGCCGCTTCCCATACTTTCTCGTCTCGATCGGCCTGCTGATCGTCGTGATCTATCCCCGACTTGGGCTCGCGCTACCGGCGTTCTGGCGCGGCGACTTCGTCACGGGCGTTGTGATCGGCGCCGGGATCGGAATCGAGCTCGTCGGTGTGATCGCTCTGGGTCGGCGGAGCGCCTGCGCGAGCTGACGGCGGGCTGAAGCCCGCCGCTCCACTCAGTTCACCGCGGTTTCCCACTGGCCCGAGGTCAGGTATTCGTGGATCGCCTTCGCCGCTTTGCGGCCGGCGCCCATCGCGAGAATGACCGTCGCGCCGCCGGTGACGATGTCCCCGCCTGCGAACACGCCCTTCTTCGAGGTGCGCAGCGTCTCCGGATCGGCTTCGATGTAGTTCTTCCGGTTCGTCTTCAGATCGGGCGTGGTCGACTGCACCAGCGGGTTCGCTGACGTTCCGACGGCCACGATCACGAGCGACGCATCGATCACGAACTCCGATCCCGCGACCGGCACAGGCTTGCGCCGGCCGTCCGGTCCCGGCTCGCCCAGCTCCATGCGCACGCAGCGCACGCCGGTCAGCCAGCCCTTCGCGTCGCCGATCATCTCGACCGGATTCGTGAGCATCTGGAAGTCGACTCCCTCTTCCTTCGCGTGCTTGACCTCTTCCTTGCGCGCCGGCATCTCCGTCTCGCTGCGGCGATAGACGAGCGTCGCTTTGCGCGCGCCGAGGCGAAGCGAAGTGCGGACCGCATCCATCGCGGTGTTGCCGCCCCCGACCACGACGACGTCTTTGTCGCGGCAGTTGTACACGGGCTCGTCGAATTCGGGGAAGCGATACGCACGCATCAAATTCACGCGCGTCAGGAACTCGTTCGCCGAGTAGACGCCGTTGAGGTTTTCGCCGGGGACGCCGAGGAACTGCGGGAGTCCCGCGCCGGTGGCGACGAAGATCGCGTCGTAGCCTTCTTCGTTGAACAGCTCGTCGATCGTGACGGTCTTGCCGACGACGACGTTCGTCTCGAACTGCACGCCCATCTTGCGGAGCACGTCGATTTCCTGGCGCACGATGTCCTTCGGCAGGCGGAACTCCGGGATGCCATACACGAGAACGCCGCCGAGCTCGTGCAGCGCTTCCAACACTCGGACTTCATGGCCCTTCTGAACGAGATCGCCCGCAGCGCTCAGTCCTGCGGGACCGCTGCCGACGATGGCAACTTTCTTTCCGCTGGCGGGCGCGTTCTGCGGGATGCCGATCTGTCCGGTGCGCCGTTCGTAATCGGCGACGAAGCGCTCGAGGTGTCCGATCGCCACCGCGTCGACGCGCTTGGTCATGAGGCAGTCGCCCTCGCACTGATCTTCCTGCGGGCAGACGCGTCCGGTGATCGCCGGCAGCGCGTTGTCGCGGCGGATCACGGCGGCGGCGCCGATGTAATCGCGGTTGATGATGTGGACGAGGAACTGCTTCACGTCGACGCCGACGGGGCAGCCGCGCGTGCACGTCGGCTTCGCGCATCCGAGGCAGCGCAGCGACTCGAGAATCGCTCTCTCGATATCGAACCCGAGGTTCACTTCGTCGAAGTTGCGGGCGCGGACCAGCGGAGGACATTCCGGCATGTGCTGCCGCGGCATCTTCATCCGCTCTTTGTTCGGAATGGTGTTGACCTTATTCATGAGCGCATGCTCCTTTGGCCCGCTTGACCTCTTCGGCCTTGTGTTCGCGGAAATGCGCAAGCGCGTGCTGTTCGTGGTCGCGGTACATCGCGTTCCTCTGTGTGAGGACCTGGAAGTCGACCGTGTGCGCGTCGAACTCCGGACCGTCGACGCATGCAAATTTGCTCTCGTTGTTGACGGACACGCGGCAGCCGCCGCACATGCCCGTTCCGTCGACCATGATCGAGTTCAGGCTGACGACGGTCTTGATCTTCTTCTCGCGCGTGGTTTCAGCCACGGCGCGCATCATGGGGACGGGTCCGATGGCGAGGACGAAGTCGACCTTGAACTGCGCGATGAGCTCGCGGAGCTTGTCGGTCACGAGTCCCTTCCCGCCGTAGCTGCCGTCGTCGGTCATGACGAAGACTTCGTCGCTGGCGTCACGCACTTCTTTCTCGAGGATGAGCAGGTCCTTCGTGCGCGCGCCGAGGATGGAGATGACGTTGTTGCCGGCGTCGCGGAGCGCGCGTGCGGTTGGCAGCGCGATCGCCGTGCCGACGCCGCCGCCGATGACGATGCAGCGGCCGTACTGTTCGATCTCCGATGGTTTGCCTAAGGGGCCGACGACGTCGAGGATCGCGTCGCCTTTGCCGAGCTCGTTGAGCAGCGAAGTCGTCTTGCCGATGGCCTGCACGACGATCGAGATCGTGCCGCGGGCCGGGTCCGATGATTTGATGGTCAGCGGGATGCGCTCGCCCGCCTCGTACACGCGGATGATCACGAACTGGCCCGGCTGCTGTTTCCGGGCGATGCGCGGCGCCTCGATGTCGAACTGCTTCACACCAGGACCAAGCGTTTTGGCATCAACGATTCGGAACACGTAGGCACTCTCTCCTTTCAGGCGTAGGCCGGCTCTTCGACGCGCACGGGAAGCGGTTCGAATCGCGCGGTGAAGAATCGCAACGTCTGAGGCTCGTAGACCATCTTCAATCCCGCGATCTCATCGCGGCGCTCGTACAGCGATTTGACCGACCAGGCGACGACGTCCATGTGCCGGTCGGTGTAGACGCGGCGTGGGATCGTCAGACGCACGAGCTCGAGCCGCGTCTTGCGGTTCTCGCGCGTGATCGGATCGCGTCCCGCCGAGACGATGCCGCGCTCCATCGCGCGAACGCCGCTGTCGACATAGAGCGCGGCCGCGAGCGACTGCGCCGGGAACTGGTCCTGATCGAGGTGCGGAAGGAAGCGGCGCGCGTCGAGGAACACCGCGTGGCCGCCGACCGGTACGACGATCGGCACGCCCGCGCTCAGGAGCTGTCCGCCGAGGTAGCGAACCTGCGCGATGCGATGCGCGATGTACGCGTCGTCGACCATCTCGTAGATGCCCTGGGCGATCGCTTCCATGTCGCGGCCGGAGAGTCCGCCGTACGTCGGCATTCCTTCGAAGATCACGACCTGCTCGCGTGCTTCCTGCAGGATCCCCGGATCGTTCATCGCCAGGAACCCGCCCATGTTGACCAGGCAGTCTTTCTTCGCCGACATCGTGCAGCCGTCGAAGTAGGACATCATTTCGTGAAGGATCTCGCGGACGGGTTTGTCGGCGTAACCGTACTCGCGCTCCTTGATGAAGTACGCGTTCTCGACGGCGCGCGTGGCGTCGCACCACATGCGAATGCCGAACATCGTGCAGAGCTCGCGCGTCGCGCGGATGTTCGACATCGAGACCGGCTGCCCGCCGGCCAGATTCACCGTGCAGGCGACGTTGATGTACGGAACGTTGTCGGCGCCCACGCGCTCGATCACGTCCGTCAGTTTGTAGATGTCGACGTTGCCCTTGAACGGATGCTCCGAGCTCGGATCGTGCGCTTCGTCGATCACGACGTCGACGAACTGGCCGCCCTGCAGCTCCTGATGGGCGCGCGTGGTCGTGAAGTACATGTTGCCGGGGATGACATGGCCCGGCCGGATGAGAATGCGGGAGATGAGATGCTCGGCGCCGCGGCCCTGATGGGTCGGCACCATGTACTTGAAGCCGTAGATCTCCTGGACGGCCTTCTCCATCTTGAAGAAGGATCGCGCGCCGGCGTAGGCCTCGTCGGCCAGCATCATCGCCGACCACTGGCGGTCGCTCATGGCGTTCGTGCCGCTGTCGGTCAGCAGGTCGATGTAAACGTCGTCGCTCTTGAGAAGAAAGGTGTTGTAACCAGCTTCAGCGATGGCGCTCTGGCGCTCCGCGCGCGTGGTCATGCGCAGCGGTTCGACGGTCTTGATCTTCCACGGTTCGGCGACTGGGCGCATCGGAACCTCCGACGCGAACCGTAGCAGGAGGCCCAAACGAAGAGCCGAGATGGGGCGCACGTGGCGTCGTGACGGTTGTCACCCTAATGACGCACGGCCCGCTGACGACCGCCGAACTCGATCGTCCGCAGGAAGATGCGGTTCGCGCCGGCGTACTGCCGCTCGTGGGCGTCGCGCTGGTAGACGACGACCACCTCACCCGGCCGCACCGTCGCGACGGCCGGCCACTGCTCCTCGTCATGTGAATTCGTCACCCGGAACACCACAGGCGGGAAGCCGTTTGCGTCGCGGAGACGCGCCATCATCGGATCACCGTCGTCGTCGAACCACGTGAGTACGACCGCGGACCCATCGGCCGTGGCGTCGACGTCGCGAAAGATGTTGCGCGTGGTTGCAACCGTTCGCGGCTGTTCCGGAACGCCGTCGGCGGAGACGAGGGCATCGAGGATCGATCCGATCTCCGGCCACGCGACGTGGAACCGCGTTCCGTCCCAGGCAGCCGCGGTTGTACCGGTCACGATCGTTCGGTCACGAAGCACAATCGGCGCCGCGTCGGCCGCGCTGCCGTCGCGGTTCAATCGCAGAGCACGGAGGTGATAATCGAAGCACGGCGGCGGTTCGCACGGCGCCGGGACGCTGTCGCCGTCGCGCCACGTGATGAGATAGTGCACACCGTTCCAGGCGATTCCACCGCTCACCGTGTCGTCGCTCCCGCGTGACACGACGCGCGGCGCACCGGCACCGGCGGCGCTGATCACGACCGCCATCAGGCGCTTTTCGTTCGCAGCGCAATCGGCCCACGTCACGAGGAAATCGCGACCGTCGGACGCGACGTGCGCAGGCAGGTCGTCGTACGACACACACGCCGTCGTGGTCAAACCGAACTGCTCGATCGGTGCGCCGGAGACGTCGAGCCGTTCCGCAATGAGCCGGCTGGTGAGGTCCGGCTCGAGCGCGTGCTGCCACACCACAAGGGACTCCCGTCCGTTCGATGCGATCGCCGGTCCTCCGTACAACGCCGCATTCGAGTCGAGGATTTGGGGATCGGCCGTGTTGCCGTCGGGACCAACCCTCGCCGCGCGGATCTGCGGGCGATCGAACGTTGTCTCCGACCACGCCACGAATGTGCCGCTCGCATTTGCAGCGATCGCCGGCCGCGTCTGCGCTGCCGCGCTGATGCTGACGACCGTGGGAGGCTCGGCCGAACCGGCGGCGAGATCGACGAACGAGCGGTAGACGTGCTCGTTTGTCCAGACCAGCAGCGCGTTGGTGCCATTCCCGGCCGGAAGCAGGATCGACTCGCCCGTCGTGCTTACCGGAATCGGCCGCGGCGCCCCGACCGCATTTCCGTTGAGGTCGATTCGCTGCGCAGACGGATAGCCTCCAGAGTTCGCGGACAAAACGACGTAACCACCGGCCGCGCGGACTATGCCCGCCGGCGCAACGAACTCGGAGGACCCGATCAGGTTGGGCTGGCCGGCGAGCTGTCCCTCCGCGGTGATCTTTCGTCCATATGTTCGGCTCAACGGCTGGGGGCCGAACGGCCAGGCGACGAAAAAGGACGAGCCGTCGGACGCCACTTCCTGCTGCCCGAGGTCGTTGTCGAACGTGGAGTTGCTCGCGAGCTCGACCGGAGCCGTCGCACTCCCGTCCGTGGTGACCACCGACGCGAACAGTTGCTGGCGTTCGGCGGCGTTGAAATGCGAATCGAAGTCCTGCCACGTGACGATGATTCTGCTGTCGCTCGCACCCGTGGCGAGGCGCTCGATTTCCTGACTCCCCGTTTCGATCACCGTATCGCCGAACGTGATCTCGCCGGCATCGTCGATCGGCGTGACGACGATCTGATACGAGAACGAGGGAAACAGCACCCGGCTCCGCACGACAACGCAGTTGCCCGCGGCGCAGGAGACCAATGGGCCGACCCCATCGGTTCCGATCACCTTGTCGCCGAGAATCGCGCCGGTCCGGGAGAGTTTCGTGAGGTGCACTTCGTTGAACGAGGCCCAGCCGATGAGGAACAGCCTCCCTGTCCACGCCACCGAAGGATGGAAGCCCGGCTTCGGCGGAACGGCGATCGGAATCGGCGTCTCGTCGAGCGGCGTACCGTTCTGCGACAGCCGCATCGCATAGACCGTGAATGGCTGCGCTTCGTTATGCCATGCGACGACAAACATCTCGCCGTTGGTGGCGACGGACGCATTGGACTGATAGTGGTCCGCGGGGGCCATCTCAGGCCGGGAAATGGGGACCTCCGGAGAGATACTCTGGGCCGCGAGAGGTACCGCGATCGCGAGCGCGGCAACAATCGCAATGCACCTCGCGTTCTTCGTTCGACTCACATGACCTTCCGTACATCCGTCATTCTAGCGATTTTGCTCTCATTCGGCTGCGGCCGAACTGCCGACCACCAGACCGCCGCGCAGCGGCCGCAACGACCGTCGATCCTCTTCGTTACGCTCGACACGACTCGCGCCGATGCGATCGGACCTGACGCGCGAAACGTCGCCACTCCCGCATACAACGCCCTGGTCCATCGCGGCCTGCGGTTCCGCTACGCCTACGCCGCCGTCCCGCAGACGCTGCCGTCGCACATATCAATGATGACCGGCCTGTACGCCGCCGGCCACGGCGTCCGCGAGAACGCGCGCTATCTCGCCGACAATCAGCCGGTTCTCGCCGAGAAGCTCCACGCGGCCGGATACCGCACCGCTGCCTTCATCTCTGCGTTCGCCCTCGCCCGCCGCTTCGGACTAGGCCGCGGCTTCGATGTCTACGACGAGGACTTCGGATCTGGCCGAGCGGAGCGGAACGCGAAGGAGACGACAGACCTCGCGACCGCATGGCTCACGTCCAACCGACAACCGACAACCGGCAACAAGGAACTGTTCGTCTGGGTCCACTACTACGACCCGCACTTCCCCTACACGCCGCCCGAGCCGTTCCGCACGCGCTACGCGAAGCAGCCCTACTACGGCGAAGTCGCGTTCATGGACCAGCAGCTCGGAGTATTGATCGACGCATTCGATCGCGTGCCCGGTCCGAAAGCGATCGTCATCGCCGGCGATCACGGCGAGGGCCTCGGCGAACACGGCGAAGCGCAGCACGGCGATCTGCTGTATCAGGCAACCGTTCACGTCCCGCTGCTGCTGATCGCGCCCGGCGTGAAGCCCGGCAGCAGCGACGCGCCAATCGCCACGCGGCAGATCTTCAATTTGATCCTCGGTCTCGCGAACTCCGAACCCCGAACTCCGAACAGCGCACCCGAACGCGTCGTCCTCGCCGAGGCGATGAAGCCATTCCTCGACTACGGATGGCAGCCGCAGGTCATGGGCGTCGAAGGACGTCAGAAAACGATTCTTGCCGGCAGGCTCGAAGTCTATGACGTCGTCGCCGATCCGAACGAGACGCACGACCTGGCCGCGCAAGCAAGCGTCTCGCGCGCCGTTCGCGCCGCGTTGCACGACTATCCGGTTCCGTCGCAGCAACCGCAGCCGGCAACGACGCAGCTCGACGACGAGAGCCGCAAAAAACTCGCGAGCCTCGGCTATGTCGCCTCGACGGTGAAGCCGGTCGTGCGATCCGATGCGCCGCGGCCGGTGGACATGTCTCAGCTTTTTCCTCTGCTCGACGAAGCAGCGGCGCTGTTTGTGCGCGAGCAATACGCGCAATGCATTCCTCTGCTCGGGCAGATCCTCGCAAAGGATCCGCACAACCTCGAGGCCGCGCTCCGGCTCGCCACTGCGTACTCGTCCCTCGGACGCGATCGTGAGGCGATCGCCGCATTCGAGCGGGCGGAAGCGATCGCGCCAGGTTCCCAGGATGTCGACACGTACCTCGCGCTGCACTACGCGCGCGGCAAGCAGTGGCAGAAGGCAATACCGCTGCTCGAAGAGGTCGTCGCCAAATCGCCCGATCGCTTGCCGGCGCTCGAAGCGCTCGCAGTGATCCGCGAACGTCAGGGCCGCATCGCCGACGCCGTGTCGCTTCGCGAGAAGGTTTACTCGATGCGCGCGGCGACGTCTGCCGAGCTGGCGCAGCTCGCGCGAATGCAAATGGCTCTCGGACAAACGGCGCCAGCGATCGCGACGTTCGAGCAAGTGCGCGCGATGGACGGTTCGACGTTCAGGAACGATCTCGAGCTCGGCGTGCTGTACCTCGCGGCCGGCCGGTTTGCCGACGCGCGCGACGCGCTCGATCGCGTGCCGCCGTCGAATCCGAATTACGCGATGGCACTGTTCAAGCGAGCGCAGGTCAGCGTTCTGCTCCATGAAACAGACGCGCCATCCCGGATCGAGATGGCGCGTCAACATGCCACTCCGCTCACGCGCGAGTTGATCGCGCGCGAGCGATTGTTTCAGTGAGGGCGGCCCTCACCCGGCGCTTCGCGCCACCCTCTCCCGCGTCTGCGGGAGAGGGCAGATGAAACATCAGAACTGCACGCGCGCGGCGATCTGATACCGCCGTGGCGCATAGAACGAGTTCGGGAACGGAGCCTTCACACGCACGGTCGGATCGGTCCCCTTCGGCAGGTCCGCCGGGGAGATCGACGCCGGTAGCGGTACGGATTTCACTGTCGGATCCGTCGTGAAGCCAAGCGTGCCGATGCGCGTCTCGTAGTTGTAGCCCGCCTGATTGTTCGTCACGTTGAAGATGTCGAGCGCGAGCTGCAGGTTGAGCGTGCCGCGCAACGGGAAGTTCTGCGTGTAGTTCAAGTCGAGGTCGTAGTAGCTCGGCGATATGCGGCTTCCAGCCGTCTCGGCATAACGGTTCGTGTCGCTGCTCGATCCGGTGAGCGGACGATAAGGCAGCACGCTCTCGAGCTGATACGGCTGGCCCGACTGCCACACGCCGAACGCGCCCGCGCTGCCGTGCCACGGGAACAGGTACGTCGCGCGCGCTTTGACGAGGTTGCGGCGGTCGCCGCGCAGATTGCCGTACTTCATGTTCCACAGCTGACGTCCGGCACCGTCGCCGATGTTCGAGGAGCCGATGAAGATCGCGCCGTCGTTCAGGTTGCTCGCCGTCGAGTTGTCCTGGTCGAAGTTGCCGTAGTAGTGGCTCCACGTGTACGAGCCGTTGAGGATCAGCTTGTCGCCGCGCCACTCCTGCTCGAGCGTGGCCTCGTAGTAGCGGGTGAACGCGCCGTCGAGGTTGGCGATGACGTACGACGAGCCGCTGCCGATCGCGCCGAGGATCTGATCGAGATTCGGAACGTAGAGCTCGTGCGGCACGCTCGCCGGCGCATCGAGCGAGATGCGCGCGTCGTTGTTCGTGTCTTCGAGGTAGTGCGAGCCCTTGCGTGCGCGGGCGTAGAGACGGCTGGACCAGCGTGGGCCGAGCTGCTTGGCCGTACCGACCATGTATTCATCGATGCGTGGCGGCTTGATTCCGTCCTGCCACCACTTGCCTGACGATGACGCATTCGGCTGGACGCCGATCAGTTTGCCGCTCTGGTCGAAGTACGCGTTGATCGTCCTGACGAGGTTGCGATCCCACGACGCGGCGCGGGCGTCGGAGTTCGCGGCCGGGTAATAACGCGCGAAGCTCGTCCACACGGTGTCGCGGCTGTTGTACGACCACGTCGCACCGAGGCGCGGCTGAATCTCCTGGCTCCAGGTGAACTCGTGCATCTTGTACTTCGTGCCCGGCGAGGCGACGAAGCCGGCGACGTTGTCCGCTTTGGCCAGACCCTGACCGAACAGCACGTCGGTGCTGTCCAGCACGCCGACGTTGTATGACCAGTTTCCTACGCGGATCGTGTCGTTCAACTCGATGCTCTGCGAGTGGAACTCGGAGTGGATGGCCGGCACGCCGCCCGTGGTCTGCTGCGGGAAGCTGGCCACGAAGAAAGCCGGCTGGCCCGCGCACGCGGTGCCCTTCGGACATGTTCCCGCTGTGCCTACGCCGGCCGGGATCGTGAGCGAGCTCCAGCCATTCGACGTCTGGAAGCGATCCTCACCATCGTTGTACCGCTGATAGCCGACGTGCAGATCGTGCGAGATGCGGCTGCCCAGCGTGTAGTTGTAGCCGAGCTGCCCGCCCCTGCGGAAGAAGCTGTCGTCGTCGCGCGCGAACAGGCCGAAGCCGACGGTGCCGCCGCCGGTCGGCTGCCCCGCCGTGCACGCGGAGCCGTTGGCATTTCCACTCGGCGGGCACACAAAGCCGAATTGATTGATGAACGGCTGCACG
Organism: Thermoanaerobaculia bacterium; assembly: GCA_036390755.1. Taxonomy (GTDB): domain Bacteria; phylum Acidobacteriota; class Thermoanaerobaculia; order Gp7-AA8; family Gp7-AA8; genus DASVHS01. The sequence goes on from DASWBH010000259.1 coordinate 23,213, forward strand.
AACGCGTTCTGCGCCGTATTGCCGGGAAGCGGCGTCGGCACGATCAAGCGTCCCATGTTCGCGAGGTTGCTGATATCGAGCTGCGTGCCCAGAGCGGTCGAGACCTGAGCGCTCGACAGGAAGTCGGATGTCCCGAATCCCGGGTTACGGAAGTCGGTGAACTTCACCGTGGCGTAGCTCTTCGGATTGATGATCCACGAAGTCTCGAGGGTCCCGAGCTTCAAGCTCGTTTCCGAGCCGCTCCCTGTCGTCGGCCCCTGCAACGCGCTGAACTGTGACGATGTCTCGAGCGTGTGGCTGTTGCGGTAGCTCCCGTTGATCAACCAATTCTGCGTCGGCGTCAGCGTCAGTTTGCCGAATTCTTCGTTCGTCTTCAGCGAGTACTTCGGCAGGCTGCCGTACACGTTGGCCTGGTTGGAGCGATCGTACACGGGCCGGTAATAAGAGCCGTAGAAGAACAGCCGGTCGGGCATGATCGGGCCGCCGAGGTTGACCGTGCCCCAATTGCGGTCCTGCGCGTACGTGAGGCTCTGTGTGCCGACCTGGGACGCGACGAAGTTGTGATTGAGAAGCTGGTATCCGACTTCGCCGGACAGCTTGTTCGTTCCCGACTTGCTGACGGAGTCGATCATGAAGCCGCCGGCGCGATCGAAGTCGACGGCTGTCGCGCCGCCCTTGATTACGTTCACTTGCGCGATGTCGTGCGTGTTCGGCTGCGTGTTGAGAATGCCGAACAGCGGCATCGTGATGTTCACGCCGTCGAACAGGTAGACGTTGTCCTGACCGCTCGCACCCGCGCTCGGACCGCGGAAGGTGTCCTGCGTGTACATCACGCCGGGGATCAGCTTCTGCAGGTCGCCGTAATTCTGCTGGACCGGCAGCGACTGGATCTCGCGCTGCGTCAGGCCGCTCTGGATCTCGGTCGAGGTGCGATCGACGAGCGTCGCTTCCGCCGTGACGGTGATGCTCTCGGAAACGCCCTGAACGGTCAGCGCCGTATTCACCGTCGTCGTCTGCGACAGCAGCACGTCGGCCTTGCGAGTCGCGGTCTGCATTCCCGCCAGCGAGAACGTCAGCGTGTACGAGCCCGGTATGAGCTGGGGCAGACTGAACTGACCGTTGCTGTCGGTGATGGTGACGCGCGGCTGAGGTAGAACGTTGGATCTCGCCTCGACGGTCACGCCGGGCAACGGCGCGTTATCAGAAGTGACTCTCCCCGCGATCGCACCGGTCTGCTGGGCGAACAGCGAGGTGCAACACAGTGAAACGAGAAGCAGGAACACGAAACGACGGCTCAAGCGCATGCTCTCTCCTTCAATGAACCTCTTGCGGCTACTGCAGCGCCGGATTTTACACAAATCAGGACAGCGGCCACTCCAGCTCACCGAGAAATCGCTCGTCTTCGCGCCATCGCTCGTGCACGCTGACGTGGAGATCGAGGAACACCTTCGCTCCGAGAATCGACTCCAGATCAAGCCTCGCCTCGGTGCCGATCCGCTTGATCATCTCGCCGCCCTTCCCGATCACGATCGGCTTTTGCGACTCCCGTTCCACGAAAATCGTGGCCCAGATCCGGATGAGATTCTTCGGCTCGTCTTCTTCGAAGCGCTCCACCGACACGGCCGTGGTGTAGGGCAGCTCCTCTGAGGTGTTCTGAAGAACTTTCTCGCGGACGAGCTCCGCGGCGAGAAAACGCTCCGGCTGTGTGGTGAAGTCCTCGACGGGATAAACGGGCTCTCCAGGATTCACAAATTTGAAGAGGACGTCCAGAAACTCGTTCACCCCTTCGCCTTTCGAGGCCGAGACCGGAATGATCTCGTCGAAGAGGCCGAGCGATCCGTAGCGCTCCATCAGCGGCAGCAGCTTGTTCTTCTTCAGCAGATCGATCTTGTTCAGCAGGGCGATCCGCTTCCACTCGGGATTCCGCTCCATCTGTTCGCGCAGAAGTTTGACCACGAATTCGTCGCCGCGGCCAAAGGGTTCGGTCGCGTCGACGAGCAGCGCGATGACATCCGCTTCGCCGAACGACGAGCGCACGTGATCCATCATGCGGACGTTCAGCTTGTGCAGCGGACGATGAATGCCGGGTGTGTCGAGGAACGCGATCTGGCCGCGCGGCTCGTTCAGGATTCCGACGATGCGGTTGCGCGTCGTCTGCGGTTTGTTCGAGACGATCGACACCTTCTGTCCGAGGATGCTGTTGAGCAGGGTCGACTTGCCGGCGTTCGGACGGCCGACCAGCGCGACCACGCCGTAGCGAGCGTCGGAATTTGTTTCCTTCGCGCTAGCCATATTCTTCTTCTTCCTCGCCCTGCTCGCGCCATTCGGGATCTTTGGAGATCTTCACGCGATAGATCCGCCGGCGATCGGCGCGGTCGACTTCGAAGCGATAGCCGTTCTTCGTCACGACGGTGCCGGCGTTCGGAACGCGCCCAAGCATCGTGAAAATGAGGCCGGCGACTGTCTCGTAATCGCCGCCGCCGCCGAGCTGCGCGTGCAGCATCTCCTCGATCGTGCCCACGCGTTCCATGCCGCTGACGAGGTACGAGCCGTCGCCGAGGTCGACGATCGTCGTTTCCTCTTCTTCGTGCTCGTCTGCGATGTCGCCGACGATCTCCTCGATGATGTCTTCGATCGTGATCAGGCCGGCCGTTCCGCCGAATTCGTCGACGACGACCGCGACCTGCACGTGCTCGCTCTGAAATTCGCGCAGCAGGTCGGAGACCTTTTTCGTCTCGGACACGAAGTACGGCGGCCGGGCGAGCTCATCGACCTTCTTGTTCTCGCCCTTGAGGATCGCGTCGTACATCTCCTTGATGTGCACGATGCCCGTGATCGTGTCGATGCTGTTGTGGTAGATCGGGATGCGCGAATACTTCGTCTCGCTGAACAGCCGCGCCAGCTCCTGCAGCGGGCGGTCCGCATCGAAACCATTGACGTCGATGCGTGGCGTCATCAACTCGCGCGCCACGCGATCGCCGAAGTCCACGATCTGCTGCAGCAGCTTTCCCTCTGATGCTTCGAGGATCCCCTCCTCCTCACCCACATCGATGTACGCCTGCACCTCTTCTTCGGTGGGCTCCTCCTCCGCGGCCGCTGCGTCAGCGTCGCGGTCCAGCCGCGCGACTAGCCGCCGCAGCGGATAGAGAATCGGCCAGAAGAGGTAGAAGAAAAATCGCGACACCGGAATGAATCCGCCGAGCGCAATCTCCGCCGCTTCATCGGGGATGATCGCGAGGATGAACTTCCACACGATGGCGATCGCGGCCCAGATCAGCGTCGAGGTCAGAAGCGCCTTCGACGCCGGCAGGCGCTCCAGCGCCATCACCGTCGAGCTCACGGCGCCGAGGAGCGCCAGTTGCAGGAGCGCGCCGCTGACGAGCTGGAAGTTGTCGGGATCGAAGCTGCCCCAGGGCGTGCGCCGTGTCTCGTCAGCGCCTGTCGTCAGGCGACGGAGCCGCACTGGACTGAGCTGGTGGACAAAGTGGCGCGTAGCGTCGAAGATGAGATAGAGGATTCCGCAGAGGGTGGCGGTTAACACCCAGTACAGTTGCACGCTGGAGCTGCTACTTCCCATCTCCGAATCGGCGGATTCTATCGGAGAATAAACCGCGCCGGAGACGCGTCATACCGGCAGGAGGCACCTCGATGCACTTCGCAACGCTCGTGATTCTGGCCTCGACGCTTGTGCTCCGCTCCGGCGACCGGATTACGGTCGAGGGCCCGCTTACCGAGCACGACGGTGTGGTGATCTTCCGCTCTGCCGGCGCCCTGTATTCGCTGCCGCTGTCGGAGGTTGACGAGGTGGCGACCAAGGCCGCGAACGCCTCCCAGCTCGGCGAGCAGGAGCCCAAGCCGCGCCATATCAAGGTCTCACCCGCTGAGCGCGAACGGCTGCTCAAGGACCTCGAACAGAATCACTCCGGCACACCGGCTCCCGAGCAGGAGTGGGAAAACGCGCCGCTTCCCGAAACCGCCCCGGTCAACGACGCCGAGGAGTGGCGGTGGCGCAACGACGCGCGCGCCTACGAGGAATCGTTGCGTCAGGCCAAGGAAAATCTGGAGCTCCTGCTCCAGCGCGCCGAGCGCCTCAAAGCCGAGATCAAAGGCCTCTTCTCCCTCGGCTTCAAGCCGGGGAGTTTCACCTATCAGTCGACGCAGCTCGCGTATGTCGAGGAGGCCATCCCCGGAGCCGAGTTAGCGGTCGAGCGAGCGCAACGCGCGTGGGATCAGTTCCGCGACGACGCGCGGCGGCAGGGCGTGCTGCCGGGCTGGCTGCGGTAAATCGCAGCGCTGAGCGCAGAGGCGGAGCGCAGATTCTTACGGCAACTTCGCGGTGCGAGCTGCCGCTTCGGCCGACGAGATCACTTCGCAATACTCGAAGTCGACGATGTCACGCCAGCGCGACATCCACTCCTCGAGCGACGCCGCATCGGGGGCTTCCATCAGCTGAAAGCAGCGAGTGAGGCCGGTATCGATCCAGCTCGATACGTACTTCACGTCATCGGGAAGCATCCGGCCGCGTTCAGCGAAGCGTTTGTACACCGGACGCGGATCGTTTGCGCGGAAGTGCTCGAGGACCATGTAAAGCATCGCCACTCCTATTTCGGTTTCGGCGCCGGCGCGGCGCGTTCTCTCTTCGAGGTGGCTTGGGCAGTGCCCTTCCTCCTCTCGAGCGTTATCGCGCCGGGAATGCCTCGTCGTAATCGGCAATGGCCGCCTCGATCACCCGGTACGCGTGCGAGGCGTCGTAACGCGAGAGAGTGACCTGCGGCTTCTCGCCGGGCACCAGCTTGTACGTCGAGAAGTAGTGCTCCAGCCGTTCGACGAGAATGCCGGGGAGGTCCTCGATGCGCTCCGACTTTCCCCAGACGTAGTCGCCGGCAAGCACAGCGACGATCTTGTCGTCAGCCTCGCCGTGGTCGATCATCTGCAGCCCGCCGACGACGCGCGCCCGCAGGAGAATCTCCGACTTTGTGATCGGCCGCTCGCTGATGACGCAGATGTCGAGCGGGTCGCCGTCGCCGCGCAGCGATCCCGGCGCAAGCTTCGCCACGCGGGCCGCGCAGTACGTCCGCGGAATGAACCCGTACAACGCCGGCGGCTGGGACGACGTCCGCTGCGGGCGATCGACGCGAAGGTAGCCCGTGGCTTTGTCGATCTCGTACTTCACCAGATCGAACGGCGTGATCTCGATGTACGCGTTGACGATTCGCGGCGGGTCAGGGCCGATCTCCAGTCCATGCCAGGGGTGCGGGCGCCAGGCGACGAACGAGCGGTCCGGACTCACGGCATCGGTCCGAACGACTCGGCGATCACCGTACCGGGATCGATGCCGATCTTGCGCAGGCAGTCGCGTGCACGGTCGAGAAACTCGTCGAAACCGACGGCGAGGATCATCGATGTCATCACCGCGGAGCGGTTGCGCTCGATCAGCGTCTCGATCGCGCCGCTCATGTGCACGATCTGCCCGCTGCGCGCGAGCGGATCGAAGTCGCCGGCGTACAGGATGTGCCGCTGATCGGGCTCGTACAGCACGACGATTCCGCGGGGATCTTTCGTCGCCAGCATGTCCAGCACGATGCTCCGGACCGGTGCGATTCCGGTATCACCGGCCAGGAAGAGGACGTCCCGGCCGTCGTTCTCCGGCAGAAGAAAATCGCCATACGGACCGTCGATCATCACCACCGCGCCGGCGTCGAGCTTTTGCAGCGCCGCACCGCCGCGTCCCGATCCCACGCGAACGCAAAGCTGCACGGCTTCCGGCCGCTCCGGCGCGGACGCGATCGTGTATGCGCGCGACACGCCTTCCGGGAACCGGAAATTCACCCACTGTCCCGGTTTGAAGCGGAAGTCGCCGCCGGCGAACGCCACGGTGAGCTGCAGCACCTGCGGCGCGAGCACCTCGATGTCCGTCACGGTCGCCTGATGCGAAGGCATGAGAGACGAATCCTTACCACATCCCTGATTTCGCCAGCTTCTGAATCTTCCTGATGAGCCGGTCCTTCTTCAGTCCGCGCAAATGATCGACGTAGAGCATGCCGTTCAGATGATCGGTCTCGTGACACATGGCGCGGGCCATGAGCCCTTCGCCCCACATCTCGCGCTCGGCGCCGTTCCGGTCGAGATAGCGCAGCTTCACGCTCCCCGGCCGCGTCACGGTCTCGGTGAAATCGGGGATGGACAGGCAGCCTTCGTCTTCGCCCTGCTGCCCCTCGGCTTCGACGATCTCGGGATTGATGCACACGTGCAATTCGCCTGGACGTTTGCCGACGGAAAGATCGATGATCATCAGCCGCTGCGCCACGCCGATCTGATTTGCGGCCAGGCCGACGCCGGGGGCGGCGTACATCGTCTCGATCATGTCGTCGATCAGCTTCTGGAGATCGGCGCCGAAGTCGGTGATCGTCCTGGCCGGCGCGCGAAGGACCTCCTCGCCGTATTTGCGGATGGGGAGGACGGCCACGCGCGCGCTACCCGCCCCGCTTCTTCAGACTCTCGATCATCGCCTCGACCGTGTCGTTCGCGCGCCGCTTGTAGAAATCATCCAGCACCTTGCGGATGCCGGGATGCTTGGCCAGGGCGTTGTCGAGCTTGTCCTTGTCGAGGCGGAGAAGCTCCGTCGGACGCGAGGCCGTGATCGTTGCCGTGCGCGGCTTGCCGGTGAGCACGCTGACTTCGCCGAAGAAGTCGCCCTCGCCCAGCTTCGCCAGATAGACGCTGCCGGCTTTCCCGCCGGCGCCGCGGGTGTAGACCTTCACCTCGCCGGAGCTGATGACGTACATCGACGCTCCGTGCTCGCCTTCGCTGATGATGACGCTCCCCTCTTCGTGCGTCTCGAGCTCCATCTCGCGGACGAGGGCCTCGCGCTCGGTGTCGCTCAGAATTTCAAACAGCGGACTCCGAACGGTCTTCCGCTGGAACAGCGGCTCCGTCCTCCCCGGCCAGCTCTCATCCTCGGGTGGCGTGGTGGCGGCGAGTTTCTCGCGCGCTTTGTCCGCTTTCTTGCGGACGGCGATGGCCTGAACGGTGAGGCCGTTGCCGTCGTAGTGCTTGGCAGTGGCCTCGTATTGATCGACAGCATCAGCGTACGAGCCCGAGCCGGCCAGCGCGTCGGCGTACTGCAGGCGAATGCGGGGGTTGTTCGGATACTTGTCGAGATCGCGCTTGAGGATCGGCAACGCGCGCGCGTACTCCTTCTTCGCCAGGAGCGTCGCGGCGTTTTCGGTCTCTTCGGCCATCGCCCTCAGTATTTTATCCGGTTGAGCTCGGACTTCGCCGATGCCGCAGGCGAAGAGTACGGATAGCGCGCGATCACCTGCTGGAGCGTCGCGCGCGCCATCGCCAGGTCGCTGGTCTTCTCGTACGCGAGCGCGAGCTTGAACATGGCGTCGGGCGCCTTGTTCTGATCGGAGTACTCCTCGACCACGCGCTTGTAGTAGCGGATCGCGTTGTTGTAGTCGCCGGCCGAGTAGTACGTCTCGCCGATCCAGAACAGTGCGTTGTCCGCGAGCTCGCCGGACTGATCGGAGTCGAAGACCTGCTGGAACGCCGCGCGCGCGTCCTGCATCCGGTTCTTGCCGTAGAGGACGATCGCATTGCGATACGCATCGGCGACCTGCGCATTCGTCAGCGCGCGTTGTGTCTTCGGTGTAACAGGCTTCGGCGTGGCGACGCCGGCTTCGGCGGGGCGAGGCTTGACGACCGGCATCGCCATCGTCGAAGTCGCCCCCGGCACACCGACGACCGGCCGTTCCTCGGCGGCCTTCTCGAGGCGGCTGATGCGATCGTTCATCACGTCCAGACGTTCGAGCAGCTCCGTCATCGACGTCTGCAGCGCCGCCATCTGCGGATCCACTGCGGGCGTGGCAGCGGGCTTCGTCGCCGGCGACGAGCTGCACGCCGCCAGCGCGAAACAGAAAACTGCCATCAGCGGTCTGGGATCGGCAATCTGATTCATGCCTTGATGCTACCAAGGCGCGCTTTCGCCTTGTCGGCGTAGGAGCTTTTCGGGAACTCGGAGACGACGCGTTCGAAATACAGGCGCGCCTCGCCCTTGCGTCCGAGCGCCGAGAGCGCAGTGCCCAGGTCGTAGAAGACGCCGGCGCGATCGGTGTAGTTCGGATACGAGTCGACAAGGAAGTTCAGCCGCTGGACGGCGGACAGCCAGCTTTTGCGCTTCATGTAGTAGCGGGCAACGCTGTGCTCGTGCTTCGCCAGCCGGTCGGTCGCATCGTTGAGGGACTTTTCGGCCTCGGGGCGGAGGGGACTGCGCGGGTACGTGCGCAGCATCTCGTTGAACTTCTCGACAGCCTCGCGAGTCTTGGCCTGATCGCGGTCAGGCTTCTCCATCTGCTTGTACGAGACCATCGCGATCTGCAGCATCGCGTAATCGGCGTTGTCGCTTCCGGGATAGCGATTGATGAAATCGCGATATTTGTACTGGGCCTCGACGAGGTTCACCGGGTCGCCCTGCTGGTAATACGTGTCGGCGATGCGCAGCAGGCTGCGGCGGCCGAGGGGATCGTTGGGAAAGTTTTCGTAGATGTGCGAGTAGTAGGTGCGCGCCTTCTGCCACTTGTGATGCGCGTAGTTCTCCTCCCCCCGCTGAAAGATCTGCTCTTTCGAGAGGTTCAGAAATTCGGGTTCCACGGCCGGCCGCACGTGCGGGCCGTGGTGACAGGCCGCGACCACGAGGACGATCGCGACCAGATAAATGACGCGTTTTGCGTTCAAACAACCTCCAGAGATGTGGCTCGAAGGGATGAGGCGCTAAATTCTCACCCCGCTAACAGCGTTCCGGATCGCTTCCATTGCAGCGGCGCGGTCGTCATGGCCGAAAATCGCCGAGCCGGCCACGAGAATGCGCGCGCCGGCGTCCACCACCCGGCTCGCCGTGCTCGCATCGATCCCGCCGTCGACCTCGATGGCCACATTGAGCCCACGTTCTCGCACCAGTCGTGAGATATGACGAATCTTGGGCACAACAGGTTCGATGAACTTCTGCCCGCCGAAGCCGGGGTTCACGGTCATGACCAGAACGTAGTCGCAGAATTCGATCGCCGTCGAGAGCGATTCGGCCGGCGTGGCGGGGTTGATCGCGATGCCGGCCTTCGCCCCACCCTCGCGGATCATCTGCAGCGCGCGCTGGAGATGCGGCTCGGCCTCGAAGTGGATCGAGATCATTCCGGCGCCCGCCTCGAGGAAACGGTCGATGTAGAGCTGCGGCCGCTCGATCATCAGGTGGCAGTCGAGCGTCAGGTTCGTGACAGCGCGGCACGCCTTCACGATCACCGGCCCGAGGGTGATGTTCGGGACGAAATGACCGTCCATGACGTCGACGTGCAACAGGTCGGCGCCTGTCTCGACCGTGGCAATCTCGCCGGCGAGGTTCGCAAAGTCGGCCGACAACAGCGACGGCGCGATCTGGATGTTCATGCGCGGCGTCAGCATACCTGAGGCTGCGCGCCCGGAAAGTTGTTCCGCTGGGCCTGACTGCTCTGTCTCACGTGCAACTCAACTTGTGAGGCATATAGGAATATTAAATTTAGAAACATTCTGACCGCTCTGACTGCGACCGTGCTCGCCTCGTTACCCGCAATCGCGACGGCGCAGACCGCGCCCTCGTTTCATGTAACCGATTTGAGTCCGGCTCCCCTCTCGCCGGTGTCGCCGTCGCCGACGACGGTGCCGAGGGAGTTGAGCGCCGTACCGTTGGCGTAGGTGCCGCCGGCGATTCGGAACACCCGTCCGAATCCGTTCATCAGCACCGCCAGCGGTCTGCTCGACGTCGACCGGATCAGCGGCGGCAACGCCCGCTCGATCGGCATCATGGATAACGGCGTCATCTTCGGCAACCTGACGAAGAGCCTCTCGGGCAATACCGCCGACTGGACGGTCATGATGTGGACCGTCGATGCCGGCCATCCCGATCGCTACCGTGAGAACGCGCTGCCGAAGTACCCCGGCGGCGATCCGAAGTTCAACGGCGTCTACGCGACCCATCGAACAAAGTGGGACAGGTGGCCGGCTGGATGACGACCACCATCATCGGGCAGCTCGGCGGCTTCTGGAACAACGACGCGACGCACTCGGTCGTTGCGCTGCAGGCACTGCCGGATGGGAATCACTCGATCGCCTGGGGCTTGAACGATCTCGGTCAGGCCGTCGGCGAGAGCAACAGTCTCACCTCGTCCTCCCGCGCCGTGATGTGGCAGAACGACGCCGCGCACTCGATCCTCGATCTCGGAGTGCTCCCCGGCGATACCCTCAGCGCCGCCGCTGCGATCAACAACGCCGGCCAGATCATCGGCACGAGCTCGCCGAGCATCTTCAGCGGCACGACCCGCGCGTTCTTCTACCAGAACGGAACCATGTACGACCTCGCCACGCTCGTCGCTCCGACGGACGGCTTCTGGACGATCGACTACGTGTTCGCAATCAACAACGCCGGTCAGATTCTCGCGATGGGATCGTCCGCCGGACGCCGAACCTCGGTTCTCCTCACCCCGATCGTGCAATAGCAGTACGGGGTCAGGTCTTGCTTTCGTACTTTTTTCTACGCGGCGTAGAAGAAAGTACGAAAAGCAAGACCTGACCCCTTTTCACTGAGTAGCCGTAGGCGGGGCGGGCGGCTGCTCCATGATTGCGGTCCCTTCCTGCCGCGACACGACGACGGTGATCGGGTCGCGGCTGCTCACCGGCGCGCCGCGCAGCGGGTACTGACGGATGATGATTCCGTCACGGATGCCCGGATACGCTTCGTATTTGACAGTCGAGACGACCAGCCCATGCGCTTCGAGCGACGGCCGGACGAGGTCGAGCGCCTGATCGATGAGGTCGGGCATCACGTACGAGGGCGGCGGCGGCGGAACTCCGACGAGCAGCGACACCGGCGTCTGCGTCTGCACGACGGTGTTGCCCGGCGGATCCTCGGCCAGCACACCTCGGGCGTTCGCCGGCGAATCGACGTACGTCGTCGAGCCGACGCGCAGGTTCATCTGGCCTAAACGCAGAATGCTGGTTCCCGCGGACTGGCCGTCGAGATCCGGAACGCGCAGCACGAGCGGGCCGGCGCTCAACTCGACGCGAATCGTGGTGCCGCGCTTGATGAAGTTCGCGCCGCCCGGCTCACGGTTCTGCCAGACGATGCGGTCGACGGGCACGCGATCGGAGTTGCGCCGCTCCGGCCGCACGTCGAGTTTGACTCCCAGGTCCGAGCAGACCGCGCGGGCGTCGGCGATGGTTTTGCCGATCAGGTTCGGCGTCGGCAGCGAGCGGCCTCTGACGAAGTACGTGAACCAGAAATAGGTGCTGCCGCCGAAGGCGACGAGAAGAAGGACGGCGAAGAAGAAGTTCGAGAGACAACCACGCTTCATCGGGCTGGCTCGGGCCTCTCGCTCTTCTGCTTGTCCTTGTCCTTGTCCTTGTCCTTGTCCTTGTCTGCTCTGTATTCAGCCTCGTCGTACTTGCGGTCGTGGCCCTTCACGATGAACAGCGGGATCAGCGTCTCTTTCCACACGTCCTCCACGCGCTCGGCGAAGAGGAAGTTCAGGCCGACCTTCACTTCGTCCGGTACTTCGGTGAGGTCCTTCCGGTTCCCTTCCGGCAGCACGACGGTCTTGATATTTGCCCGCTGCGCGGCCATGACCTTTTCCTTGACGCCGCCGACGGAGAGCACTTTGCCGCGCAGCGTGATCTCGCCGGTCATTGCGACGTCGTGACGGACCGGCCGCTCGCCCATGACTGAGGCGATGCACGTCGCGATTGCCACACCCGCCGACGGACCGTCCTTCGGAATTGCGCCTGCCGGGAAGTGGATGTGGATGTCGTACTCGCTGAATGCGCGGTCATCGATGTCGAGGTCGCGCGCTTTCGACCGGACGTACGAGTGCGCCGCCTGCACCGACTCGCGCATGACGTCGCCGAGCTGACCGGTGACGATGGTGCGGCCGGTGCCCGACATGCGCGTCGCCTCGATGAACATGATCTCGCCGCCGAACGACGTCCAGGCCAGGCCGGTGGTCACGCCGATTTCGGGATGCCGCTCCGCGAACTCGTGCTCGTACGACGGCAATCCGAGGTACGCCTCGAGGTCCTTCGCGTCGATCGCGTACGGGGCGTCGGTCTCGCCGCCCGCGACTTTGCGCGCGATCTTGCGCATCGCCGTCGCGAGCTTTCGCTCGAGGCTGCGGACCCCCGCCTCGGCGGTGTAATCGCGCACGACGCCGAGGATTCCGTCGTCGGTGACAGTGACCTGTTCCGGCTTGAGCCCGTGGTTCTCGAGCAGCTCCGGGATCAGATGCTTCTTCGCGATGTTCAGCTTCTCGTTCTCGGTGTAGCCGGAGAGGCGAATCACTTCCATGCGGTCGCGCAGCGGACTGGGAATCGTGTCGAGGATGTTCGCCGTCGCAATGAAGAGCGTGTGGGAGAGGTCGTACGGAATCTCGAGGTAGCGATCGACGAACGCGTGATTCTGCTTCGGATCGAGCACTTCGAGCAGCGCCGAGGCAGGGTCGCCGCGGAAGTCTTTCCCGATCTTGTCGATCTCGTCGATCATGATCAGCGGGTTGTTCACTCCGACCTGGACGTAGCTCTGAATCAGCTTGCCGGGCATCGCACCGATGTAGGTCTTGCGATGTCCGCGGATCTCCGACTCGTCGGTCACGCCGCCGACGGCCATGCGGATGAACTTGCGTCCGAGCGCGTCCGCGATCGCCGTGCCGAGCGAGGTCTTGCCGACGCCCGGAGGGCCCACGAAGCAGAGGATCGGGCCTTTGAGATCGCCCTTCAGCTTGAGGACGGCGAGGAACTCGATGACGCGCTCCTTCACTTTCTCCAATCCGAAATGGCGTTCGTCCAGAATCTCCTCGGCTCGCGGCAGATCGAGCTGATCCTCGGTCTTCTCCGTCCACGGCACCTGGAAGACGGTGTCGAGATGTCCCTTGATCACGGCGTAGTCGGATGACGAGGTCGAGAGCTGCGAAAGGCGATTGACCTCGCGCCGCAGTTGTTGTTTGTGATCTTCGGAAATCGGCAGCGCCTCGACGCGCTCGCGATATGCGTCCGCTTCGCGCTCCCCTGCGTTCGTGTCCCCGAGCTCGTCCTGGATCACGCGCAGCTGCTCGCGCAGATAGTTCTCGCGGTCGCGGCGGTCGATCGACGTCTGGATCTGACGCTGCAGCTCGCGATCGACCGTGGCTTTGCCGAGGTCGCGCTGGATGTATTCGACAAGGAGCTCGATGCGCTCGATCGGGTTCACCGTCTCGAGAAGAAGCTGCTTCTCCTCGAGCTGGAGATTGACGAATGACGCGAGCAGGTCGGCGAACGTATCCGCACCTTCGGCCACGTTCATGCGCAGGATGTTGAGCAGCTCGTTCGAGTACTTCGAATCGCTTTCGACCAGTTTCTCGAACAGCGAGAGCGCCTTGCCGATCAGGGCGTCGACCTTTGCGCTCTTCGGGATCGGCCGCGGCGCCACTTCGCGCAGCTTCCCTTCGAAGTACGGTTCGGTCTGCACCATCTGCACGAGCTCGACGCGCTGCCGTCCCTGCAGGAACAGCTGGTAGCGGTCGGCCGACAGCGGCAGCCGCTGCACGATCGCCGCGAGCACTCCGATCTGCGACAGATCCTCTGCCCTCGGATTTTCCTTGTCGCCACTCTTCTGGCAGAACGCAGCGATCAGATTCTGGTCGTCGGGCAGTTCTTTCAGCAGCCGCACATTGCGATCGATGCCGACCTGCAGCGAAAGCACGCCGCCGGGGAACAGCACCGACGACACGAGCGGGATGATCGGCAACTTGCTCGGCACATCGATGTCGAGCCAGTCCGGCACGTTGTTCGTGTTCGGCGGTTTCGTTTGTTTCGGTTGGGCCATCTATGTCGAGCTTATACTCTGCTCGCCCGGGCACGCGAATTGTAAAAAAAGCCCGCAGGTTGAACAATGACTCCGTGAGCGATAACCCGCGCGAGCCGGTCAGTCCGGGCGTCCTCGACGATCCTTATCTCAAACGAGCGGATTTGCACTGCCACAGCCGCTTTTCCGTATTCAAATATTTCAAACGCGCGAACACCCGCGACTGTTACAACGCACCGGAGGACGTGTACCGGATCGCCAAAGAGCGCGGCATGTCGTACGTGACGCTCACGGACCACGACTCGATCGACGGGGCGCTCTACCTGTTGAACAAATACCCGGACATCCACGATTTCTTCGTCGGTGAAGAGGTTGAAACATACTTCCCGGAAACCGGCCAGCGCATCCACGTCGGCGTGTGGGGACTCACCGAGGAGCAGCACCGCGAGATCCAGCGGCTCCGCCGGAACATCCGCGAGCTCGTTCCCTACTTGAAGTCGCAGCAGATGCTGTTCGGCATCAATCACCTCTTTCAGAACTATCGAATGAAGAACGTCGCGGCGAAGTACATCGCTGAGCTCATCGACATGTTCGACATCTTCGAGGTGCTCAACGGGGCCATGGCTTCGTTTCACAACCGCATGGTCCACCAGCTCGTCACGACGCTCAAGCACGAGCACGGACGCCATATCTCGATGGTGGGCGGCTCCGACGCACACACGCTGAAGCACGTGGCAAAGGTGCACACGGTGTCGAAGGGCGACACGGTCCAGGAGTTCCTCGACAACGTACGCCGCGGCGAATGTTTCGCGTGGGGCTCGGAGATGCGCTTCCGCGAGCTCGTTGCTGACATCTACCTGCTGACGATCGCGTACAACAGCGAAGCGCGCGCGGACCTGCTGTCGACCGAATACACCGCCGTCGACAAGACGATCCAGCTGGCGGCGAGACTGGCGTCGATTCCGACGGCGATCTCGGGTCTGCCCGCGGCGATCACGTCTCTCAACTACCTCAAGCAGATCGTGGTGACGAAGGGAATCTCGCTGCGATTCGCGAAGCTGGTGGAGGAGATCAGGCCCGGGTTTACTTCGGATCGGTAGGTCCCCCGTATCATTCTGAGCCGCGAAGACGGCGAAGAATCCGGGCGGACGCGGCGCGGCTAGAAGTTGACGGCCAATCCGCCGATGTACTTCTTCGACGTCTCTTCCGGCAGCAGCGTGTCGAGCAGGAACGGGGAGTTCTGCGCGTGGACGAGCTCGATGCCGAGGAGCACCTTGACGTCGATCGGGAGGTAGAGCGACTGCGCGACGCGTAGGTTGACGCGCTCGCTGTTGTAGTCGTTCCGGTTCGTCTGCGGCTGATGAATGTCGCGATACGAAACCGCGAGAGTCGTGCGCGTCGGCGTGAAGATCGTCTGCACGTCGCCGGTCACGTAGACCTTCTGCGTGTCGTGCGAGTACTGCCGTGGCGACGCGGTGCCGGCGGTTGTGGCCACATCCACCGAGAGGCGCGGACCGAAATCGTGCCGGTACGCGAGCCGCACATCGCGCCGCACATCGCCGGTGTCAACGTAGAGTCCATCCCAGAACTGCTGCGTGCCGTCGCTGATGATGATGCGCAGCGGCGAGTCGGCTGCGCTGACGGTCGCGATCGCGGTAAAGCGATTGCTGTCGTCGCGAGTCGACGCGATCCCGATCGAATAGCTGTAGCGCGGCAGCATGCCCGGATCGTCCGACCAGGCAACGACGCTGGGAAGCAGCGTGGTCGTGCTGCTCTCCAGCACCTTGACCGCTGCGGAACCGATCAGCGCCGTGTTCTTGGTGAAACGCCACTCGACACCGGTGCTCGGTGCCCACTCCGTGCGATCCAGTCCAAGGCGGCTGGCCATGCCGTAGTGCACGACGAAGGACGGCACGAGCTCCATCGAGCCGTTTGCCGCGATGTCCGCGGTGCGCAGAGGCTGCGCGTTCGGCGAGCGCACGCTCTCCTGGCGTACGCGCAGCGCGACGCCGACGTCATTGCGGCGCGTCTGCAGCAGCGTCGTGTTGCCCGCGATCTCGATCACATCCGAGCCGAATGCCGGCCCGAAAATATTGTCGTTCGCGAAGTAGTGCACCTTGACGCGTGCGTCGCCGTGCTGCCACTCGAAGTTGTGGGAACGGACGCCGGCCTGGCGCGCCGGCGACTCGGCTGCATCGGCGTACATCCAGGAGCTGCTCGTCGAGCCGATGCGGTACGTGTCGTTCTCCGACGCGTGAACTTCCATCGACATGGCACTCGACTGCGCGACCGCCGGACCGAAGGTCTGGTTGTCGGTCGGATCGTCGAAGCGCTGCATGTCGCCGCGAATGCCGATCTGCACGTTCTCACCGATCCGGCTCTGCACGCCGAGCGCGGTCTGCGCGAACGCGGGACCGTCGGCCTGCTTCGCGGCGGTCATGCCGGTCATCGACAGCATCTGTCCCTTCAGGCGCGGCACCTGGTACGGGGCCGCGGTCTGCACGGGAGACTCGAGGATCATGTCGATTTCGCGAAGGACGTCGGGAGGCAGCGAGCCGCGGATCTCCCAGATCTCGTCGTTTCTGGTCTTCGCTTTGTCCGACTGGAGGCGAAGCTTGACGTGGTGAGAGGCCCTCGTCGGCATGATCGTCTCGATCGCCGGGGCGAACCCGCTCTTCACTGCGATGACTTTGTAGATTCCGGCCTGAAGTGGCGGCAGCGAGAACGTGCCGTCAGCCGAGGTGTAGGTTTGCGTCGTATCGAAGCTGTTGAGATTGAGCGCGACGACGAGTGCGTTCGCGACAGGCCGCGCCGCATTGGTCACGATGCCGAGGATCTGGAGGGCGGAGGGAAGCGCGACCTCCGGCCGAGCCGGAGCCGCGAACGCGGCGGCGATGGCGACGATGACGGCGGCGATTCGAAATCCGCGCATGTCTACTCCTGCTGGTTTCCCGAGCTCACAGGGTCGGCCTCAAAAACCTCGCAAAAACGTATGTCCGTGGAACGCCCTCCCGCGTGGGTTGCTTCCCACCCCACTAGAGTATGCAAGATTACCGTAACGGACACGGTCATTAACAGTTAAGTTGCAGAAATTATTGTGCGTCCCCCGGCCGGACCCGGTGCACGCGAAGCAGGTTCGTCTTTGCGCGCTGGTACAGCGGCGAGCCCATCATGATGACCAGGCGGTCGCCGGGCGAGACGATGTCGCGCGACAGCAGGTAGTCGTCGACCCGGTCCACGATCTGCTCGTGGAACTCGCCGGGCTCCTTGAGCACGAGCGGCTGCACGCCCCAGAGGATGTTCATCCGCCGCGCGACCCAGCTCGACGGCGTGAGCGCGATGATCGGCGCGCGCGGCCGGAACTTCGACATCAGTCGCGCCGCGAATCCCGTCTGCGTGAAGACGACGATGAACTTCGCATCCAGCTGCTCGGCGGCGAAATTCGCCGCGCCTGCGAGCGCGTCCGTGAACTCGTCGATTTGCGAAATCTGCCGGAACGGCTCGCGCACGAACGGCTGCAGCGCGCGATTCGCCTCCGCTGCGGTGACGATGCGCGCCATCATCTGCACCGCTTCGACCGGATACGCGCCCGACGCCGTCTCCGCCGAAAGCATCACTGCATCGGATCCGTCGAAGATCGCATTCGCTACATCCGACGCTTCCGCTCGCGTCGGACGCGACGCCGTGGTCATCGACTCGAGCATCTGCGTCGCCGTAATCGCGAACCTGCCCCACCGGCTCGCCTCGGCCAGGATGCGCTTCTGCACGATCGGCACGGCTTCCGGCGGAAGCTCGACGCCGAGGTCTCCGCGCGCGACCATCACGCCGTCGCTGACTTCGAGAATGTCTTCGAGGTTATCGATCGCCTGCGGCTTCTCGAGCTTGGCGATGACGTTGATCTCCGTGCCGCCGAGCTCGCGCAACTCTTCGCGGATTCCTTCGATGTCGCTCCGCCGGCGAATGAAGGACGCGGCGATGTAATCGAGCTGCTGCTCCACGGCGAAGCGCATGTCGGCGCGATCCTTGTCGGTGATCGCCGGAATCTTCAGCTCGGAGTCGGGAAGGTTCATCCCCTTCTTCGAGGAGATCGGCCCGCCGTGCACGACTCGCGTCGTCACGCTCTTCTGATCGACCGCGGTGACCACCAGCTCGACCAGTCCATCGTTGATGAGAATGCGCTGGCCGAGTTGCACCTCGCGCGGCAGCGGCTCGAACGGCGTCGAGACTCGCTGATCGTCGCCGGCGACCGGATCGGTCGTGATCACGAACGTCTGGCCCTCGCGGAGATGCTGCACGCCGTCGACGTCGCCGATGCGGATCTTCGGGCCCTGGATGTCGCCGACGATCGGAATGTACCGGCCGAGGCTCTTCGCCGTACCCCGGACGGTCTTGATGATGCGTATCCACTCTTCGGGCTTGCCGTGCGAGAAGTTCAGGCGGAAAACATCGACGCCCGATGTGAGAAGTCGGTAAACGATGTCCTCACTACTGCACGCCGGACCGAGCGTGGCGATGATTTTGGTGCGCCTCATCTGCGCGCGCAGTTTATCCTGACGCAAATGCGCACACCGGCGCCGATCCTGGTCGCTCCCCTCTTCGCGCCGCTCAACGACGAGCTCATCGCGCTCCTCCGCACCCTCGGCGCCGACGACTGGAAGGCGCGTGCGGTCGGCACGTGGACCGTGAAGGACGTCGCCGCGCATCTTCTCGACACCACGCTCAAGCGTCTCTCCGTGCAACGCGACCGCTATTCGGCGCCGCTGGCGGCGACACACGGACTGGCCGCGATCATCAACGAGATGAACGCGCAGTGGGTCTCGGCGATGGCGCGCGTCAGTCCGGAGATCCTCATCGACATGCTCGATCGTTACGGGCGGCAGTTCGCCGAATACATGATGAGCGTCGACCCGTACGAGCCCGCGCAGTGGGCGGTGAGCTGGGCGGGCGACGCGTCATCGCCGAACTGGTTCGACATCGCGCGCGAGCTCACCGAGAAATGGCATCACCAGCAGCAGATTCGCGACGCGGCCGGACGCACGCCGCTTTACGACAACCGCTACCTGAAGCCGGTGATCGATACGTTTCTCCGCGCACTGCCATATGCGTATCGGAACGCGCCGGCAGCCGACGGGACGACGGTCGCCTTCCAGGTGCGCGACGTCACGGACTGCTCCCTCGTTCGCGATGCCGGCAAATGGATCCTCAACGAGGGATCGAACGGCACCGCGACGACAACCGTGCGCATGAACGGCGACACGGCGTGGCGCCTGTTCACGAAAGGCCTGGCGAGAGACGACGCGCGGCGAAGGAGCGAAATCGGCGGAGATGTCAGGCTGGCGGAGCCGCTGTTCTCGATGTTGGCTGTGGTGGCTTAGCAGTTCATCCTGAGCGCAGCGAAGGATCTCCTGCGAGGACGGCGAGACGGCGAACCACGAAGCGCGATCTTCGCCGTGCTCGCAGAAGATCCTTCGCTTCGCTCAGGATAAACTCAACCTCAGGATAAACTTAACGACGGCTGAAGCGTCCTCCCCAGCACTTCTGCAATCGCATTCACTTCGCGCACGAGCTGATCGAACGTATCGGGCAGAATCGCCTGCGGGCCGTCGGACAGCGCTTCTTCCGGCTTGTGATGCACCTCGACGAGCACGCCGTCGGCGCCGACGGCAATCGCTGCGCGCGACATCGGCAGGACCTTGTTCCGCTTGCCGGTGCCGTGGCTGGGGTCGACGAGGATCGGCAGGTGGCTGATGCGCTTGATCGCCGGCACGACCGAGAGGTCAACCGTGTTGCGCGTGTGATCCGCGAATGTGCGCACGCCGCGCTCGCACAGCATGACGTTGTAGTTGCCTTCGCTCATGATGTACTCGGCTGACAGCAGCAGTTCCTCGAGCGTTGCCGACATGCCCCGCTTCAGCAGAACAGGCTTGCGCGCTTTGCCGGCGACCTTGAGCAGCGCGAAGTTCTGCATGTTGCGCGCGCCGATCTGAATGCAGTCGGCGTACTGCTCGACGAGCTTCACCGAGGCCTCGTCGACCGCTTCGGTCACGATCGGCAGGTCGAACTCCTCGCGCACGCGCGCGAGAATCTCCAGTCCCTCCTCGCCGAGCCCCTGGAACGAGTACGGCGACGTGCGCGGTTTGAACGCTCCGCCGCGGAAGAGCTGTCCGCCGCCGCGCTTGATGCGCTCGGCGATCGTGCGCGTCTGGTCGTAACTCTCGACCGCGCACGGCCCGCCCACGACGATCACGCCGTTCCCGCCGACGTCGACGCCGCCGACGCTCACGATGGTGTCGTCCGGCTTCGCCTCGCGGCTCACGAGCTTGTACGGCTGCGTGACGGGAATGACTTCCTTGACTCCCGGGAAGTTCTCGACCGTCGCCGGGTCCTTCACGCCCTGCCGGCCCGTGATGCCGATCGCGGTTCGATGCGCCCCCGGAATCGGATGCGCCTTGAGGCCGAGGTGTTCGATGTGCCGGACGACGGCTTCGATCTGTTCCGGAGTCGCTCCGGCTTCCATCACGACGAGCATGGGGGGTCTCCTGCCGCCGAGTATAATCGACGGTTCACCCGGCCGACTCCTGGAGCCTCCATGAAAAAAACCCTTGTGCTCTTCGCGTTCGTATCGCTGCTGTGCAGCCAGGCATTTGCCTACGTCATCGTCCTCAAGGACGGCACGCGCTACAACGCGAAGTCGAAGTGGACGATCGTGAACGGGAAAGCGACGTTCACTCTCGAGTCGGGTGGCGTGGTGAACATGGATCCGAACGCGATCGACGTCGCCAAAACCGACGAGGTCAACAAGCTCGGTCTCGGCAACGTGAACGTCCTTGGCACCGAGCCTCAGTCACAAACCAACACCCAGAAGCAGGCCCCGTCCCTCGGAACGCTCGTGAAGATGCGCAAGCAGCCCGGCCAGGAGCAGCCTGCGCCAAAACCTGCGCCGTCACCTGTCGGTACAGCGCCCGCTGCCCCTCCGCCGGTACCGGATCAGCTCGACCCGCGTCTCAAGGACACGTTCGAGCGCGCCTACGAGAACGTCGGCATCTTCGAGCACAAGCTGACCGGAACGAATCGCGACATCCGCGTCGAGCTGACCGCCGACAGCGAGGACAAAGTCTTCAACGCGATCTCGGCCACGGCGTTCCTGATCGTGCGCAACGCCGGCCTCGAAGCCGCGCAGATCGATCTGGTCGAGCTCTACATGAGGACGACCACCGGCGGCTCGGCCGGGCGATTCATGATCAACCGCGCCGACGCCGACACGATCAACGAAAAGCTGATGACGTTGCAGGATTACTTCGTCCGCAAAGTGATCTACTGATGTCATCCTGAGCCGCGAAGACGGCGAAGGATCTGGGAGGGGGCGCGATGCCGCCGCCCAGATTCTTCGCGCTCTGCGGCGCTCAGAATGACGAGTCACTGAACCACGTCCGCAGTCGCCCTTCCGCCGAACACGATCACAAATCGAAACGAGTGCGGCACTGGCTCGACGTGCGTGCGCTCCCCTGCACCGAACGGCGTTGCCCAGATGTTCGATTCGACGACATAGAGCTCCTGCTGTGCGTTCGCGAGGCGGAAGCGCACGACCGGCGGCACGGGCTGATCGCCGACCAGCGTCAGCCGCACGCGTCCCTGCGTAAAGCCAAAATCGAAGACTTCCGCTCGCGCGGATTCCTTCACCGCCACGGCCACACCTTCGACGATCCGCACGTCGGGCACTTTGGCGACGTACTGGAACGTGCGCAGTGGCCGCACGATCCGGCGCGGCGGAGGGTCGAACACAGCGGTGCGCGGCTGCAGGTAGTCCCATCGTCCGAACGGCGGCTCGCCGAGGATCATCGGGCGCTGTGCGAGACCGGCGTCACGGAGCGGAAGCAGGTCATTCCACCTTCGAAAGATCTTCCAGCTGCCATCCGTCACGACCACGTTCTCCCGGCCCTCGGCGATATCGAGGCCGGCGATGAGACCGCCGACACCGTTCGTGCTGCGCACCGCGACCAGCACGCGATTGCTTCCCGTGCGCGCGATCGCCGACACGTCGTATTCGTCGAGATGCCGCGAATCTTCCGCGCGGCGGCTGGCGATCGCACGACTGTTGAACCACAGCGTGTACTCCGGCTCGGCGAAGATCTTCAGATGCGCGAAGCGGCGATTCGCCGGCAGCACGAAGTCGCGCGTGGCGAAGAAGACGACCGGCTCGTTTCGGGAGACCTGATGGGACGCCCAGATCCATCTTGCCGGCCCGGTGAAGTCCTCGAAGCGCCGCGAATAGAACCGGAAGAGATAGGAGAACGCGGCGGTGAAGAGCAGCAGAAAAAGCACGACGACGCAGAGCCGTCGAATGAGCGCCAGATCCGTGGGCCGGGGAGCGAGGACGGAGGACGTAGAATCGGCCGCATCCATGAAGGCGGTGATTGTAATTCCCGCTCGCTGGGCGTCGACCCGCTTTCCCGGCAAGCCGCTCGTGCAGATCGCCGGCGTCTCGCTGATCCGTCGCGTTTACGAGCGCGCGTCGCGGTCGGAGCGCGCGGACGCCGTCTACGTCGCGACCGACGACGATCGGATCGCCGATCACGTCGAGAAATTCGGCGGACGCGTCGTGCGCCCGGAAGGAATGTTTGCAACGGGTACGGACCGCATCGCGGCAGCGCTGTCGATGTTCGACGAGGTCTACAACGAGGTCGTCAACGTGCAGGGCGACGAGCCGCTGATCGACGTGCTCAGCATCGACAGCATCATTGCGGCACTCGAGGCCGGCGACGACATGGTCACGCTCGCTTGCCCGATCGAGTCGGATGACGAATTCGCGAGCCGCGACATCGTGAAGGTCGTCTGCGATCTTTCGGGGAACGCGCTCTACTTTTCGCGCGCGCCGATTCCGTACGGCTCCCGCACGCTGGCGCGGCGGCACATCGGCCTGTACGGCTATCAGGCGCGCGTGCTGCGCGAGTTGTCGGAGCGCGAATCTTCACCGCTCGAGGCCGCGGAGTCGCTCGAACAGTTGCGGGCTTTGCAGAACGGTTTTAAAATTCGGGTACTGCACACGGACAAGCCGCACCTCGGAGTGGATCGTCCCGAGGACGTGTTGCGCGTCGAGGCTGAGATTGCAAGATCGGGTTGATGACGGAGTTCGTTCGTGAGCCTGGGGCTCACGCACATCGTATCGAGGCACCCTCAGCACTACTCTCCCCACAAAAAGTCAGAAATCAGAAGGCAGAAGGCAGAAGGACTGCAAGTCCTCACCTCCGCATTCTGCCTTTTGACTTCTGACTTCGGAACGGAGGCCAAGCGATGAGCACGAAATTCATTTTCATCACCGGCGGTGTCGTATCAGGTCTGGGCAAAGGCATCGCTGCGGCTTCCATTGGCGCACTGCTCGAGGCACGCGGTTTCAAAGTCACGCTCCAGAAGTTCGATCCCTATATCAATGTCGACCCCGGGACGATGTCGCCGTTCCAACATGGCGAAGTCTTCGTCACCGATGACGGCGCCGAAACCGATCTCGACCTCGGCCACTACGAGCGCTTCACGTCGATGCGCGGCTCGCGCAAGAACAACTGGACGACCGGCCGCATCTACCTGAAGGTCATCGAGAAGGAGCGCCGCGGCGACTACCTCGGCAAGACCGTGCAGGTCATCCCGCACATCACCGACGAGATCAAGAAGTGCATCCGCGAAGTTTCCGAAGGCGTCGACGTCGTGATCGTCGAGATCGGCGGCACGGTCGGCGACATCGAGTCGCTGCCGTTCCTCGAAGCGATCCGGCAGTTCCGCCAGGAAGTGGGCCGGGGCAACGCCATCAACGTGCATCTCACGCTCGTTCCGTACATCAAAGCGAGCGAAGAGCTGAAGACGAAGCCGACGCAGCATTCCGTCAAAGAACTGCGCGCGATCGGCATT
The DNA here is from genome assembly GCA_036390755.1 of Thermoanaerobaculia bacterium. Classification (GTDB taxonomy): domain Bacteria; phylum Acidobacteriota; class Thermoanaerobaculia; order Gp7-AA8; family Gp7-AA8; genus DASVHS01. The sequence continues at coordinate 46,968 of DASWBH010000259.1, forward strand.
CAGCCGGACATCCTGCTGTGCCGCTCCGAGCGCGCCATTCCCGAAGACATGAAGAAGAAGATCGCACTCTTCTGCAACGTGGAAGAGGAAGCGGTCGTCTCCGCGCTCGACGTCGAGTTCATCTACCAGGTGCCGCTGGCGTTCTCGCGCGAAGGGCTCGACGAGATCCTTCTCGACAAGCTGCACCTGCCGCACGAGGAGATCGGCTCACTCGCGAAGTGGGAAGAGATCGTCCGCAAGCTGCGCCATCCGGAAGACGAAGTGCGGATCGGGTTCGTCGGCAAGTACGTCGAGTTCGGCGATTCGTACAAATCGCTGAACGAGGCGCTGGTTCACGGCGGCATCGCGAACAACGTCCGCGTGAAGATCGTCTACATCGACTCCGAGTCGCTCGAGGAAGAGGGCTACCACGGCGAGCTCGCGAACGTCGACGGCATCCTCGTCGGCCCGGGCTTCGGCGCGCGCGGCGTCGAGGGAAAGCTGCGCGCGATCCGCTACGCACGCGAGAAGAAGATCCCCTATTTCGGCATCTGCCTGGGCATGCAGTGCGCGACGATCGAGTTCGCCCGCGACGTCGTGGGTATGGTCGGCGCGAACTCGACCGAGTTCGACGACGAGGCGCCGTACAAGGTCATCTACAAGCTGCGCGATCTCATCGGCGTCGACGCCCTCGGCGGCACGATGCGGCTGGGTAAGTACCCGTGCAAGCTGCGGGAAGGATCGATCGCAGCGCGCGCATACGAAACGGATCTCGTCGAAGAGCGCCACCGTCATCGCTATGAAGCGAATCCGGAGTACATGCCCGCGCTCGAGGAGAAAGGGTTCCGCGTAACCGGCCTTTCGCCTGACGGCAAGTTCGTCGAGATCGTCGAGCTCGAGGACCACCCGTGGTTCCTCGGCTGCCAGTTTCATCCCGAGTACAAGTCGCGTCCGATGACGCCGCATCCGCTGTTCCGCTCGTTCATCGCGGCGGTGCGGCAGTACAAACATGCGGAGAAGCGCGCCGCTGTGATGTCGAGGGAGACTGCGGAACTCGTCTGATGCTTCGGCGCATCGGCGGCGTGCTCGCCGGCTTCGTGATCGCGTTCGTGATCGTGCAGGTGTCCGAGGTGGGTGTGCACGCGATGAATCCGCCGTCTCCGGCAATCGACATGCACTCGATGAAAGGCATCAAAGCCTACGTGGCGGCGTTGCCTCTCAGCGCGTTCGTGCTCGTGCTGGCCGGCTGGTGCGTGGCCACCGTCGCAGGGACCTACGCGGCCGCTCGCATCGCGCGCACGCGCGGCGCTGCTTACGTCGTCGGAGCGATCCTGTTTGCGGCGGGCGTCTACAACTCTTTCGCGATTCCGCAGCCGGCGTGGTTCTCGACGATCTCGCTGATCATCTACGTCCTTGGAACTCTTGCTGGCGCGCGGCTTGGTTCAACTCCTCGACCAATCGCGCCATCAGCTCCGCAGCAGGCATAGCGCGCGCTCGCGCCACGCCCGTTCCCGCCCACAGCGACAGGAATCCCGCTTCGCCTTTTTTTCCCGCGACGGTCCGCATCGGACGTGTGAGCGCGTTCTGCAGCGGGAATGGCAGGATCGCAGCCTCCGGCACGATGTCGATGAATTCGTTGCGCAGACCGCGCGCGTGGCGGCCCGAGAATGCGCGGGTGATGACCGTCGTGTCGCGCTTCGCGTTCAGAACGGCGCGTTTGTACACATCGGCCGCGCCGGATTCCGGACACGCGAGGAACGCCGTTCCGAGCTGCACCGCGGCGGCACCACGATCGAGTGCCCCGCGAATGTCGGCACCGTCCATCAGACCGCCCGACGCAATCACCGGCAATCGCACGTCGCGCACGATCTGGTCGACC
>DASWBH010000260.1:0-11255 GCA_036390755.1 Thermoanaerobaculia bacterium
TCGCCGAGCCGGGCGAAGAGAGCGAACTCGCCGGCGGCGCTCCCGCGCTGCTGAAGTTCCCCGTGTTGAAGACGACGAGCATGTCGGGATGCGAGTAGACGAACGCGTCGACGTCGCGCGCCGGTTGCGCGTACCCGCCGCTCGGCGACCCGTGATCGCCCCACGAGTTCGAGTGAATGCGCGCACCCTGTTTGTACGCCTGATCGAGCGCCGGCGTGATGTTCACCGGACATCCGATCCCGGGCCGGAAGGTGCAGTTGTCCGTGGCTAAAAACCCGGCGTCCTGCACGATCAGCTTTGCGCCCGGCGCGATCGCGTCGCCGACATCGTGGATGATCGGCGCGCCTTTGTCCCCGACGGCCGAACCGGCAGCGTGCGTGCCGTGTCCCTGATTGTCGTAAGCGCTGTCGAGCGCCGGGTCATCGCAGTCAGGCGCACCCGGGAACTGCTCGCATGAATAGAGGAAGTCGTAGGCGATCACCTTGCGGCGCGATTTGTCGATGTTCTCCCACGCCAGTCCGATCTTCGGCGAGCCGGTGTTGATCGGCGGCCGCGAATTGTCCGGCTCGGCGAAGTAGCAGCTCTGCCAGTTAAGTCCTGTGTCGAGCACGGCCACGACCTGCCCCTCGCCGTGGATGCCGTGATCGAACAGCGGCGTGCCGAAGCCCAGCCAGCCGCTCTGCAGCGAGTGGTAGGAGATCTGGTTGGCGGACGCGGCCGTCGCGAAGACGACCAGAAGTGCGAATAACTTACGCATTCGTTGAGGGAACGCGCCGCGCGAGGGCGGGATTCCGAGGAGAGCGGCCGTCCCGGCCGCAGTGGCCGGCCGTCCCGGCCGGCCACTACCCGTCGCCCCGGCCGGCCACTACCGGTCGCCGCGCGGGACGCGCGGCGACTGCGGGCGGGACGCCCGCTCTCCGACCATAGTCACCGCCTGACGATCCGGCGCCTGGCCGGGTCGGTCGTCACCGGGTGCGGCGGCCCGAATTCGGAGGAGTTGCGGGAGACGAAATCGTGAAAGTCGATCACTCGGTCGGTCGTGCCTGTGATCCACAGTCCGCGGAGGTCGGCGTTCACGGCAAGCGAAAAATGGCCTTGCGAATCGGTCATGCTCGACCCGATGAACCGCTGGCCTTCCGAAACGGCGGCATCGTTCGCATAGAGGTACACGGTCGCAGTTTGTTGATAGGTGCTCAGAAGTCCGGTGACCGCGCCCGTCCCGTTGACCACGGTCTGCCCGGACTGCGCGTCGAAGGTCGCGAACTCGACCGTGGGTCCCTGCACGGACCTTCCTGAACTATCGACGACGCGAATCGCTCGATTGCCGTTACGCGCCACGACGTTGTCGAGGATCCGCACGCCGTCGCCCTGGATCTCGATGCCGGACTCGTTGTTGAACTGGATCACGTTGCCCTCGATTTGAGCGCCGAAGAACACCGCGGCGTGCGCAACGAAGATCCCGCTCGTTCCGTTCGGGACGGGGTCGTCCGACTGCGCGGCGACGCCGATGCGATTGTTCGAAATGGTGAAGGTGTTCGAGAACGAATCGAGGTCGATTCCGCTGCCGCGATTGCCGCTGATCACGTTTCTGTCGATCGTGATCGTGCCTCGTGGCGACTTCGCGTTGACGCCGTTGAGGCCGTTCGGGACGGCATGCGTGCCGGTCGGATCGAGGCCGACGTAGTTCCGCTCGATCGTCCCCGCAAAGACTGTGACGCCGTTGCCCGCGAAGCCGCCGATCGCGACGCCGCGCAATGCCAGTCCGCCGGCGGTCGCCAGTCCATCCGTCGCTCCGGCACGATCGCCCAGGAGAAAGACCTCAGGACCGAGTGGATTCGTGTCGCCGGTGAGTGCCGTTTGGGTCTCGGCATCGATCGTGACGTCATCGGCCATGAACACGGGAAGCGGCGACAGCGGCTCGATCGTGTACCACCCCTCGGCCGGGACGGGCGTCGACAGCTTGAAATCGATGATGCAAGGCTGGTGGATATCGAATCGAAGGCACTGCGCGTTCACGTCGTTCATCACCTGCCGCAACGAGCCCGGTCCGCTGTCGGCGGTGGATGTGACGCTAAACGTGATCGGATTCGCGAGGTCGGCGCGCGGCGCGAAAACTTGAGCGCCGGCAGCCGGGAAGGCGAGAAGAAGGACCGCGACGAGAATGCGCGGGACGCCGTGACGACGGGTCATGGTTACCTCCTGCTGCAGTACGGAAGTAAATATAGTCCTCGGCCGCGCCCTCCTTGCGGTTACGAACCGCCGAACTCCGAGCCGTGAAACAGTTGCGTCGGCCCGCGAGGAGAGCGGCCGTCCCGGCCGCAGTGGCCGGCCGTCCCGGCCGGCCACTACCCGTCGTCCCGGCCGGCCACTACCGGTCGCCGCGCGGGACGCGCGGCGACTGCGGGCGGGACGCCCGCTCTCCCAGCCACGGCCAGTCGCGTAGGCCGGCACGCAGCGGGTTTTCGAGTACATACCTGATGGTTCGTGCGAGCTCGTTCTCATTGCGGATGATCCGATCGTAGTAATCGTCCTGCCAGAACTTGCCTGTGCGGTCGAGGATCGCGTTCGCTGCTTTGGACGTGAATGACTTCCACGAGTGCACGATCGTATCGAGACGATCGAACGGCTCGAACACGACATGCACATGATTCGGCATAACGCACCAGGCGTGCAGGTGATGACGCTGTCCGTCGAAGTGCGTGATTGCAGTCGACACAATCTCGGCAACACGCGAATCGTTCATGAAGCAAGCGCCGTGTGAAGCGTCGAGCGTCGTTTCGGCGTGCTCGCGTACGACAGCGGCGATTGCTGCGACTTCCGGCGCGGTCGCACGCACGCGGAGACGTTCGAGCTCTGCGATTCGAATCCGGCGCTCGACGCGCAGCTTCTCGGCGACGGCCGATGGCATCGCGTCGAAAAGGTTGAACGTGAGGAAGTACGTCGCATGTGCACTCCACCAGTGCGGGAGGCGATTGCGCTTGTGCTCCTCAATCACATCGCGACCGTACCTCGGCAGCGCACGAACTTCGATTTCTTCTACTGGCTGTGTAGCCGCGCGGGACGCCGCTCTCCTAGTGCACGAATTTGCGGCGGTTCCGGATGTAGTCGGCCAGGATGTACTCCCCCAGCCGGTCCGGCGACGAGTAGAACGCGCGGCCGCGGTTGATCTGCGAGAGCTGCTCGACGAAGTTCACCAGCATCGGATCGGTCGCGAGCATGAACGTCGTGATCGGCACGCCGGCGCGGCGGCATTTGTCCGCTTCCTCGAGCGTCCGGTTCACGATCTTCATGTCCAGGCCGAACGAGTTCGTGTAGAGCCGTCCGTTCTCGAACAGCGCGGACGGCTTGCCGTCGGTGATCATGAAGATCTGCTTGTTGTTGTGCTTGCGGCGCCGAAGGATGCGCTGCGCCAGCTCCAGGCCCGCTTTCGTGTTCGTGTGATACGGCCCGACTTTCACGTACGGGATCTCGGAGATCGGCACTTCGACCGCGTCGTCGCCAAACAGCAGGACGTCGATCGAGTCCTTCGGGTACTTCGTGAGGATGAGTTCCGTGAGCGCGAGCGCGACCTTCTTCGCCGGCGTGATCCGATCCTCGCCGTAGAGAATCATCGAGTGCGAGATGTCGATCATCACGACGGTTGCGCAGCTCGAGTTGTGCTCCGTCTCGTAGACCTCCAGATCCTCTTCGGTGATCTGGATGTGGTCGTCGGGATCGTTGTGCTTCATCGCGTTCTGCAGCGTGCGGATCGAGTCGAGCGACATCGGGTCGTCCCCGAACTGGTACTGCCGCGTCTCGGTGAGCCGCTCCGATCCCTGCCCCGCTGTCGCCACCGAGTGGTAGCCGGTCATCGACTTCTGCAGTCCGCCGAAGATCTCGTCGAGAGCGTCGCGCCGGATCTGCCGCTCGCCGCCGGCCGCGAGCACGAGATTCCCGTTCGCGTCCTCCCCGATGATGTTCTCTTCGGTCAGTCGCGCGAAGAACGCCTCGAGGTCGACGTTCTCGTCGATGAGCCCGCGCTCCTGCAGCGCGCGCATCCAGCGCATCGCCTCCTCGACGTCGCCTCCGGTTTGCAGCAGCAGATGATTGAACAGGCGGCGCAGACCCATCTCGGCGAGGATCTGTTTGATGAGGTCGGGATCGAGGTACGAGTAGCGCTGTCTCATGTGCGGGTCAGTTTCTGCAGCCACTTCGCGATGACGGGATTGTTCGGCAACCGCTCCTTCGCTTCCTCGAGCGCCGCCACCGCCTCCGGCTGACGATCGAGAACAAGCAGGATCTGTACACGCAATTCCACGAGCGCCTGGTAGAGCGTGAAATCGGTGGCCGGCTGCGCGGTCAGGAGTGACACCGCGCGGTTGACGAATTTCAGCGCCGTCTCGGGCTTCGAGTCGTTGAGCGCATCCGCGGCGAAGCGGTGCAGCATCCGCGGCGAGTCGCCCAGAAACGATTTGGCGTCGACGAAGTGGTGGAGAGCCTCGCGGACGATCGTCTCCTGGTCGGGGAACCAGCCGTCGCGGATGATCCGGTCGATCTGCCTTGCTAACTCCGTGGGGATCTCGGCCGCGACTTTGACCATGTGGCTCCTACTTCTGCCCCACGATGGCGTCGATCGTGGCCTGCGAGAGCGGGTGATAGGTCGGCCGCGCGATCGCGTAAATCCGCTTCGCCATCGCCAATCCTTCCGGCGTCGCGGCCAGTTTCGTGTAGAGCGGCTTGAGGTACTTGCGGCGGCCCTGGCTCGTCAGGAAGCGCTCCAGCGCCGGGTATGCCGGCTCGTAACGGTTCTCGATGGCGCGCTCGAGCCACGCTTCGAGGATCTCGGCGTTGCCGCTCGACGTGAATTGAAACCGCTCATCGAGCGCAATCATCTGTTTCGTCGTCAGCGTCGCGGGCAAGGCATGGATGAAATGGATCCACTGATGCGTGACCCACCCGTGGGCGCTGACCATCGACGGTGCTGCACCGTTCGCCAGTCCGACGAGCTGCTCGTCGACCCGCATGAACGCGTCCGACTCCGGCTTCGGAGCGTTGGACGGCAGACCGGGCCCGTGGATCCACTCATCCGTGTTCGCCGGCGCGAGACCTTTCGCGCGCAGGATCTCGACGAAGCGCTCGGTCGACATCGAGCGAAACGCGTTCTGATCGAAGTACGCGCGCAGGAAACGATCGAACTTCTCGCGGCCGGACGTCTCTTCGATCAGACGCAGAAAGAGCGCGCCTTTCTCGTACGGTACGACCGACGGCGCGTCATCGGGATTTCGGCCAGCCCAGTCGATCTCGAGACCCTGATCGGCCGGCGCGAGCTCGGCCAGTTCCTTCTTCAGGTCCTCGAGGCCGAGGACATATTCCATTTCGGAGAAGCCGCGGCCGTAGAGTTTCTCGTCGATGCGCCGCTCGATGTACGTCGTGACGCCTTCATTCAGCCAGAAGTCGTTCCAGGTCGCGTTCGTGACCAGATTGCCCGACCAGGAGTGCGCGAGCTCGTGCGCGACGACCGACACGAGCGACCGATCGCCAGCAATCAACGTCGGCGTCAGGAACGTGAGCCGCGGATTTTCCATCCCGCCGAGCGGGAAGCTGGGCGGAAGCACGACGATGTCGTAGCGCGACCAGCGATACGGCCCGTACAGCGACTCGGCCGCGGAGATCATGCTGGGGATGTCGACGAATTCGTCGTGCGCGCGCTTGACGACCGACGGCTCCGCATACACGCCGCTCCTGGCGCTGAACGAGCGGAATTCGATGTCGCCGGCCGCGATCGCCAGCAGGTACGCCGGAATCGGCTGCGGCATCGTGAAGTGATACACGCCGGTCGGGTTCAGCTTCTTCGGATTCTCCGCGCTCATGATCGCGACGAGACCCTTCGGCACGCGGATCGTCGCGTCGTACGTGAATCGGACCTGCGGGCTGTCCTGAATGGGGACCCACGAGCGCGCGTTGATCGACTCCGACTGCGACAGCAGGTACGGGTGCGTCCTGCCCGCGGTCTGCGCCGGATCGAGCCACTGCAGTGCACTCGCGTCCGAACTCGTCTCGTACGAGATCGTGACGGACTTCGTCTCGCGAGTGATGCGAATCGTGATCGGCGCGCCGAGGATCGGATCGGTCTTGCCAACCGTAAACGGGCGGCTGACTTTCACGATTTTCAGATCGTGACTGTCCAACACCAGCCGATCGCACTTTGCCGATGGGGCGCAGGCGATGTCGAGCCTGGCCGTTCCGATCAGTTTCTTCTGATCGAAGTCGACGCGCAGATCAAGCGTGAGATGGGTGACGCGAACGTTCCCGGGCTGCGCATACGAATGAGGGTCGTGCTTCAGCGGCGCAGCGCCGAGCGACGTCGCCAGCAGGAGCAGCGCACAAACGAGCCAGCATTCTGCCTTCTCCCCGCGGCGCGGGGAGAAGGTGCGCGAAGCGCGGATGAGGGGGGCGTGTATGGCGGTTCGCACGAGCCCCTCACCCGGCCGGAGCCTGTCCTGAGCGCAGCGAACGGAGCCACCCTCTCCCCGCTTCGCGGGGCGAGGGAAGAACATGGGCGCCTTCACTTGACGGTCCGGAGCACGTTGAACTTCATCAGCTCCTGGAAGGTGATCGTCGAGTCGAGGTCCTCACGCGCGAGCCGCAGCGCCTGATGCAGGCCCTCGAGGATCATCTCCATCCAGAACGCCAGCTCCTCGTCCCGCGACGGTTGCACATATTTCTGTGCAGTCTCGGCGAGCTTCGGCACGCGCTTCAGCTCCGCGAAGTGCTTCGCGAACGGCATCTCGTCCGAGAGCGTGATCTTGTTCCCTTCCATGAACCAGGCCAGGATCGTGTCGTAGTTCTGTTCCTGACGTTTGTCCTTCGGCTCCTCGCGCTTCGGCGGTTCTTTTTTCTGCTGCTGTTTGCGCCGTCCGGCGAAAACATCGTCGAGATCGTCCTGATCGGCGTCGTAGCTGCGACGTTCGTTGCCGCGGGACCCGGCGCGCTCGACCGGCGGAAACTTCTGCTCGAACAGTTTGGCCACCGCGAGGCCGATCAGCTTCCGCGCGACGACTTCCGCACCCTGCTGCTCCCCTTCGTAGACCATCTCGACTTTGCCGGTGATGGCCGGCAGCACCATGGCCAGGTCGGAGAGTCGCGGGAACACATAGCGGTCGCCCGTCAGCGCCGCCCGGCGCTCGAGGTTCGACTGCAGCAGCTCGAGCGCGGCGATCGTCAGCCGCGCCGAAACGCCGGAGGACTGGTCGACGAGCTCGGACTCGCGCGCGGCGAAGGCGATGTTCTCGATCAGGTCGCGCACGTACAGCGGCATCTCGACTTGCGCCGGCGCCTTGCGGTCGGTCCACGCCTCCTGCTCGGTAATGCGTCGCGCGGTGTCGATGCTCTGCGGATAGTGCGTGAGGATCTGCGAGTCGATGCGGTCCTTCAGCGGCGTGATGATGTTCCCGCGGCTCGTGTAATCCTCGGGATTCGCGCTGAAGACGAGCACGATGTCCATCGGGATACGGACGGGAAAACCGCGGATCTGCAGGTCTCGCTCTTCGAGGATGTTCAGCAGTGCGACCTGAATGCGCGGCGCGAGGTCGGGCAGCTCGTTGATCGCGAAGATGCCGCGATTGGTGCGCGGAATGATCCCGTAGTGGATGACTTCTTCGTCCGCGTACGTCAGCCGCTGATTCGCGGCCTTGATCGGATCGATGTCGCCGACGAGATCGGCCACCGTGACGTCGGGCGTGGCCAGCTTTTCGCGATAGCGGTCCTCGCGCCGAAGCCACTCGATCGGCAGGTCCTCGCCTTTCTCGGTCGCGAGCCGCCGGCAGCGTTTGCACGACGGCTGGAACGGCCAGTCGTTGATCTCGCAGCCGGCGATCACGGGAACCTGCTCATCGAGCAGCGCCGTCAGCGATCGGAGGATTCTTGTCTTGGCCTGGCCGCGGAGGCCGAGCAGGATGATGTCGTGCTTCGAGAGAATGGCGTTGTGGAGGGCGGGGATGACGGTGCGCTCGTAGCCGTGGATGCCCGGGAACGTCGTCTCGCCGCGCGCGATCGTTCCGAGAAGGTTCGCGCGCATCTCGTCTTTGACGGATCGGACTTTGTAACCGGAGGCCCGGAGCTCGCCGAGCGTGTGGATCGGGGTCATTGACGGGTGAGGGTAACACCAGTGCGAGAATTCCCGGATGCGAGCGCCGCGGCGTCCGTCCAGGACATTTTTGCGGGAGCATCTGCCGATTCGGCGGTGAGGTCCTCCTTCGCCCCGCGAAGCGGGGAGAAGGTGCGGCGAAGCCGCGGATGAGGGGGCCAGAGCGTGTCGCAAACGCCCCTCACCCGCGCTACGCGCACCCTCTCCCCGCTTCGCGGGGCGAGGGCGGATCTTCGTCGTCGCGATTGAATTCGTTCATGGCCCGGCGCAGATCGCCCCGGCAAAAGAGGAGCAGCGCATCGACGGAGCGCTCGATCGCGCGCTGCACCACCGGCTCTTCGTCCGCAGTGAATTCGCCGAGGACGTAGTCGCGGAGGCGGCCGTTGCTGTCGACGCCGCCGATGCCGATGCGCAAGCGCGCGAACTTCTCCGTTGCGAGCGCCGTCACGATCGAGCGCATGCCGTTGTGCGTCCCGGCCGAGCCGCTCGCGCGAATCCGCAATTTGCCGAGCGGCAGATCGATGTCGTCGTAGACCACGATCAGATCGTCGAGCGATTCGGTGTACGCGTTCGCGAGCAGTTTCACGGAGTCGCCGGAGAGATTCATGTAGGTCAGCGGCTTCGCCACCACCACGCTCCCACCCGCCACCCGCCCCTGCCCGGTCATCGCGTTCTTCTCGTGCTTGTCGACGTGAATGCGGAACTTCGAGGCGAAGGCGTCGATCACCTTCCACCCGACGTTGTGGCGGGTCCCCTCGTACTCCGCTCCCGGGTTGCCGAGGCCGGCGATGAGCTTCATCGTTTGGTAGTGTAGTGTCTACGTCTCCATGTCGGCGCGGCAACGAATCCTCATCATCGACGACAACGCGAACGATCTGGCCGTGACGCGCCGGTTTCTCGAGCGCCGCGGTTACGACGTGCTGCCGGCGCAGTCGGGCGAGGAAGGACTCCGCCTCGCGGAGGAGAACGTCCCCGATGCCATCGTCGTCGACTACCGGATGCCGGTGATGGATGGCTTCGAGGTCACGCGGAGAATCAAAGCCGATCCGCACTTGCAGACGATTCCTGTGCTCATGCTCACCGGCGCCGACTCGGCGCAGGCCATCGTCGACGGCCTTGGCGCCGGCGCCGACGACTACGTGACAAAGGGATCGGACACCGAAGTGCTGCTGGCGCGGCTCCGCGCGCTCCTTCGCGTCAAGGCGTACCAGGATCAGCTCCGCCGCCTCAATCAGCAGATGCGCCGGGACCTCGACATCGCGCGACGCGTGCAGGAAGCGCTCGTTCCGTCGGGACCCTTCCGCACGCAGCAGGTCGAGATCCGCTCGGCGTACATGCCCAGCGCGTCGCTCTCCGGCGACTTCTACGACTACTTCGCGGTGGACAGCTCGATGTACCTCTTCGTCGCCGACGTCTCCGGCCACGGACTGCCGGCCGCGATCCTCGTCTCGCTGCTGAAGAGCTACATTCACACGGAAGCCGATGTGGACCGCTCGCTCGCCGAGTTCATGTCGCGCCTCAACGACTTTCTGTTCAGCGTGAGCCTGCCGACGCAGTTCGCGACCGCGCAGCTGTTCCGGGTCGACAAGGACCACAACCTCGTCTACGCCAACGCCGCGCATCCGGGGTTTCTGCTGCACAGATCCGCCACGCGGGAAACACTGATGATCGAGGAACCAGGCAACCTGCTCGGCGCCATGCCGCACATGGAATTCGAGGAGCACCGGCTCACCGTCTCGCCCGGTGACACGCTGTTCGTCTACACCGACGGCCTCACGGATCAGCGCAACGCGAACGGCGACTTCTACTCGATCGACCGCATCGTGTCGCTCCTCGACCGGTCCGGCGGCGCCGATCTGACCACGGTGTACGACTCGATCCACAGCGACATCAGCAGCTTCTCCGCGATGGAAGACTTCCGCGATGACATCGCGTTTGTCGTATCGCGCTTTCACTGATTGATGAAAACAGCCCTTCTCGCCTCTTGTCTCCTGGCATCCACCGCCTTCGCCCAGACCCGGGAGATCTTCCCGTCCGACTACACGCCGAGCGCGTGCCCGGCGCAGACGGCTTGTGAATCCTGGACCCAGGTCTCTTTCAAGTCCGCGGCAACTCACTTCGTCCTGCGAACGCTCGAATCCGAGTGGAACGACAAGCACAAGGACGAGTTGTACGAGCTCGTGAAGCCCTATTGTCCCAAGCGCGCGACGTGCCTCGGCTCACCGGGCCGGATGTGGTGGTTCTGCAACGACGTCTACACGCAGGAGCTACGGCAGATCTGCGATCGCATGTACGATCAGAAGACCGACCTGCACAACTGGGAGCAGTGCCGGGTCTGGATCGAGACCTACGCCGACGGCGTCGATCAGCATCCGCACAACGACTGGTTCGCCGCGCAGGCCTGCATCAAGGAGAAGCTCGGACCGGCGCCGCCGCTCGGCAAGATGGATTGGTGGATGGTTCCGGCGACGATTCCGATCGACTACAAAGGTCAGATCGAGCTCTACGCGATCGATCAGAAGACGCATGTGCCCGTGCAGGCGCAGATCGCGTTTCAGGATCAGATCCTCTACTCGCGCGACTGCCCGGACGGAAAGGTCACCGCGTACTACGCATTCGAGTGGCCGCGAAAACTCGTGCGCATCCCGAACGCCGACGGCCACACCGAGGTCTTGCCGGCGATGATGACGCTCACCGCGCCGGGATACGAGCCGGTGGCGACGCGAGTGCCGACGCCGGTTCCGAAGATGCTCGCCAGCATCTCGGCGCCGCTGCACAGCGGGAAGAACAAGTTCGTCGTCACGACGACCGACGAGTCCACCGGCAAGCCGGTCGAGGCGCAGATCTTCGCCGGCTCGGGAACGATCGGAATGTCGAACACGCCGATCGAGCTGACGGTCGGGAAGAACGATCCGCGACCGGAGATCTGGGCGCGTTCACCGTTCGACGCGTACAGCGATGTTGTCGTGGCGAAAGCGCAGAAGAAGCAGAGGTAACCGCCGCTGCGCGGCCTGGGGGATTCTTCGCCGTCTTCGCGGCTCAGAATGACACCGTACGGCTAACTGACTTTCTGCAGCAGCTCGACCGCCTGCGGCCTCTTCTCGTAGCGCACGTCTGACGCGGCGATCTT
>DASWBH010000261.1:0-4905 GCA_036390755.1 Thermoanaerobaculia bacterium
TATCACGCAGCCTGCAGCGGGGGGCGTGGTGGGCGAGGAGTCGGAGAATGGGATTTGAAAAGTGGGACCCAAAGCCGGAGTTCGAGCGTTTCCCCGCTTCGGCAACGATCGTTCAGTCGCGACTGATCCGCTTGCCGTCTCCCGTTGCGAGCATGCTCCGACTGCGCGGTAAGGTCAGCGCGAATCTCTATTACGACAAGAAGCGGAAAGTGATCGGCATCAAGCCGCTCGACAGGAAAGAAGAGGGAGCGGCCAAGATCCGTCAGTCCGACAAGTCCACGTCGCTGCACGTGCCGAGCTTTTTCCGGTTCTACGAAATCGAGGTTCCAGGGATCAAGCGCTTTCACTGCTGGTATGACGAGAAGGAGCGCATGGCCATGATCGACATCTCGCGCCCTTCACCGCGCGGAAGGCCGGCCGGGACGTAGAGCGTCATCCCGAGCGTGAGCGAGGGATCCGGACGGGTGTGCGGCGCGATGACATCGATCTTCGAGCCACCCTTCCTCCCGGATTCCTCGCTCCGCTCGGAATGACAAAAAGGCCGGCGCGAAGCCGGCCTTTTCATTTCTGCGCAACCGCGCGTTCAGTGCGCGATCGCTCGATGCTTGACCTCAGGCACACGCGCGAACTGCAGCATCAGCTTCGCCGCTTCTTCGCTGATCGCGTATTGCATGCCGTCGATGAAGACGTTCCCCGACGTCAGGTGCTGCTCAGGGAAGAACGCGCCGTTGTTCGCCATCAGGGTCGCGATCGACGCCAGTGGGATGTGTGTCCCGAACGAGGAGTTGATCGTGCGGAGGTACTGATTCGCGAACAGCGTATAGCCGATGTCCGTCAGGTGCAGGCCGTCGAGGCTGAAGAGACCTCCGGTAATGAACGACGAGTTGAACGCGAACGGTCCGACGTGGACGCCAACCGCGAACCTGTCGAAGAGCCCTTTGATGTCGGCGACCGGAATGTTCCGGGAACCGGCAGCGTCGCTGATGATCTGGTTGAAGTCGTTGGTGCGCTGCACGATCTGCGCGGTCTCGGCCGGCGTGAGCGTGCACGCGTCGGGCAGCGGCTTGCCGATGTTCGGCAGCGAAGCGAATCGCGGATCGGCCTTCAGAAAGGCCGGAATGCCGACGCCGGTCGAGATCTGTGCCGCGCACGGCAGCAGGACGGTCGTGCCGAGCGGTAGCGAGACGGGATTTCCGTCGCCGGGATCGCCGAGGAGTTGAATCGGCGCGCCGTTCGGAAGGAGGACCGGCTGTTGAGTGACCGGGTTGATGAGGAGCGCGGGAACCGTGCTGAGGATAGGAATGGACACGGTCGGCAGATTGCCGACGATGATCCCCGCGTTCGGCGCGCCGGCGATCAGCTGATCGAGCATCTTGGTGTACGCGGTGCGGAACGAGTCGACGGATGTCAGCGTCTTCGGCGTGCCCGCCAGCGCGCCGCCGAGGACGTCGTTGCCGCCGATCCAGAGGGCGATGAAGGTCGGATTCTGTGCAACCGCCTGCTGCACTTCCGTACCGCGTCCGCGCAGGATGAACTGCGCGAACGCACTGGCCGTCGACGTGACCGGCTCCTTCCCGGTGAGCGTCGTCAGATCGCCGACCTGCGCGCCCGGGATGCTCAGGTTGTTGAACGGCCGCGGCAGACTCGAATTGATCGGCTGGCCGCCGCCGGGGGCGGGCTGGATGTTCGGCGGGAACGACAGGATGTCGACGATCTGCAGCTCGGCGCCGATGCCGGGGAAGCTCACCAGCGGCTGCTGGAAATCGGGAGCGCCGGCCTGCCGGGCGATGATCGCCGGCCAGCTGAACGGCTGGTGATTCACGTTGAGCGATCCGCTCTCGACGCCCGCGCCGTAGCTGTCGCCGAGGGCGACGAAGCGCGTGAAGTCGGCCGTGCCGCGCGCCGCGAAGGTCGGAAGAGCGACGAGCAACACGACTGCGAGCACAGCCGCAATTCTTGAAAGGCTCTTGATGCGCATCATGGGTTCTCCTTTGGCTTAGAACCTGTAGCCGAGATTCAGGCTCAACAGGATCGCGTTCGTCTTGTAGGTGCCGTTGAAGCCGTCCTGGCTCAGGCCCTGGGTGCTGCGCGTCTTGAAGTGAAGAGCAAACACGGATGCGTCGATGATCCACGGGCCGCGATGGTGGCCGAAGCCGAAGGTCGCGCCTTCGCGATCGGCATCGGGGAGCAACGGACTGACCACCTCGGTCGGCTGCGGCGTCTGGTCATAGAGCAGACCGAAGCGGACGTCCCACACGGCCGTCGCGGCGTGATTCACGCCGAGGCGATAGGAGTTCGAGTCCTTCCAGTTCTGCGGACGCGAGAAGTTCGCCGAGGGCGTCGTCGCGAATGCGACGTCGAGCGACTTGAAGCGGCTCCAGCCCGTCCGCGTGTAATCGAACTCGACATCGGTGTTCGGAATCGTCGTGATGGCGATGCCGGCGACCGCGGTCCACGGGAACGGAATTGTTGTGGCGATTCTCTGATTCGGAGGGAGCCCGGCCTTGACGATCGCGTCGAGCTGCGGGTTGCCGGTGAGGATCTGCGTGATCACGGCGTCGCCGGTGTAGTTGATGTCGATGGCCGATCGATACGATGCGCCGAGGCGGAAACGCTCCGATGGCTTGACGAGAACGCCGACGTTCCATCCCGTCTTCGAGTCCCAGCCGCTGTTGAGGAACGCGTTCGCAACGTCAGTGATGCGGCCGGTGAACGGATTGACGCCGGTGCCGGTCGGCGCGTTGTTGCGCTGCAGAACGATGTGCGAGCGCCGGTAATCCGCGCCCGCGCCGATCGCGAGTCGTCCATCGGACGTCTGCCACGCCAGCGCGGGCTCGATGTCGACCACCTTGATGTTCGCGTCGCGCGATATGAAGCGGCCGATGAACGGATCCGCCCAGTTCGTGCGCAGACCGAACGGAGCCATGACGCCGAGTCCGAAGGTGAGGTTCGAACCGATCGGGACGGTGACGTACGCGTTCGGCGGAACGAACGTGTGGCGGCGGTAGAAGCCCGTTGTGCCCGACGTGAATTCGTCGTTCGGATCGCCTCGGAACTCATTGCCGAAATTGATCGCCGTCCCGCCGGCGAAGAACGTCAGATGACGCTGCTGAGCGATACCGGCGACGTTGTAGAAAATGGCCGACGGATCGTCGGCAGTCGCCGAAAAGGCGCCGCCCATCGACGTCGCTTTTGCGCCCTGTTCGAATAGCGCGAATCCGGAACCAAATGCCGTGCCGCCGATCATCAGGATCAGGGCACAGGAAAGCAGGAGCCTGGTGAGAAAACGCAAACCTAACCTCCTCGTTTTCTGCGATGTACGCATGATGGAGTCTTGCGGAAACGGGCGGATCATAGCACATGGAATTTCAGACACTTGCGAGCTGTCTGGGCCGCTCATGAGACGCATCTTTTTCGTTGCAATGGCCCTCGCGTTCGCGTCTTCGCTGCACGCCGGAATCACTTACCGGGTGGAGACCATCACCGAAGGTGCGCGGGCGCACAAGATGTCGAGCATCGCGAAGGTCGAAGGCGATCGCGTGAGGACCGAGATCCTCGAAGGGGACGGGAAGTTCTTTCAGAACGGTGATGTCATGCTGGGAGGCAAGGGCAGCCGCGTCGTCACTGTCCTCAATCCGTCGAAAAAAACGTACTACGTCATCGACTTCGACGCCCTCAACAAACGAACGGCCGAAACTACGGAGAACCTCAAGAAGTACATGACCGAGAGCCAGCCGGTCGTCGATGTGAAGGACGAAGGCGACGGAGGGTTCGTCGAAGGCTACCCGACGCATCGATACCTGGTGACGACGTCGACTGAAATCAAGACAACCACAAACACGTCTCGCATCGAGATGATGGGTGAGACCTGGACGACGGACAAGCTTCCGGCCGAAGCGATGTCGCTGACGGAGGAAACATTCCATTCGGGCGATCCGATGGTCGACACGACGATCAAGACGATGCGATCGAAGATTTCCGGCTTCGTGCTGAAAGCAGACCACACGTCACGCCTGACGATGAACGGCAGCACCACGACATCCAAAATGAAATTGCGCGTGACGAACATCCATCGCGCGGACTTTCCGCCGTCAGACTTCGTCGTGCCGCCGGGGTACTCGAAGGTGGAGAACCCGATCGAGGAGATGCTGGCGAAGATGGGGCGCTAGTCATTCCGAGCGCCGCAGAGCGCGAGGAATCTGGGCGGTGGCGCGATTCCACCGCCCAGATTCCTCGCCGTCTGCGCGGCTCGGAATGACACGCCCGAACTACGAGTCGAGCAACTCCCGCAGGACGGCATTCGCCACCTCCGCGTTCGCTTTCCCGCGCATCTCCTTCATCAGCTGCCCGACCAGGAAGCCGAAGACCTGCGCCTTCCCGCCGCGGTACTGCTCGACCTGCGCTCCGTTGCGGGCTACGACTCGCTCCGCGGCATCGCGGATCGCGCCGCGATCGGAGACTTGCGCGAGTCCCTTCTTCTCGACGATCCGCTCCGGCGCTTCACCGGTGACCGACATCTCGTCGAAGATCTCCTTCGCCGCCTTGCCGCCGATCGCGCCGCTGTCGATCAGCCGAATGAGCGACGCGAGCATCGCCGGGGACACTGTGTAGTCGCGCAGGTCGCGCCGCTGCTCGTTGAGCACGCGAAGGACTTCGTTCCGGATCCAGTTCGACGCCGCCTTTCCGTTGCCGGAGATGCGCGCCGTCTCTTCGAAATATCCGGCCAGCTCGCGCGACACGACGAGGATCTCCGCATCGACCGGCGACAACCCGAGCTCGCGCTGATATCGCGCGCTCCGTTCCGCGGGCAGCTCGGGCACTGCACCGCGCGCGGTCTCGATGAGCGCGTCGTCGACAGCGAGCGTGTAGAGATCGGGATCGGGGAAGTAGCGGTAGTCGTGTGCC
>DASWBH010000262.1:0-11612 GCA_036390755.1 Thermoanaerobaculia bacterium
TTGCCATATCGGTAAAAGACTTTGGCCGGATCGGGATCGCATCCCGGATCTTCCGTCCCGATTCTCGTCTTCCGCTGCTCCTCGGTCTCGGAGCGTAGAAAGTTCGGCACGCCGCCCTCCGGGATCTTGCCCTTGCATCGCGCCTCGTCGGCTGCGGTCGGAGCGGGGAACTTCGGCTCCGCGGGAGCCGGTGCCGTCGCCACCTGATTCGGCGACGTTTGCGCAGGCGGGGTGGTCGAAGTGTTCTGCGCGAAAACCGGCGCAGCGGCAAGAGTGAACGCAAAACCAATCACGACGTGAAGCGCTTTGTTCAAGCAACGATCTCCTGAGATGGCTGTTGTGTCGAATCAGACGAGGTCGACGAGCATCGGCTGCGTCTTTCGGAAAAACGCGAAGCCGGCGGCGAAGACCGCGGCGGCAAATACCGCTAGGAATACGATCGAATGAGGCGGAGGTAACGGATCACCCAGCATTCCGCTGCGGAACAAACCGAGCAGAGGTGTCAGCGGATTCCAATCGAAGATCGTCTCGAACCGCTGCGAAACGCGATAGAGGATCGGGCTGAGATAGAAAAGAATCGACAGAACGAATCCGAGGACCTGGGCGAGGTCGCGAAAAAAAACGTAGAGCGCTGCGAGGAACCACCCCGTTCCCGCCTGAATCATGAACTGCAGCATGAGCGCGAACGGGAGCACCCAGAGCATCACCGACGCGCGCCCGATCGCGACGAGAAAAACGAAGAACAGAGCGAGGCCGACGAGCTCGAAGATCATCGCGGTCGCGTTCGGCACGACGACGAGCAGCTCGCTCCGGAACGCCAGCCGCCTGACGAGCGGGGCGTTGTCCACGATCGTCGTCGTGGAACGCATGATCCCTTCGTTGAAGCCGATCCACGGAACCAGCCCGGAAATCAGGAAGAGGACGTAGCCGTTGTCGCGCATCCCTGGACCTTGCGGGATCATGAAGGTGAAGACAAACCAGTAGAGGACGACCAGCGTCAGCGGCTGGAGAATGGCCCACCCAAGTCCGAGCGCCGAGCCGGTGAAACGGGCGACGAAATCGCGCCGGACCAGTTGCTGGAGAAGATGGACGTTACGGGAAGCTGATGTGGCGGCTGGACTTGACAGCAATAGAGGGAACCCTCTAGATTGTAAGTTGCCGAAGAGTATTGCCCCATAGCATAAAAGTCAACGCAAACATCCATGAATAAGCCAGCACAGGTCGAGCTCGTCGGCCGCAAGATTCGCCAGTTGCGGCGGCAGCGGAAGCTCACGCAGGTGGAGCTCGCCGAACGGATCGGCATCCATCAGTCGGACCTGTCGCGCATGGAGCAGGGCGAGTACAAAGTCGGCCTCGATACTCTCCTCAAAATCCTTCAGACATTCGACCTCAGCATCGGCGACTTCTTCGACGAGAGCAACCGGGCCGAGACCGTGTTCGACAAGTTGAAATCCCTCAGCCCCGCCGCCCAACGGGAAGTCGAAAGCTTCATCGAATTCAAGCGTCGCCAGGAAAACGGCGACGACGAGCACGAGGACGGCGAACGTGACGAATAGTCCTGCTTCGCGCGTCGACGCTCTCCGCCAGACGGCGCTCGCGAAGGTCCGCAACGAAGAGTACGACGAAGCGCTCGCGATCTATGACGAGGCGCTCGCCCTCGCAACGGACGACGACGCACGCGAGCTGCTGACCATCAACAAGGCCGACGCGCTCATCGCGCTCGAGCGCTCGGGACCGGAAGTGCAGCAGCTTCCGACGATCCTCATGCGCCGCCGCAACCACCACCACACGTTCCTCGCCGCGTACGCGCTGATGTACAAGCACCGGCTGCAGAACGAGCCGAAGCGCGGCGTCTTCTACGGCCAGGTCGCCCTCGACGCGGCTGTCGCCGCCGAGCAGCCCATGTGGCGCCTCGGCGCGCTCAACGAGCTCGGAATCATCTACGAGACCGACTCCCAGTTCGACAACGCCATCGACTGCTTCGAGCAGGCGCTCGCGTTGATCGATTCCGTGTCCGACCGCGACGACCGCGACTTCGGACGCGCCGCCGTCATCCAGAACCTCGGTTACAACAAACTCCTCGTCGGCAGAATCGAGGAAGGCATCGATCTGATCCTCAGCATCATCGATCAGGTCGACGGACCCTCCACTCTGGCCGACGCGCATCTCGATCTCTGCTACGGATACCTGGAGCTCCAGCAATTCGCATCCGCTCTTCGACATGGAGAGATCGCGCTCGAGCACGCTGTCGAGCCCCGGCAGGTGCGAAACGCGCATTACCTCCTCGGGGAGGCTGCTTTCAAATCGGGGGACGTGGAGCGGGCGGAAATCCATTTTGATGAGCTGGCGCGGTTCTATCCGGAGTTCCGCAACCTGAAGAGTCTCCTCTTCGCAATCGACATCCGCTCAATGGTGAACTTCAGGTTATGAGACGCTCCCTCATCGCCGTCGTGCTGCTCGTCTTCGCGCTGCCGCTGTTCGGCGAGATCAGCGACCGCGCCATGACGCTCGCTCCGAACGGCACGCTGTACAGCGTCGAGAGCCGCGCGAACGACGGCACCGGCGACTCCGTCAATCTCTCCAGCCGCTACCTCACGCTGACGATCCAGAAGGGCGAGAACATCATCAAGACGGACGTGCCGGCAACGATGACTGGCGGGAAGCACTGGCAGCCTGAAATCGCTTTCGACGCCGACTCGGACACGGCGCTCGTGTTCTGGTTGCACTCTGCTGACACCGCAGCCGCGACGAGCGAGCTCGAGTTCTGCACGTTCCAGAACGGCCGCTGGAACGACCCCGCCCTGGTCGACGACTCGCCTAATCACATCCGCTACAACCTCCGTCTCGGCGTCACCCAGAAGGTGGAAATGATGGCCGACGACGGCAGTTCCACGAGCGTGGACGGACTGACCGTGCACGCGGTGTGGTGGGACGTCACCGCCGCGGGCGAAGTTGCGCGTTACGCGATGATCGTGGTGGAGCACGGCGTGGTCACTTCGATCGTTCGCCGCGATCTCGTCGACCTCGTGAATCGCGCCTTCCTCAAGTACGCCGACATCGATCCGGCGTACGTCGAGCTGCTCCGCCATCCGATCGTCTACGAGTCGACCGAGCACGAGACCGTCGACGTCGTCTTCGGCGATCTGAACATGAACCTGCTTCATCGCTTGACGCTGAAGCCGATCTCGCAGTCGCGCGTGCGCATCCCGATCGGAATCCGCGAAGCCAGTTATCCGGCTCCGCAACACGCGATGAGCAGCACAGCCGTACGGCTCTCGGCGATCAACACTTCACCGGAGCGTCTGGCCATCTACTACGTCGAAGCGGGCGACGTGCGGTATCTCCGGTACGAGAGCGGCACGTGGACGGACAACTCGGTGGCCCTGAACAAGGACGTGTCGGCGGAAGCGGCGGTCGCGGCGCTGCGGAAACTCGTCAGCGGCGACTGAGAAAAGAGACAACAACGTGATCGAAACGCCGGCCTTGCGCCGGCGTTTTTGTGTTGCGGCTCAGACTTGCGGCTTCGATCTGCTCACTGCGCTGATGATGGCGATGCCGAGGAGCAGCAGCGCGCCGATGGCGATCCAGATTGTCGGTGCGTGCAGCATGTATGCAGCGATGGCCACAGCAATGATCACGATGACCCACCCGACGAGCGCGAGGTTGAACCAGTTCACGTCAACGTCCTCCGCCAGCCATGCTCAGCAAGAAAAAGGCCCGGCGGATGCCGGGCCCGTTCGGCTGCGAGAGAGAATGCTTACTGGCCGAGAGCGAAGAACGCGAGCACGAGTGCGTAGATGACCAGCGACTCGATGAGAGCCAGACCGATGATCATGGACAGACGGATGGCACCGGCCGCGCTCGGATTTCTGGCAATGCCCTCAACCGAAGCGGCGATCGCGCGCCCCTGACCGATCGCGCCCGCAGCGGCGGCGATGCCCAGGACGAAGGCGGCCGAGACGACGCCCCACTTCACGCCCGGCGTGGCGGTGGTCGTTGTCGTGGTCGTTCCCTGTGCGAACGCCGACACGGTCGCCAGGAGCGCGAACACGGCAAACATCATGATGAGTTTCTTGTTCACTCCGAATCTCCTCCTTTCGATATGTTCGAATCGTCGATTTCTGAATCAGTGTTCTTCCGCCGCCGTGGCGCCGCCGATGTAGACCATGGTCAGCATGATGAAGACGAACGTCTGCAGGAAGGCGCCGAAAATACCGAGCCCCATCATGGGCCAGGGGACGACGAACGGCAGCATCCCCATGAACATGCCGGTGGCGGAGTGCTCGCCGAAGATGTTGCCGAAGAGACGCATGCCCAGCGAGAGAATGCGAGCGAAGTTCCCGATCAGCTCGATCGGGAACATGAGCGGCGCCAGCCACCACACCGGTCCGGCGAAGTGCGCGATGTAATTTCCGATGCCCCGCGCCCGGATGCCCTGCCAGTTGTAGTAGAGGAACGCCACCGTGGCCAGGCCGAAGGTCGTGTTCGGGTTGGCTGTGGGCGGCTGCAGGAAGAAGAACAGACCGAAGATATTCGAGACGAAGATGAAGACGGCGAAGCCGCCGATGATGTCGAGATACTTGCGGCCGCCGTGGCCGATCACGTCGTCGAGCAGATCGCGGATCCCGTACACGACGAGCTCCAGGAGGTGTTGCAGAGTACCGGGGTTGTCACGGCTGTAGCGCCGTGCCGCGAGCGGAAAGACGACGCTGCTGATCGCGAGGACGAGCAATGCCATGATCACGTGATCGGGAATGTCCCACCCGAACTGGTGCTGTACGCTGTGCCACAGCGCGTTCACCGGCCGGTAGAGGATGGAGTTTTCGTGTTCCATGCGATCTAGCTTGCGAAGCTCCGGACGAACGAATACACAGCTTCACCCATGATTCCCACCACCACGATCGAGAATCCCAGCAACACACTTACAGCATCAAACCGGGCAACGAAGATTGTGACCACGAGCGCCACACCGAGGAGAGCGAAGCGCGCCAGGGTACGCCACATCAGTCTCCGAGCGTGCAGGTGTGCCGACGGTTGAAGGAGCAACTCTGCAATCTCCTCCAGCCAAAGGAACGCGATCATAGTCACGGCTGCGCAGCAAGTCAATCCGACCAGGCCGCCGAATCCGCTGCGGATCACCGTCACGATCGCGAAGACGACGTATGCCGCGACGCCGATCCGAACGATGCGCCGCACGACGCGTTTCGGATCCTCGTCGACAACCTCCTCGGTCCTCGGTACCCGGTCCTCGGTCGACGGATCAACTTCCATCGGTGCCGCCGCCGATCCGGAAAAGGTTGATGAACGCGGCAGCCACGCCGAATGCGCTGAAGATCGCCGTCAGCCACGGCCACGTGTGGAAGAGCTTGTCGAGTCCATAGCCGATCCCGAAGCCGAGCGCCATCGCGATCGGGAACATCCATCCGATCGCGGAGGCCTCTGCATCCTTGAGGAACTCGCGGCGTTTCTTATCGTCGGGCATCCGGCGTCATCGCCGCGCGCGCAGCGACCCAGCGGCTCGAGAATTCGACCTGCTTGATCAGCGGCGTGGGAATCACGCCGAGCACGATCGTGACGATGAGACACACCGCGGCAACGAACTTCAGCGCCGCGGACGAGGAGACGTCGGCATCCCCTCCTTCGCGCAGATACATCGCCACGACGATGCGGAGGTAATAGAACATGGATACAGCCGACATCAGAACGGCGATGATCGCGAGCCAGCCGAAGCCGGACTGAATCGCCGCGGCGAAAAGGAAGTATTTGCCGATGAATCCCGCGGTCGGAGGAATGCCGCCAAGCGACAGCAGGAAGATGACCATGCCGAGAGCCCAGAGTGGTGCGCGCTTGTGCAGCCCGTCGAAGTCGTCGACGAGCTCCCCGGCGTACTCGTGCCTGCGCATCATCAGCACGATCGCCCAGATGCCGAGGTTCGCGAAAACGTAGACGAGCGTGTAGACGAGCACGGCGCGGATCCCCATCGTGCTCATCGCGATGATGCCGAGCAGCGCGTATCCGGCGTGGCTGATCGACGAGTATGCGAGCATGCGCTTGATGTTGTCCTGCGTGATCGCGGCGAGATTGCCGATGATCATCGACAGCGCCGCCACGGCCGCGAGCACGTTCGACCAGTCGAGCGAGAAGTGATGCAGACCGACGTAGAAGATGCGCGCGAAGATCGCGAACGCGGCAGCCTTCGACGCCGTCGACAGAAACGCGGTGATCGGCGTCGGCGCTCCTTCGTATACATCAGGCGTCCAGACATGGAACGGCGCCGCGGCGATCTTGAAGCAGAGACCCGCTCCCAGCATCATGATGCCGACCATCAGCGCGTCGTTCGTGATCAGCGTCGACATCGCTTTGTCGATGTCGAGCAGATTCAGCGAGCCGCAGACGCCGTAGATCAGCGAGATTCCGTACAGCAGAATCGCCGAGCTCACGGCGCCGAGGACGAAGTATTTCATCGCCGCTTCGGTCGATTTCTGCTCGTTCTTGAAGTAGCCGGCGAGGATGTAGCTGGACATCGACATCAACTCGAGCCCGATGTAGATCGAGATCAAATGGACACCCGACGCCATGAAGAGCATGCCGCAGAGCGCGAACGCGAGCAGCGAGTAGTACTCCCACGGCGAGTAGCGCGACTCGCGCAGGTAATCGTCGGACAGTAACGTGACCAGCGCGATGACGACGATGAACAGCAGCTTGAAGAAGATCGAGAACGCGTCGAGCGCAAACATCGCCGCGAAGCCGGCTGACTGACTCACGTTGACGACCGCTTGCGAACAGACGATCACCGACACCAGCGTGATCCCGAGGACCGTCAACATCCACAGCTTCGCCGAACGCCCTTCGCCCCGCCGGCCGATCACCGGCGCGACCAGCAGCGCGGACGCGCCGATCGTCAGGACGATCTCCGGCAGCAGAAACAGCGTATCGCTCCACGTCATCAGCGCGCCTCGGCCACCTCGTTGGTGTGCGCCGCAGGAGCTGGGGGCGGATACGTCATCTGCTGTCTGCTGAAGTACTGCGGGTCGACCTTCTGCACGATGTAGTTCACCGGCTGTTCGATCTTGTCGAAGAACGTGCTCGGATAGATGCCGATCCATACCATGCAGGCGACGAGCGCGACCAGCAGGGCGAGCTCGCGGCGGTTTACGTCAGTGAGCGTGCGATTGGCGGGGTTGTCGAGCGGACCCCAGAACACGCGCTGGTAAAGCCAGAGCAGATACGCGGCGCCGAGGACGATGCCGATCGCCGCGAACACGGCATAAGTCATTGTGCCGAACTGTACGGAATTCGCTGCGCCCAGGAGAATCGTGAACTCGCCGATGAAGCCGTTGAGTGCGGGCAGTCCCATCGACGACAGCGCGGCGATCAGGAACAGCGTCGCGTAGATCGGCATCTGCTTGG
The DNA here is from genome assembly GCA_036390755.1 of Thermoanaerobaculia bacterium. Classification (GTDB taxonomy): domain Bacteria; phylum Acidobacteriota; class Thermoanaerobaculia; order Gp7-AA8; family Gp7-AA8; genus DASVHS01. The sequence continues at coordinate 7,411 of DASWBH010000262.1, forward strand.
CCAGCCCGCCGTACTCCGAGATCATGCGCGTGTGCCGGCGCTCGTAGATGATGCCGACGAGAAGGAAGAGCGCACCGGTCGAGATGCCGTGGTTGATCATCTGCAGCACCGAGCCCTTCAGCCCCATGGGATTCAGCGCGAACATCCCGAGCATGACGAAGCCGAGGTGCGAGACCGATGAGTACGCGACGAGCTTCTTCATGTCCTTCTGCACGAGGGACACGAGCGCGCCGTAAATGATGCCGATGATCGACAACACCACGATCGGGACCAGCAGCTGTTTCGTGGCATCCGGAAGTATGGGAAGTGCAAACCGCACGAATCCGTACGTGCCCATCTTCAGCAGAACCGCCGCGAGGATGATCGAGCCGGCAGTGGGAGCTTCGACGTGCGCGTCAGGAAGCCACGTGTGAAACGGGAACATCGGCACCTTGATCGCGAAGCCGAAGAAGAATCCGAGGAACACCCACCACTGCAGCGACGCCGGGATCAGGTGGCCGATGTTGTGGTACTGCAGAACGCTGAACGTCGCCGGATTGCCCAGTCCTTTGATGTTGAGGAACGGGATGCCGCCGTCGTTGTAGAAGTACAGCGCCAGGATCGACAGCAGCATCAGCACCGACCCGGACAGCGTATAGAGGAAGAACTTGATCGCCGCGTAAAGCCGCCGCGGTCCGCCCCAGATGCCGATGATGAAGTACATCGGCACGAGCATGATTTCCCAGAACACGTAGAACAGGAAGAAGTCGAGCGCGCAGAACGTCCCCAGCATTCCCGTCTGCAGGAGGAGAAGCAGGACGTAGTACTCCTTCTCGCGAGTCGTAATCGCAGAGAACGACGAGACCACCGCGATCACGCCCATGAACGTCGTGAGGAGGATGAGCAGCAGGGCGATCCCGTCGATGCCGAAGTCGTACTTCACGCCGAGAGCCGGGATCCAGTTGTACGTCTCGCGGAATTGCCACATGGCGTCGCCGGTCGCGCGCGCGTCGAAGCTGAACCAGAGGACGAGAGAGACCAGGAAGTCGATCGCTGCGACGGCCGTCGCGGTGTAGCGGATCGCGGCGGCGCTCTCTCGTCTGAAGAAGAAGAGAATGATCAGCGCTCCGATCAGCGGGATATACGTGACGATATTCAGAATGCCCATTGATTCAGCTCTTACCTCTCACGGTTTGAGGAACAGGTAGACGATCGCCAGCAGCACGATTCCTCCGCCCATCACCAGCGCATAGTTCTGCACGAGGCCGCTCTGCGCGCGGCGCAGCATCGTCGATCCGCCTTTGGCCGTGTACGCGATTCCGTTCACCGCTCCGTCGACGACGTACTTGTCGAACAAGTTCGATCCATATCCGAACAGGAAGAGCGTGACGTTACGGACTCCGTTCACGAGGCCGTCGATGATGTTCGCATCGATCCACGACAGTACGAGGCTGAACACGATCACGCCGCGAACTGCAGTCGCGTTGTACAGCTCGTCGACGTAGTACTTGTTCTCGAGGACCCGATACACGATCCCGAGCCGCGCTTCGACGACATCGGGAACGGCAGGTCTCCGGAAGTACAACGATCGTGCCGCCCAGATGCCGGTCAGCGCAATCGCAACCGACGCGATCATCAGGCCCCACTCGGTGCCGAGCGAGGCCTCTTCGAATTCAAATGCGTGACCGTTCAGCGGCAGCAGCACCGGCTCGAGCCACTGCTGGAACCACGTCGGATGCGGACCGCCGAGCGCCGCGGGCAGGCCGACGAAGCCGCCGATGATCGCCAGCACCGCGAGAATCGCCAGCACGCCGGTCATGCTGCGCGGCGACTCGTGCGGCTCGTGCACGTGCACGTGATGACCGTGCCCTTTGTCGAGATGCTCGTCGCCTTCATCGAGGTGACGACGATCGGGAATCAGATTGTGTCCGGCGTGCTCGGGCTCCGACGACTCGATTCCTTCGACTTGCGCGCCGCGGTACTGACCCTGGAAGGTCATGTAGTAGAGCCGGAACATGTAGAACGCCGTCAGTCCCGCCGTGATCGCGCCGACCACCCATAGCAGCGGCGAATACGCGAACGCGCCGGCGAGGATCTCGTCCTTCGAGAAAAAGCCGGCCAGCGGTGGAATCCCCGCAATCGCCACCGTCGCCACCAGCATCGTCCAATGCGTCCTCGGCATGTACTTCCGGAGGCCGCCCATCTTGCGCATGTCCTGCTCGCCGCCGACTCCGTGAATCACCGAGCCGGCGCCGAGGAACAAACACGCTTTGAAGAAGGCGTGCGTCATGAGGTGGAAGATCGCTGCGGTGAACGCGCCGACGCCGGCGGCGAGGAACATGTAGCCGAGCTGCGAGACCGTCGAATACGCGAGGACTTTCTTGATGTCGTTCTGGGCGATGCCGATCGTCGCTGCGAAGATCGCTGTGATCGCGCCGACGCTGGCGACGACGGCCATCGCTGTGGGCGACAACCGGAACAGCGCGTTCGAGCGCACGACCATGTACACGCCGGCCGTGACCATGGTCGCGGCGTGGATCAGGGCCGACACAGGAGTCGGTCCGGCCATCGCATCGGGCAACCAGACGTACAGCGGAACTTGCGCGGACTTACCGCACGCGCCGACGAAGAGCAGGAGACAGATGGCCGTGGCGGCGCCGGCGTACTGCGGCCCGTGCGCGGACGCGAGAGCGAACACCTTCGAGTAATCCGAGGTGCCGAATGTATTGAAGATCAGGAAGATGCCGAGGATGAAGCCGAAGTCGCCGATGCGGTTGACGATGAACGCCTTCTTGCCTGCGTCGGCCGCGAAATTCTTCTCGTAATAGAAACCGATGAGCAGGTACGAGCAGAGTCCGACGCCTTCCCACCCGACGAACATGACGATGTAGTTCGCACCGAGCACGAGCAACAGCATCATGAACATGAAGAGATTCAGATACGCGAAGAAGCGCGTGAAGCCGCTGTCCTCGTGCGCCATATAACCGGTCGCGTAGACGTGAATCAGGAATCCGATCCACGTGACGACCATCAGCATCGTGCACGAGAGCGGATCGACCCGGAATGCGAAGTCCGCCCTGAAGTCCGCCAGATTGTTGCCGACCAGCCCCAGTCCCGACGGGATCCAGGTGTAATACGAGTAGTCGAACGGCACGTGCGTGCCGTGTTGCACGTACGGCAGCACGACGCCGAACGTGGCCACGAGCGCCGACAGACCGGTCGCGCCCATCGCGATCCAGCCGGTGACCGTCCGGTTCTTCGGCATGAGCGGTTGATTCGCCGCACGAAGACCGTTCACCAGCGCGCCGAGCGCAGGAAGCAGAACGACAAGCAGTAACGCGCTAGCCATTCAGCGTCCTAGCCTCATCGACGTTGATCGTGCTCTTCAGCCGGTACAACTGAATGATGATCGCGAGGCCGACCGCCGCTTCACCCGCCGCAATCGTGATCACGAAAATCGTGAAGACCTGGCCTTCGAGCGATGACAGCCGGTGCGCAAACGCCACCAGATTGATGTTGACCGCGTTGAGCATGAGCTCGATCGCCATCAGCACCGTGATCATGTTCCGGCGAATGACCACGCCGATCAGACCGACGGAGAACAGCGTCGCCGAAAGCATGAGGTACGCTTCGGTGCTAGGCATAGTTCGTCATCCCGTCGAACTTCGGATCAGCCATTCACCGCCTCTTTGACATCGTGCTCAGTCTCGACGCGCTGCAGGATGTAGTCGGGCGCGGTCTCTTCTTCGAGCGCGCTCAGCTCGCGTTTGCCGATCACGATCGCGCCAATCATCGCAACGAGCAGGAAGAGCGACGCGACCTCGAACGGCACCAGATAATCGCTATACAACGCCATCCCCACCGCCTCGGAGTTTCCGACGACGGTCTTCCGCACGACGCGCTTGCGCGTGATCGTGCCGTCCGCGTTGTGGATCCGTCGCGTGCGATACGTCTTCACGGTTCGCAGATCTTTCGAAGTGCCGGTCGGATCGTGGTAAGTGCCCGGCCGGACGATCGTCGCGAAGAGGATCAGCAGACCGATCCCGACCGCGAAGCCGCCCTTCCAGAACGAGGAAAGGACGCGCTCCTCCGGCAGATGCCGGACGTTGATCAACATGACGACGAAGAGAAACAGCACCATGATGCCGCCGGCGTAGACGAGCACCTGGACGGCCGCGACGAACTCCGCGGACTCGAGCACGAACAGGACGGCAACGCACAGA
>DASWBH010000263.1:0-37249 GCA_036390755.1 Thermoanaerobaculia bacterium
ACGCACGACTTCTGGTCCTCGCCATACGCGGGCCTGCGAACGCGCCAGGCCTACCGTCACGTCACGTCCGACGACCCGCTCCAGCTCACGTTCGAAGGGAACGAGATTGCGGCGGAAGCCGAAGTGTTCGCGGGGCAACACCTCTGGTCGCGAATCCGCATCGAGCAGCGGGCGAACCATCGCTTCGGCCCGATGGGTGCCGGCGAGAGCGTGACGTTGTTTCGGGGCTGGTCCATAAACACCGTGAATGCGTTCCTCACCGGTGGGTCTTGGCCGATCGCGGGCGTCCGGCCGCTGTACGGCTACCGCTATGCGGAGTTGCGGCTCGACCGCGGCGCCGGGATCAACGGCGATCTGCAATACGCGCTCCGCGACTCGCTGTCGCTGGCCGCGCACGGCAGTTACCTGAAATCGCGCGAACTCGTCGCCCGTGGCATCGCTGCCGATCTGACCGCCTCGTGGAGAGGCATCGGTGTGCGCGTCGGAATCGCGCGGCCGTTCCAGCGCGGACGCAGCGAAAACGGCGTCGTCATCTACGGCTCGCTCCTCGCGTCAGCGTTCGTTCGGTAGTGGAGATGTTCATGAAAACCACGCTCGTTCCGCTGCTCGTTGTCGGCATTCTCGCTCTCGTCTCGTGCGAGTACACGTTTCCCCTCGCCGAACCGACGCAGCACGTCGACAAGCGCCTCCTCGGCGATTACACCGCCTCGACTCCGAAGCGTGAGTGGCTGAAGATCCGCCGGCTGGACGACAAGCACTACGTCGTCGTCTACGACGGTACGATCTTCCGCGCGCATCATTCCGATGTGAACGGAATGCCGCTCGTGTCGCTCGAGAACATCGATGACGCAAACGGCAAGTGGACGTACCTGTCGTGGCAGCTGTCGGAATTGGACAAGGTGCTGACGATCCGTAACCTCGACAAGAAGCTCGTGCCGTACGAAACCACCGATGCTGCCGCGACGGCGAAGCTGCTGATCGCGAATCGCGACAACCCGACGCTGTTCGGCGAACCGATCGTCTTCAGACGGAACTGATCGCTTCGCGCACGGTCGCGATCTCTTCCGGCAGGATCGTGCGCAGATCGAGGCGGAAGACGTCGTCCTCGATCGTGCCGACAACGGGCGTTTCGAGCGCGAGGAACTTCGCGTGCAGCCCGGCGGCGTTTCCGGGCACCGCGATCGCGAGCGACGGCATCGTCTCCGACGGGGTGGTCCCTCCGCCGAGGACCGCGCGGCTGTCGACGACGCGTACGCGCGTGCCGCGCGTCATCTCCGTCGCGCGACGGCGCAGCTCGACGAGCGGGGTCGCCAGCATCCGGTAGATCGGAATCAGCTGCTCGTGCTTCGCCGTCGCGAACGCGCGCAGCGTCGCGCCGATCACGGCGTAGCTCTCCTTCCCCGCCCGCACGGCCCGCATCAGCGGATGCTTCCGGCACTTCGCGACGATGTCCTCGCGGCCGAGGATCAGACCTCCTTGCGTAGCGCCGATCAGCTTGTCAGTCGAGCACGTCAGTGCGTCCACGCCTTTCGCAATCAGCTCGCGAATCGTCTCCCCGCGGCTGAATCCGTACGGCGACAGCTCGACGACGCGGCCGCTGCCTTCGTCGTACAGCAGAGGAAGTTTCTTCGAACGCGCGACCTCGACGAGCTGCTCGATTGTCGGGGTCTCCGTGAATCCGACGATGTCGAAGTTCGACCGGTGCACGCGCAGGATCGCCGCCGTCTTTCGCGTCACCACCTCCGCGTAGTCGCGCGCTCGCGTCCGGTTCGTCGTGCCGACTTCGCGCAGCTTCGCGCCGCCCTGCTGGATCACGTCCGGCACGCGAAAAGCGCCGCCGATCTCGACCAGCTCACCGCGCGAGACGATCACTTCCTTCTTCGCCGCGGTTGCGGCGAGCAGCAGCAGCGTCCCGGCCGCGTTGTTGTTCGTCAGCACGGCCGCCTCGAAGCCGAACAGCGAGGCGCAGACCGCGCTCAGGTGCTCGTCGCGCCGTCCCCGCTCGCCCCTCTCGAGATCGAACTCGAGGTTGGAGTAGCCGCTGACGATGCGCTCCGCTTCGCTCCAGATCGCCGGATCGACCGGCGAGCGGCCGAGGTTCGTGTGGATGATGACGCCGGTCGCGTTGATGACGCGTCGCAGCGTCGATGAGGTCGACGCCGCGACCGCTTCGCCGACCACCTGCAACGCTTTGCGCTCGTCGAAAACGCCCTTCGCGGCGCGGATCTCGCCCAGGTGTGCGACGACGGCGTCCTTGACGCGCTCGCGGCCGAATCCCCCGATCAGCGGAGCAAACGCGGCAGCCGACAGAATGCGCTCGACCGAGGGGATCGAGCGGAGCGGGCCGGCCCCGGAATCTACGGCCGCGGCAGGCGCTTTACCCATTTGCGACTCAGGCCGTATTGTAGTCGCGCACCTCCATGCCCAAACAGCGCCAGGACGACGAGCTGGACAGGCTCGAAGAACAGATCCGGGTCGTGAAGAGCAAGTACGACCAGTTCTTCACCGGAATCGGCAGGATGCCGCCGTGGACGGAGCGCCGCTCCGTCGACATCTTCATCTATGAGATGAACAAGCAGAAGATCCGCGACAACGCGCGGCGCTTCCGACTGAACACGCTGACCGCGCGCTGGAACCAGTACCGCGAAATGTGGGGCCGTAAGATGCGCGAGCGCGAAGAAGGTCCGCTCGAGTTCAAACGCCGCCAGGCCGCGCTGGCCGAACCGGAAGAGCAGCGCGACGCCGCCCCGCGCGTAACGTCCGCCGAGAGCGAAACGTATGTAAAGGTGGCGCCAGGAACCAACGGCGAAGAGATCCGCCGGCTGTTCGATCAAATCCAGCAGGAGAACTCGAAACTCGGCAAGGAGAACAACATCACGTTCGAACAGCTCAGCGCGATGGTGCAGAAGCAGTCCGACATCGTCCGCGAGCGCTACAACGTGAAGTCCGTGGCCTTCCGCGTCGAGACTGTCGACGGAAAAGTGAAGCTGAAAGCCAAACCACTTCAGGAATGATGATGAAAAGAATCCTCCTCACTGCCGCGGCGCTGGCAATCGTCGCCGCCGGCTGCTCGCTCTTCCACCAGCACAGCGCCAAAAGCAGCAATCCCTACGACAACCCGTTCTACATGCAATGGGTGACGAGCAAACGCGGTCTCGACCCGCAGATCCGCAACACGGTCGCGGCGCTCCGCGCGAATCCGAGCTCCGCGCCGCTCCACAACCAGCTCGGGCAACTCCTCGTGGCGAAGGGTTTCCCGAAGGACGCCGAGCGCGAGTTCGAGCGCGCCGTCAACGCCGACGGCAACTTCTATCAGGCCTGGTACAACCTCGGCCTGATCCGCGCGGCGCACGACGACTACTCCGGCGCCGAGCGCGCGTTTCACCGAACCGTGCGCCTGGCCAAGGGACATGCCGAGGCGCTGTTCCAGCTCGGATTGATCGAGGAGGAGCGCGGCAACGACGACGCGGCGGTTGACTACTACGTCAAGGCGCTCCGTCACAATCCGCAGATCCTCGACGTCCGCGTGAATCCCCGCGTGCTCGATTCGAAGCTGATGCAGCTCGCGCTTCTGAAGAACTACGAGCTCGATCACAGCCGTCAGGCCAGCCGGTTTCTCGGCACACCGCCGGGATACGTTGCGCCGGCGCAGACACAGCCGGAAGCGCCGTCGCCGCAAGCGACGCCGCAGCAGATCGTGACGCCCGCGCCGCCGGTGACGGAGACGGGAACGCAGAGAGTGCCGCCACGCACGACCACGTAAGTTGTCGGTTGTCGGTTGCTAGTTGCTAGTCGCCTCATTCACGCGCACTGCCGTCGCGACGATCCCTCTCATCACGAGCTCCGGCTTGGGAGGAGCCTCGTTGAACGGCACGTATTGGGGAGAGTGATGGATGGGATGAACCTCTGTGATCGCGTTCGCGCCCATCTTGGCCGCCTCCGTCCGTAGCGCGGTCCGGATCTCGGCGTCGTGCATGATCTGACCTTTGCCGCGCAGACCGGACCACGTGATGGCGATCGTCCCGACGCGTGCGTACTGGTCACGCTCGAGATGCTCGACGAATGCGACGCTCGTTGGTTCCACTGCCGCGGCATCGGTCGGGTGTTCGACTGCTGTCACGACATCAAAGCCGGAAGACGCACACGCCTGCAGCACAAGTACGCACGCTGCGACAAACAGTAGCCTTTGCAACGACATACGAACCTCCGCACCGCGAATGTGCGTCCGTTCGCTCGCGGCAGCAACGGCAATCAGCACAAACGCGCGTGAGACGTTGCCGACACGACACCAGCAACCAGCAACCAGCAACTACTCGATATACTCCGCGGGCTTGCTAGGCACCGAAATCAAACCCGCGAACCGCACGTCGCTTCTCGGCTTCTCCGACATCGTCAAGATCCGCAACCGCGTGCTGGAAATGCTCGCGGCCGGGCAGCGCGTCCTGCGCCTCGAAGGCGGCGAGCCGTTCATGCCGACGCCCGAGTTCGTGAAGCGCGCGATGCTCGGCGCGGTCGAGCAGAATCACACGCGCTACGCGCCGTCGTCGGGCATTCCCCAACTGCTCGACGCGATTCGCGCGAAGCTTTCGTGGAAGAACCGGATCGACGTCGACGCAAAGAAGATCATCGTCGTCAACGGCGGCCAGCACGGTCTCTTCTGCGCGTTTCAGAGCGCGGTGAATCCGGGCGACGGCGTGCTGCTGTTCTCGCCGTTCTGGACACCCATCCGCGACCACATCAGCTTCGCCGGCGGCGTGTCGCAGCGCATTCCGTGGGACGACACGCGCGGCGTCGACGACCTCACGCCGATTCTGAACGCCCATGCGACCGACAAGACGCGCGTGATCTACGTGAACACGCCGTCGAATCCGACCGGCGATGTGCTCTCGCGCGCGCAACTCGAGTCGGTTGCGCGCTTTGCAATCGAGAACAACCTGATCGTCATCTCCGACGAGGCGTACGAGGATCTCGTGTACGACGGCGAGCACGTCTCACTCGCGTCGCTTCCCGGCATGGCCTCGCGCACCATCAGCGTCTTCACGCTCAGCAAGAGCTTCGCGATGACGGGCTGGCGCATCGGGTACGTCGTCGCCGACGAAACATTCATGGAGTTCATGCGCAAGCTCGTGCTCGTGTCGGTCAACGGAGTCTCGACGCCGACGCAGTACGCGGCGACCGCGGCGATGACCGCGCCGCACGATTTCTTCGCGCCGGTGCGCGAGGAGTACCGCAAGCGCCGCGACCTGCTCGTGCGTGCGTTGAACGAAGCGGGATTCCGCTGCCTGACACCGCCGGGCGCGTTCTACCTCTTCCCCGACGTCCGCGAGCGGCTCGGCGGCGACTCGTGGAAAGCGATGCAGGCGCTGCTCGACCGCACCTCGATTGCCTCGGTCCCCGGAGTCGTGTTCGGGCCGGAAGGCGAAGGGCACCTGCGCATGTCGTGCTCGATCGCGCTCGACACGCTCGAGCAGGCGGTCGCCGCGCTCAAGAAGCTATGACCGAGCAGCCCGCGCCCGAGACTCCCGAGTCAGAACTGATCCGGGTCCGCCGCGAGAAGCTCGACCGCATCGTCGCCCTGGGCTACCGCGCTTATCCGACGCGCGCGTACACCGACACCACGATCGAGGAAGCCGTCGCGAAGTACGGCGCCAGGACGGCCGCGGAGCTCGAGAGCGAGCACCCACACGTGAAGATCGCCGGGCGCATCATGATGATCCGCGAGTTCGGCAAGACGGCGTTCCTCGTGCTGTCCGAGCGGACCGCGCGGATTCAGGTCTACTGCCGGAAAGACATGCTTCCCGAGCGCGAATGGGAGCTGTACAAGAACCTCGATGCCGGCGACTGGATCTCCGCGGAAGGAACCGTCTTCCGCACGAAGACGAACGAGCTGTCGGTCAAAGCGCAGCACATCGACTTCCTCGTCAAGGCGATCCGCCCGCTGCCGAGCAAGTGGCACGGACTCACCGACGTCGAGCAGCGCTACCGGCAGCGCTACGTCGACCTGATCGTCAACGACGACGTGAAGAAGACGTTCGAGATCCGCGCGAAGATCGTCCGCTACATCCGCAATTGGTTTGACTCCCACGGATTCATCGAGGTCGAGACGCCGATGATGCAGCCGGTCGCCGGCGGCGCGGCGGCGCGGCCGTTCATCACGCACCACAACGCACTCGACATCGATCTCTTTCTGCGCATCGCGCCGGAGCTGTACCTCAAGCGGCTGATCGTCGGCGGCATGTCGCGCGTCTACGAGCTCAATCGCAACTTCCGCAACGAGGGAATCGGCTACCGCTGGAACCCCGAGTTCACGATGCTCGAGTTCTACCAGGCGTACGCCGACTACGAGATCCTCATCGAAGAAACCGAGGACCTGCTGAGCGGGCTCGTTGCCGAGGTGACCGGGAAGGACACGGTCACGTATCGCGGCAACGAGATCAGTTTCAAGCGTCCGTTCGCGCGTTACTCGATGAAGGAGGCCATCGTGCACTTCTCCAAAGGCGCGATCGATCCGGCGCAGCTCGACGACCGAAACGCGCTCGTGCCGCTCGTCGTCCAATATGGCGAGCACCATGCGGTCACCGCTGACGGAACCGAGGCGCCGAAGGGGACGCACGTGCAGGAGATCGAATCGATGAACGACGGGAAGCTGATCGCGGAGCTCTTCGAGTCCGTCGCCGAGGAGCATCTGGTTCAGCCGACGTTCATCACCGATTTCCCGACCGAAGTGTCGCCCCTTTCGAAGCAGCGGCAGGATGATCCGCGCTTCGTCGAGCGATTCGAGCTGTACGTCGGCGGAATGGAGATCGCGAACGCATTCTCGGAGCTCAACGATGCCGACGAGCAGGCGCGCCGCTTCGAGCAGCAGCTCGCCGAACGTGCGCGCGGCGACGAAGAGGCGCATCAGGCCGACTACGACTACGTCAACGCGCTCGAGTACGGCATGCCGCCGACCGCGGGCGAAGGCGTCGGGATCGATCGCCTCACCATGATCCTCACGGATTCGCCGTCGATTCGCGACGTCATCCTTTTCCCGCTGATGCGCCCACGCGCATGATCGAGTCCCGCGTCGCGCGCCGTTACCTCTGGTCCGCCCGCAAGCAGGCGCACACCGCCTTCATGTCCCTCATCAGCATCCTCGGACTCGGCGTCGGGGTGTTCGTCCTGCTGATCTCGATCGCGCTCCTGTCCGGCTTGCAGGGTCAGATCAAGGAAAAGCTGATCGCGGCGAGCCCGCAGCTGCTGATCGAACCGGCCGGCAGCAACACGATTCCGAACGCGGACGCGATCGTCGCCGCCGCACGCAAGCTCGGCGTGCGCGAAGTGCATCCGATGATCAGCGGCATCGCCTGGGGCGCGAACGAGGCGGAGCGGCGCGGCAGGCCGGTGCGCATTCGATCGACCGACGAGGCGATCGAGCCCGACACGATCGCCGCGACGCGCGACTTCGCCGCGTCCCTCGGTCTCACGACCGGCGATGCCGTTACGCTCGTCGCGCCGCGAACGCGCCTGACGCCGTTCGGTCCCGTGCCGGTGATACGCAAGCTCCGCATCTCGCGCATCATGCCTCCGGGACCCGACGCGCAGAGCGCAGATGCGTACCTGCCGCAGAGCGACGCCGGCGGCCTGTTCGGAACGAACGGCGAGCCGACGTCGATCGAACTGCACGGCGACGCCGCGCGCGCCGAGGAGATTCAGAGCGATCTCGCTGCACGATTTCCGAACGTGCAGGTGAAGACGTGGAAGGAGATCAACCGCCCGCTGTTCCTCGCGCTTCGGCTCGAGAAGATCGTGATGTTCGCGACGATCTCGCTGATCATCTTCGTCGCCGCGCTGAATCTGGTGTCGTCGCTGTCGATGCTGATCGTCGAGAAGCGTCCCGCCGTCGGCGTTCTGCGCACCCTCGGCGCGACCGACCGCACGATTCTCTCGATTTTTCTGCAGGTCGGCCTGCTCATCGGTCTGAGCGGCACGCTCCTCGGCAACGTCTTCGGGATCGGCTTGTCGTGGGCGGCGAACCGCTACCACCTCGTGCCGCTGCCGCGCGACATCTACTTCGTCAGCTATCTGCCGTTCACGCTCGAGTGGAGCGACATCATCGGCGTGAACGTCGTCGCCGTTGCGCTGTCGGTCATCGCGACGTGGTACCCGGCGCGGATCGCGTCGCGGCTCGATCCGATCGAAGCGATCCGCGAAGAATGACGATCCGGCGTGCGGCTTTCGTGCTGCTGTTCACCGTGTCCGCGTGTGGCGTGCGCAATCCCGTGCGCAACACCGTGACGATTGCACCCGACGACGACCACCGGCACGTCACGGTCACTGCGCGGACCGAGTTTCTCGACGAAGGCAAGGATGCCGAGGAGCGGGAGCGGCTCGCGTCACTGCGGAGCGCGCTCGCTGAAGGGCGCGATCCCTGGACGGCGCGCTTCGCGTCGATCAGCGCCGAGACGGAGCGCGTCAGCTATGAGAGAAAGCGCGGAGAGCTTCGCGTCGCCGAGCGATCGGCAACCATTCGCACAGAGGATCTGCAACGCCTGCTGTCGGACTGCGGCACGGTCCAGATCACCGAAGGAGAGGGCTGGAGCGAGCTCGCGATTTATCCGGGCTCGAGCACGCGCGCCACGCGGCAGGAGCGCGAGCAGGTCGAGTCGATGATGCGAACGTGGTCGGCCGATGCGGCGCGGTATCTCCGCGCGCTCGATCGCCTCTACGGCTACCTCAACCGGCAGCCCGATCGCGCGCTTCCGGTCTTCACCGTTCTGTTCTCCGAGAACCAGACCTCGGCGATCGAGGACGAGGACGCGTTCATCAAGCCTGTGAAATCGGCGATCGACACGATCGGCGAGCACATCGACCAGGCGCGAGCCCACGGCGTCACGATCGACGAGAAATTCGATCTCGTCTTCAATCCGCTGCCGGCCGAGGTCGTCGTCCACACTCCTCACCCGATCGAGACGGCTGACGGTTTCGACCGCCGCGACGAGAGCACAGTCGTGATTGCACGCCGCGGGCTCATCGACGCCGTTCTGTCGCTCGAGAACCGCTGGGCCAGCCCCGATCCGCTCGCGATGATCGGCCGCGCGAGCTACAACGACAAGCCGGACCCGAAGCCGGAGGACATCGCCGTGCTTCCGCGAAGCTCGACACCGACCGTGACCGCGCAGGAGATCCAGGACGCGCTCGCGGAGAAGCTCAGGCCCGCGGCGGCGTATCGGGTCAGATGGTAAATCTCAGAGCTTCCTCGTCATCACGACCGCCGCCTCGTTGTCCGGGTAGTACCTCGGTCTCACGTACACCGATTCGAAGTCGAGCCTCCGATAGAACTCCTGCGCGCCGAGGTTCGACTCGCGGACTTCGAGTGACATCATCTCGACGTTGTTCTCGCGCGCGAACTCGAAGCAGCGATCCATCAGCGCCTCGGCGATTCCCTTCCGGCGCTCCTCGCCGATGACGGCGATCTTGTTGACGTGCATCTCGTCGAAGATCCACATCGCGAACACGTAGGCGATGACGCGGCCGTCGCGCGTGCCCACCTGCGCGAAGCGGCCGGGCGCCTGCAGCTCGCTCTCGAAGAACTCGCGGCGCCAGGGCGAGGGAAACGCGGCGCGCTCGATCGCGTGGATCGCGTCGAGGTCGCCGCGCTCGGCCGGCCGGATGATCAGCTCACCGTCCACCGCTCCTCTGCAGTTTGACCTCTGCTTCGGCTAAACGAACGTAGATCGGCGTGACGTCGGCGTAGCGGGCGAGCTGTCCGGCTGCGGCGATCCGCTCCGCGCGACGGGCGCAGGAAGCGGCCACGTTCTCGCGCTGCACGAAGTCCGCGACGCGGAGCGCATCGGACTCGACCTCGGCTGCGAGGTGCGGCGGCTCGACTTCGCGTCCGCTCTCGTATCTCGAGACGTAGAGCTCGCCGCGGCCCGCGTCGTCCGCAATCGTCGTCGTCAATTCTCCCGCGATCGCTTCGTGCGTCGACATCGCGCACACCGGACGGTCGAGCGCGAGCGCGAGTCCCTGCACCGTGGCCAGTCCGACGCGGACTCCCGTGAACGAACCGGGCCCGCGCGTCACCGCGAAGAGCTCGATCGCCTGACGCTCGATGCCGCTTTCGGCGAGCAGCCAGTCGATCGCAGGGAGGAGCTTCTCGTTGCGCGAGCCTTTCCCCTCCTGCGCGATTGCGCCGATCAACGCGCCATCGCGGACAAGCGCGACCGAGAGGATGGGCAGCGAGGTATCAGTGCCGAGGACCAGCATTGGTGAGAGCAGGCATCTGGAGGTCGACGAGCTCGATACCGATCTGGCGGGCAACTTCGCGCGAGCGCTCGTCGCGATAGAACTCGCCGAAGTAGATGCGGCGGATTCCGGAGTTCGCGATGAGCTTGAAGCAGTTCCAGCACGGCGAGGCGGTGGTGTACAACTCGCCGCCGTCGATCGAAACGCCGTTTTTCGCTGCCTGCAAAATCGCGTTCGCCTCTGCGTGCACCGTCGTGACGCAGTGGCCGTCTTCCATGATGCATCCGACGTCTTCGCAGTGCGGCAGGCCGCGGATCGAACCGTTGTATCCGGTCGACAAGACGGCGCGGTCGCGGACGATCACCGCGCCGACGTGCTTGCGCGGACACGTCGCGCGCGTGGCCGCCTGGTGCGCGATTCCCATGAAGTACTGGTGCCAGTCAGCTCTCACGCGCGAGAGTCTACGATAAACGTGCGACGTGACCGGCGTCACGCTCGGCCTGCCGCTTCCAACTCCAGTTATTTGCGTGTCCGAACGGAAAGATGCGCCATGCCGTCCCTAATATGACCGATCCGCATATTTTTTGGCTTAAAGTCTCTCAACTGTCGGGAGTTAGCTCTTTTCTAGAAAGTTCCGAAATTAGGTGATTTTCCGGTCACTTTTCATTTGACTCACAGGGGGTCATTCATACAATACGCGCCACGGCCCAGTAGTCGTCACAATTTGATTCGGGGGAGAGCGATGGACAAGCGGTACTCAACGATCATCTTTGTCCCGCATGCGCGGGCCAAGTTCCGAAAGTTGAAGGTCTCCCACCGGCTCCTCTTCTCGATTGTCTCGCTCGTCACTTCGTCGCTCTGCCTGTCGACCTTCTTCTCGGTCCAGTACTTCACCTCTCTTTCGCAAACTCACGAGTTGTCGAAACTGCAACGCGAGAACCGCGACCTGCAGTCGGCCAACGAACAATTCAGCAAGTCGGTCGAGTCGCTGCGGACACAGCTCCACACCGTCGAGGACCGCACGCGCAAGCTCGCCATCATCGCCGGCATCTCCACGCTCGGCGAGACCGCCCAGGGCGGCGTCGGCGGTCTCCGCCAGAATGAAGAACTCGGCGGCAACCCGTATCGCGACGACGTCGACAAGATGAGCTTCCGCTCGCACCGGCTCGAGCGCGACCTCTCGGTTCTGGAACGCAAGTTCGTCGCGCAGTCGCAGCTCCTGTCATCGACTCCGTCGATCGCACCGGTGCGCGGAATCCTCACCGACGGTTTCGGCGGACGGTCCGACCCGTTCACCGGCGAGCCGGGAACGCACAACGCGATCGACATCTCGTCCGCCATCGGCCAGCCTGTGCGCGCGCCCGCTGACGGGATCGTCGTGAAGTCGGAGTGGGCCAACGGCTACGGCAACGTCATCTACATCTCGCACGGCTACGGCTACTCGACGCGCTACGGACATCTCTCCGCGTTCGGCGTCCGGCCCGGCCAGCACGTCAAGCGCGGCGACATCATCGGCTACGTCGGCTCGACCGGCCGCTCGACCGGACCTCATCTGCACTACGAAGTGCGGCTCAACAACAATCCGGTCAATCCGCTCGAGTACATCCTGAACGCTTTCTAGCTCTCAGCGACCGGCTGTCAGCTCCCAGGAGGCCGCGATCCTCGTGGTCGGCACGCTCCTCGGTGCCATCGGGCCGATGGGCGCGTTCGAGTGGGAAAACGCGGACCTGTTCCACAAGCTGTCGCGCTTCAGATCCGGCGACCGTTTTGCTTGCCAGCAGCGAAGGAGAGTTTTCGCCATGGCCAAGTGCGATGTTTGCGGCAACGACTACGACAAGAGCTTCGAGATCAACGGCCCGCGCGGCCGCGGGACCTTCGACAGCTTCGAATGCGCCATTCACAGGCTCGCGCCGCCCTGCGCGCACTGCGGGTGCAGCGTGATCGGCCACGGCGTCGAGACGGGCGGCAACATCTACTGCTGCGCGAATTGTGCGCGGCACAGCGGCGCCGGCGACGTCCGCGATCGCGCCTAAGCGGCTTTCTTCGCTTCGGCGACTTTCTGCAGAGCGTCGACGAACCGCTGCATCTCTTCCGGTGTTCCGATGGTGACGCGCAGGTGGCGCGGCATCGCCGGGAAGAGGCGTCCGACTTCAACGCCGTTCGTGCGCATCGCCGCGATCAGCGGCTTGACGTCCTTGCCGAGGTCGATCATGACGAAGTTCGCGTCGGATGGAAGCATGTGGTAGCCGAGCTGGTCGAGCTGCCGGCGCAGCCACGCTTTGGCTTCGTTGTTGAGCAGCCGGTGATGCGCGACGTGCTGCTGGTCGGTCAGTGACGCTCGCGCGGCGACGAGTCCCATGATGTTCACGGTGTCCCACGCCTGCTGCGCGGACAGACGCTTGATCGTCGCTTCCTGGGCGACCGCATAGCCGATGCGGAGTCCGGCGATGCCGTAGATCTTTGAGAACGTTCGCGACACCACGACGTTGGGATGCGTGGCGACGAGATCGACGACACTCGTGTAACCGGTGCTCGTCGCATAGTGGTGATAAGCCTCGTCGACGAGCACGATCGTGTCGCCAGGCACGGCGGCGATGAACGCGCGGAGCGATTTGTCCGGCGTGATCGTCGCGGTCGGGTTGTTGGGGTTGCAGACGTACACGAGACCGGCGCCTTGCGCGGCCGGCAGCATCTTCACTGTGTCGTGCGCAAACGACGCGTCGAGAGGAACGCGCCTGACATCGACTCCCGCGCCCTGTGCCGCGATCGGCAGCGCTTCGAATGTGGGATCCGCAACGACGAGCGGCCGCGCCGGACTCAGGAACGCCATCGAGGACAGCTTGAGGATCTCGCTCGACCCGTCGCCGAGGAGGATCTGGCGCTCGGAGACGCCGTGGAGCTTGGCGAGATCGGCGACGAGAGCGTCGATCGCGTCGTCCGGATAGCGGCACGCGATCGGGATTGCGTCGATCATCGCCCGGCGCGCTGCGTCGGACGGACCGTAAGGATTCTCGTTCGCGCTGAGCCGCACGCTGTGCGCCGCGCGGACCGATTTTGTGCGCGCGATGACCGGGATCGGGAGCGCGGTTGCGGCAGTGGCCGCACCGATGAGCTGGGCGAACGCTCGCCGCGAGAGCTGGGCCATGGGTGCCTCCTCAGGTTGGGGGTCAGGTCTGCAGTCTCCAGTTTTTTCTACCGCATGCAGAAAAAACTGGAAACTGCAGACCTGACCCCTTCAGAAGAGTCTATGCCCAACTGTGCCCTGTTCATCCACCTCGTTCGTTAACAACCAGCCAACGACGTCGCCGGCGATGAAGCGCTCTCCGCTGTATTTCGTCAGGTCGAACGCCGCTGAACCTTGCGAGACGATATCCGGACGTGAGCACGCCAGACGCCGGATCCGATCGCTCCACACTTCGAAATTCTCGCGGCGCAGATCGACCCACCCGGTGCGCGCGTACCGCTCGACTGCTTCGTTGTCGAGCGGCACAGCCGAGCCGTCGGGCGGCGTGGGCGGGATGTTGATGCGCGGACCGCGCGTGAGTCGCCTGCCGCGCAGCAGCGGAATGCCGACCGTCACGATCAGGCTCACGATGCGCGGATTCCCGTCGAGGTACGTCTCGACGCGTGTCTGCATCTCTTCGGCATCGATCTTCAGCATCGTCTCGATGTCGTCGGTCGCGGACGCCTCGCGAATCAGAAACGCCTCGATCAGCAGCTTCGACAATCGCGGCGGGCCGAGGTGCCCGACGGCGATCGACGGGAGGACTTCGCCCGACGCGGCGCGCTCGAGCTGTTCCATCTGCCGGATGGCCTGCTCGCGCAGCACGCCGGCGCGGTAGCTCGGCTCGGTGATCGCGCCGTCGATCGCGGCGAGAACATCGCGACCGGTCGACGCGCCGAGGATTTCCAGCACAGTCGTGCGCGCGACTTCCTCGGGCGTGACGTACTCCATCTGCCGCGGATACGTGATCGCCTGAAACTCGCCGATCGAAAAGAAGCCGTTCTCCCCGGTGTCGGCGCCGATGATCTTCAACGGAACTTCGCGATTCTCGAAGTGGCCGTAATCGTCAGCGGACTGCCTCGTGTCGAGCCGCCGCCCGATCTCCTCGTCGCGCGCGTTCATCAGGTACGCGCGATCGCGATCGCCGCGCAGACGGATGTGCGTCTCGCCGAGTCTCTTGAACCCGATCATCGCGCCCGGCTTCACTTCCTTGATGATCGCGCCGTGCTTCTCCGACGATTCGCCGGGCGTGCGCGCAAGCAGGAACAGCAGACCCGTGTGCGCGAAGCCGATCGCCGATTTTGCGAGCAACTGCGGCGACGGCTTGTCCTCGCTGTGCGTGTACGGAATGTTGATGCCCATGCCGCCCGTGCCTGTCGTGCCGACCTTCACGTAGACGCGCACGGAGCTCTGCTCGAGTGATCGATGCAGGAAGAGGATGTGCCGCGTGATCTGCGGAATGCCTTCGCTCAGCAGCAGCTCGCGCACGGAGGTAAAGAGCGGCTGCAGCTCGGAGACGTCGATTTTTCCTGTTCGGGACTCGAACGAGTCCAGCAGCATCTTCGTCCGCCGCGACACCGTGAAAACGTCCTGGTAGCTGATCGCGGTCGCGGTATTGATGCAGTCGACGATCACCGTCGGCTTGTGGCGTTCGATCAGCTGGTACAGCGCCGACTGCGTGTAGTCCGCTTCGGGCGAGAAGATCTCGGCGAACAGCTCGTCGAAATCCTCGCGGCTCGCGATCATGTCCGCGCGACTTTTCCCCTGGAGCGATTCGGGGATGAAGATGTCGCCGGCGACGCCGATCAGCTCGATGCCTTCCGTCTCGCGCGACAGGACATCGATCGCGGCGTCGACCTCCGGTTGCGTCAGCGCGGAGATGACGATGAGCGATGGCTGCAACTCGCGCGCGGCTTCGCGCGCGACCTGCAAACCCACCATTCCGCCGCCGCCGAGGATCAGTATCCGCTCCTCGGTCGCGCGGTCAGCTGTCAATCCGCTCCTCCTCACCCTTTGGCAGACCCCAGCGCTCGGTGATGCGCTCGTGCGTGAGCCAGCGCTCGCAGTCGAGCGCGGCGGCGCATCCGCTGCCTGCCGCAGTCACCGCCTGGCGATAGATGTGATCGACTGAATCGCCGCACGCGAAGACACCCTGGATGTTCGTGACGGTGGAGTGCCGGTGCGGCTGCGTGATGTAACCGCGCTCGTCCATCGCGATCTGACCCTTGAGGAAGCCGGTATTCGGCGTGTGGCCGATCGCGACGAACAGGCCCTGCGCCTTGATGTCCGTGATCGCGCTCGTCCGCAGATTGCGCAGCTTGAGCGCGGTCACGCCGCCCTCTTTCGTGCCGATCACTTCGTCGACGGTCGAGTTGAAGATGAACTCGATCTTCGGGTTCGCTCGCGCGCGATCCTGCATGATCTTCGACGCCCGCAGCTCTTCTCGGCGATGGACGATCGTGACTTTGCTCGCAAATTTCGTGAGGAACGTCGCCTCTTCCATCGCCGAGTCGCCGCCGCCCACGACGACGATTTCCTTCTGCTTGAAAAAGAAGCCGTCGCACGTCGCGCAATACGACACGCCGAATCCCTGCAGCTGTTTTTCCGACGGAAGTCCGATCTGCATCGCTGACGCGCCCGTCGCGATGATTACCGCCTCCGCTTCGTAGGTGCGGCTGTCGGTGACGATCTCGAACGGATGATTCGTCAGCTTGACGGATTCGACCTGCTCCATGCGAAAGACCGCGCCGAACCGCTCGGCCTGCTGCCGCATGAGGTCCATCAACTTCGGTCCGAGGATTCCCTCGGGGAAACCGGGGTAGTTCTCGACGTCGGTCGTGATCGTGAGCTGGCCGCCCGGCTGGATCCCCTCGAGGACGAGCGGGATGAGGTTCGCGCGCGCGAGGTAGAGTGCGGCCGTGCATCCGGCCGGACCAGACCCGATCACGATGACTCTGAATTCGGAGCTGCGTTCCATGACGGCGCGGGATTGTATCTGAGGAGGGATTAGGGATCCGGGATTAAGGATCCCTAATCCTTTTTGAGCGCCCGCAACAGCTCATCCCCGAGCACGTTGCGCTGCCAATCGCGCATCGCCGGTACGTCGTCCACTCTTCCCGTGCTCGCAATCGCGCTCAGCACGTGCCTTGGCGCGAGCAGGCCGGCATCGATCTTGAGCTCGGCCGCTTTCTTGTCGCGGATCCGTTTGAGCTGGTTGATCCGGTTCTCGAGAGCCTTGTCGCGGATCCACGGCTTCGGGTCGTTGCGCTCCGGCAGCTCGTTCTCCGGGATCGTCATCGCGCGCCTGACGATGTCGAGGAGCGGTTTGCCGTAGCGCGTCCGGTGGTAGTGCGAGACGCTCTTGATCTTCGAAAGATCGCCGATGATCTGCGGCTTCTCGCGGGCGATGTCGACGAGCGCGTCGTTACCGATGATCTTGAACGGCGGGCGATCGGCCTCCCGGGCGAGGCGGTCGCGCCAGGCGTGGAGGTCGCGGACGATGGCAAGGCTGCGGCGATCGAGGTTGCCGAGGTTCTTGAGCTTGCGCCAGACTTCCTCGTCTTCGGCAATCTCGCGGTATCGGACGCTCTCGAGGCGCGAGAATTCCTCCTCGGCCCATTCCCACCGGCCGAGGGCGGTGAGCTCGTCGCGCAGCTTCTGCGCGAGCGCGACGAGATAGCGAGTGTCCATCGCGGCGTACTCGAGCATGTCCCGCGTGAGCGGACGCATCGCCCAGTCAGCGCGCTGATGCGCCTTGTTCACCGTCAATCCGAAGTGCCGCTCGAGCAGCGCTGCGAGTCCGAATGCCTCGTATCCGAGGAGCTGGGCGCAGATCATCGTGTCGATGAGATTCGTGGTGGTGAAGCCGAAGTCGCGATTGAGAATGCGCAGGTCGTAGTCGCCGCCGTGAAGGACTTTCTTGATCGCCGGATCCGCGAGCACCTGGCCGAAGCGGTCGAGTTTCACGCCCGCGAGCGGATCGATGACGAGATCGTCCGATGCGGCGGAGATCTGGATGAGGCAAACCTTGTCGAAGTACGAGTGCAGCGAGTCGGCTTCCGTATCGATCGCGACGACCGGCTGCGCTGCGACGACTTCGAGCGCCATGTCGAGGGGCTGCTGGCGGTCGATCCAGATCATTCGGCAACCACCAGTTGCGGCAGTCCGATCGAGACGAGCCGCCGGTTGTACGCGATGCGATCGAACCCGGGCAGCCGGATGAGCATCTCGACAGCGCGATGCGACTCCTCGTCTTCGCCCAGCGCCAGCAGCAGGGCGATGTCTTCGGCAGCAGCGATTTTCAGTGTGGCCCCGCCGGCCTCGGCGGCGACTCCGTTCGGCACCATG
Organism: Thermoanaerobaculia bacterium; assembly: GCA_036390755.1. Lineage (GTDB taxonomy): Bacteria > Acidobacteriota > Thermoanaerobaculia > Gp7-AA8 > Gp7-AA8 > DASVHS01. The sequence continues at coordinate 17,579 of DASWBH010000263.1, forward strand.
CGCCCGTACAACGCATTGCTCGCCACGAGCACATGGATGCGCACGTCACCCTCGGCATCGACGAAGTTCAGCGGAACGAGATCGAGCTCCTCGCTCTGCTCGATCTCGCTCCGATCGACCCGGAAGCCGCGGTTGCTCCCCATCATCGCCACCTGGTTCTTCTGCTCCGCGCTCATCAGTGCGATGACGTCGAGCGATCCGCGTTCGACGCGGCTGCCCAGCCACGCGGCGCGGGCGACGCTGCCGACGAACACGAAATCGAGACGAAGTCGGGAGAGGAGTTCGGCCACCGCCGAGATTGCGCGCTCGTAGCGCGGCGAAGCGTGCACGCTCTGCACGCGCGGCATTCTATGCGACGGCGCGGCGGCCTTTGGCCATGATGAGAAGGAGCCAGACAGCGAGCGCCAGCGACGCCACACCGCTCAGCGTGGCGGCGACGCGGATCAGGAACGCGAAGGTGGTATCCAGCCTCAGCAGGCCGGTCGTCGAGAGCAGGTAGTGCCAGTCGTGCTCGGGATCGTCGCTGAAGCCGACGAGCGGCAACTGCATCGCCCGCGCGTCAGCGACGTAGTTCGCCAGCTCGAACAGGCTGAACGAAAGCCAGAACCCGCCGACCGCTACGCCGAAGTAGTCGGGCTGCCGGAGAAAAATGGCGATGACGATCAGCGGAATGAGGATCTGCATCCCGCTTCCCATGAACGCGCAGATGAAGTGACCGGCGAACGCGAAGAGCAGATGCCCCATCTCATGGAACGCGAGTGTGATGCCCGAGAACATCGTCCCGCTCAGCGGATCGCGGAGGAAGCGGAAGTCCGCGTAGACGAGATACGCGAGCAGCAGCGCGCGCGGAATCCACATCCGGCCATGGGCCCAATCCTCTGCATCGGAGAGGAACTCAGTCGCCCAGTCGGGCAACTGCGGCGTGGTGTCGACGTGTGCAGGTTCGATCTTTCCCATTTGAATTTCGAATGTCGAATTTCGATTGTCGAATGACATTCATAAGAACTCCAGGATCTGCGCCACATGCCTCCATTCCGTCGCCCCATTCCCGATGGCCACCCGTATCCCGTATTTCCCCTGTAGTTTGGTGTGCGAGACGAAGACGCGCCCGCTCGCGTTGATCCGCTCGAGCAAAGCTGCGTTCTCCTCGTCCGATGCTTTCTTTCTGAACACGACCACGCTGAACATCTGCGGCGCGAGGAGCTCGACGTCGTCGCGCTTCTCCAGCTCCGCGGCAAGACGCTGCGCGAAGCCGACCTGATCGCGGATCACCGCGCGGATCCGGTCGACACCGTAGTGCTCGAGCACCATCCACAGTTTCAGGGCGCGAAACCGGCGGCCGAGCTGCAGGCCGTAATCCATGTAGTTCACTTCGGCGGTGTCGGTCGTCTTCAGGTACTCGGGCACGAGCGAGAACGTTTCGCGCAGGACGTCCGGCTTGCGCGTGTAGAGCACGCTGCAATCGATCGGCGTGAAGAGCCACTTGTGCGGATTGACCACGATCGAGTCGGCGTACTCGATGCCGTCCCACAGCCAGCGGAACGACGGATCGATCGTCGCCGAGCCGGCGTAAGCGGCGTCGACGTGCAGCCACACCTTCTCGCGCGCCGCGATCTCGCCGATGCGCCGGACGGGATCGACCGATGCGGTCGATGTCGTCCCGGCAGTCGCGGAGATCGCGCACGGCAGCGCTCCTGCTTTGCGATCGCGGGCGATGGCCTCTTCGAGCGCATCGACGCGCATGCGGTACGCGTCGTCAGAGGGAATCTTCACCACGCCTTTGGCGCCGAAGCCGAGGGCGAGCGCGCCTTTCTCGATCGAAGAGTGCGCGTGCTCGGAGCAGTACACGCGCAAGGGCGGCAGATTGCGTCCGGTCATCCCCTCCGTCCGGATCTTCAGGCCGAGGGCTTCGCGTGCAGCGGCGAGTGCGAGGAACGAGTTGATCGACGCGGTGTCGTTGATGATGCCGAACAGATTGTCGGGAAGCCCGAGGCATTCGCGGAGCCAGCGCAGGACCACGGTCTCGAGCTCGGTCAGCGACGGCGACGTTTTCCAGAGCATCCCGTTCGCATTGATCGCGGCGGTGAGCAGCTCGGCGAGGATGCCGGCCTGGGATCCGGTGATGGAGAAGTAGGCGTAGAACGCCGGATGGTTCCAGTGTGTGATGCCGGGAAGGATCTTCTCGTCGAAGTCGCCGATCAGCTCGTCGTAGCTGCGACCTTTCGACGACGGACCGGCGGGAAATTGCCGCTCGATATCGCCGGGCTTCACGTCGGAGAGGACGCGATAGTCGTCGATGTTGTCGAGGTAATCAGCGATCCAGTCGACGATCCTGTGGCCGGCCGTGCGGAACTCAGTTGTGGACGGATCGAGTTTCGGCATTCGCCGAGTCTATGACGCGCCCTTCCCTGAAAGCACGGCCGGGATCGTGCGAAGAAGAATCTTCAGATCGAGTGACGGCGACCAGTTGTCGATGTACTGCAGGTCGAGCTGCATCCAGTGATCGAAGTCGATCTTGTTGCGTCCGCTCACCTGCCACAGGCACGTGAGCCCCGGCTTCATCGACAGACGGCGGCGATGCCACCGGTGATACGAGGCCACTTCCTCCGGGATCGGCGGACGCGGGCCGACGAGGCTCATGTCGCCCTTCAGAACGTTCCAGAGCTGCGGAATCTCGTCGAGCGAGAACTTGCGCAGCCAGCGGCCGACGCGCGTGATGCGCGGGTCGTCCTTGGCCTTGAACACCGGCCCGTTCATCTCGTTCAGATGCGTGACCTCGCCGCGCCGTTCGTGCGCGTTCTCGATCATCGTCCGGAACTTGTAGAGCGTGAAGATGCGGCCGTTGAGGCCGATCCGTTCCTGCTTGAAGACGATCGAGCCGGGTGAGCTCAGGCGGATCGCGAGCGCGGCGATGAGCAGCACGGGCATCGTGAGCACGAGCAGCAGCATCGACACAGCCACGTCGAGCATGCGTTTGAGCGCGAGCTGCGTCTCATTCGAAGGCGTGGTCGTGAACGTGAGGAACGGCACGCCTTCGAGCTCCTCGACTTCGATGCGCGCGACGCGGTTCTGGAAGAAGTTCATCGCCACGCGGGTGCGGATGCCGAGCTCCTCACACATGAGGAAGATCTGCTTCATCTCGTCGAGCTTCTTGCGCGTCACCGCGAACACGATCTCGTCGATCGGCTCAGTGTGCGGCTGCTCGAGGATCTTCTTCAGATCGGGGACGGAGCCGAACACGCGATAACGCGCCCAGCCGTTCGGCAGGTGATGACCGTCGCTCACGAATCCGAGGATCTTGTATCCCCAGTATTTGTGATTGCCGATCATGCGGGCGACTTCGACGGCGCGCCGGCCGCTGCCGACGATCAGCACCGTGCGGTAGTTGAGACCCTTCGAGCGGACGTAGCGCGCGAGCATGCGCAGGAAAATCTTCTGCGCGACCAGCAGCACCGCCGACAGCACGGCGAAGAGCGCGAACCAGATGCGCGAGAGCTGACGGAGCGGCAGCAGATACGCGAACGTCGCCAGGACCAGATTGCCGACCACCACGACTCGGATGATGGTCAACGCCTCGTTCCGCAGCGGAACGGTCCGGTGGCTGTGATAACTGTGATAGCTGAAGAGCAGCACCGACCAGATCACCAGGACGAACGGGTAGATCTTCAGGTATTCGGCGAGCGGAAAGAGCCCGTGCGGAAAGCGCGCAGGCGCCACGAACGGGAGGACGGCGTCGCGGATATAAAACGCCGCAAAAAACGCGACCGACGTCAACGCAAGATCGACGAGGTAAACGATCCTCGCAATCAATCTCGCTTGTTGTCTCAGCATCTCGTCGTTGGTCGAATCTACTGCAGATTCTGCCACTTCCGTATACGGACCTGCAGTTTCGTCCGTCTACGAAGTCCCGGAGATTTCCCGGAACAGACGCTCGTAAGCGTCCGTCACCGCCTCCCAGTCGTATCGCGCCGCAACCCGTTCGCGCGCCTTCCGCCTCATCCGGTCAGCCGTCTCCGGTGACGCAAGCAACAGGCGCACCGATTCCGAAAGCGTCTCCTCGGGTCGGAACCGGAAGTAACCAACGGCATCGCCGCCGACTTCCCGATTTTCGGGAGTGTCGTGAGCGAGCACGCACCCGCCCGAGGCCATCGCCTCGATCAATGCCGGGTGCGTCCCACCCACCTCCGTCGCCTGAATGTAAATCAGCGCGTTCCGCTGCAGGGTCCGGTAATCGGCTCCGTACAGCGCTCCCGGGAAAAGAATGCTCTCGCTCCGATGCGTATGCAACTGTTTCAGCAGGGGTTTGTCGTACAACGCATCGCCGACCATGACGAGGGGAGATCGCAGATCGCGGATCGCGGATCGCAGGTGCTCGTAGGCCTCGACCACTTCCAGCGGGTTGTTCTCCGGCTCGAATCGCGAGACGTAGAGGAGGTAGTTCCGCGGCCCGAGGCCGAGCCGGGCCAGAACGTCGCTGTCGGGCTCAGCAGGAAAATTCGCGCCGTACGGGATCGTCTCCGGCTCGATGCCGAACTGTGTCCGGTAGTATTCGGCGATGACGTCCGCATCGGCGACGACGCGATTCGCGAACGTCGCCGCCAAGGCCTCGCCGGCCAGGTAGACCGCGCGGCCGGCTATGTTCCACTCGCGGCGACGCCGTTCGATGCCGTCGACGTTGATCGCAACCGGCACGTGCGCAGCGCGCAGCAGCGGGATCGTGAACGCATTCGCGGCGTTGCACATCAGGGCGACGTCGAACGAACGCCGCATCGCATCGATCGCGGACAAGAGCGTGTGTGAGACCGTCTCGAAGTACTTGCTGTGAATCGCAGGGACGACGACTCGCCGAATCCCGTTCCAAATCTCCTGCCCTCGGCCCTCCGCGCTCTGCGCTCTGCAGTAAATCGTCACATCATGTCCGCGCCGAACGAGCCGCGTTCCGAGCTCCGCAACGAAAGTCTCGAATCCTCCGTAGCGAGGCGGCACGCCTCGTGTGCCGAGGATCCCGATCTTCACTCGAACCACCTGGCGAGCTCGCGGTCGGGGACACGGCGGCGGAGCTGAATCTCGCGACGTTTCGCCAGAACGCGACGCCGATTGCGCCAGAGCCAGCCGAGCGCCGGCATCGACGTGCGCTCGATCGTCAGCGCCGCTCCGATCACGAGCAGGTCTCGCGGCAGCTCGAACAGCGCATTGCGAAGCGCGAGATACGCGCCTTCGTTCTTCAGCCGCAGCACAAAGCGATTCTTGACCGAGTGCATGTTGATCTCGGGCGAGAGCGTGCTGCGCCGCTCCGGAGTCACGCGCCGGACGTGGTACGCCACAGCGTCGGGAACGACCATCGCCCGAAATCCGAACAGCCGCCCGCGCCAGGCGAGATCGGCGTCCTCGCGATACGCGAAGAAATCTTCGTCGAAAATCTCGCCGCCGACCGCGGCTTCGCGCAGGAACGTCATGCGATACATCGCCGCAGCGCCTGAAACGCCGAACACCTCCGCGATCTGCGATTCGCGATCTGCGATCTCCTCGGTGATGTCGAGATGCCGCCCCGATCGCGTCATGCGGATGCCCATCGAGTCGATCTCGTTGCCGTCCGTTCGCAGCAGCTTCCCCGTGGCCATCGCGAACGCCGGGCCGGCCTTGTCGAATGCGGCGACGAGCCGCTCGATGTACTCCGGCTCGAGAAACGCGTCGGGATTGACGAGCTGCACGAACTCGCCGCCGGCCACCGCAATCGCCTGATTCACCGCGGCGCTGAAACCGCGGTTCGTCTCGTTGCGGATCACGCGCTTTGCATGTCCGGAGATCAGGGCGACGGAGTCATCGGCCGAAGCGTTATCGACGACGATCAGCTCGAAGTCGCGGTGCGTTTGCCGCGCGATGCAGTCGAGGCACCGCCGCAACCAGAGAGCGCTGTTCCAGGTTACAAGGGCGACGGAGACGAGTCGGCCCATCGATTCAGCGCTTTCCTCAGCACCCGCGCGTAGCTCCGAAGCGCTTCCCACCTGCTCGAGCTGCCGTTGCGGAACCCGGCCAGGGCAGCGACGCACCGCAGCAGCATGCCGGCCACGATCGCCCACCGGAGCGCCTCCGCGCGGCGAGGCGAGAACCACTTCCGCGCGTAGCGCCACATGTTCCGGTACCAGAGGTCGATGAACTGGCCGTACGTCATGTGCTCGAGGCTCGCCCCTCCGACGTGCCGCGCGTGCGCCGCGGGCACCACATACAGCTCCTTCTCCGCCTCGGCGAGACGCCGGCAGAAGTCGACGTCTTCGAACCATGCCGGCGTGAACTGCTCGTCGAATCCACCGATCTCGTCGAAGACGCTGCGGCGGATCAACAGCGCGGCCGCGGCGGGTTGTTCGATGCGCTGCGGCTCGGAGAGGTCGAGATCGAGATCGCGATATCTGTAGAGCGTCGTGGCTCGATTGCGCGGCATCATCTTGTCGAGGAGCAGCGCCTCGGCAGCGAGCGCGCGCAGAGTCGGCAGGCGGCGCAGCTGGAACTCCCGCTGCGAGTCGCCGCGCTCGTCGAGCAGGATCGGCGCCGCCGCCGCGGCGTTCGGATGCTGGCCGAGAAACTCGCAGAGCACCGTGAGCGAACGAGGGCCGAGCTCGCAGTCGGGATTGAGCAGGAAGACAAACGGACCGCGCGACATGCCCAGGGCGCGATTCGTCGCCGCTGCGAAGCCGTCGTTCTGCGACGAGCGGATCACGCGCGCTGAATCGTCCGGTAACCGGTGCAGCGTGCCGTCGATCGACGCGTTGTCGTACACAACGACCTCGTACGACAGACCCTCGCAAGCAGCGGGAAGCGAGCGCAGGCAGCGATCGATCCAGCGCGCGCTGTTCCAGGTGACGATCACGATCGAGAGATCAGGAACGACGGCCTTGGCAGCGTCGCGCGCTACCGGGCGCGGCGCGACACGAACGTCGTGGATCGGCGTCATTCCTACGTCAGCCATGCTTTTACGGCGTCCGTCAGCGGCCGCGCGACGAGTTCCCACGCGTACCGCGGGCGGATCCGCTCGAGATTGTTTACGCAACTCGCGTGGAAAACGTCGTCGGTCAGGAGGCGGCGGATGGCCGCCGCGACCGCGCTGACGTCCTCAGCAGGAACGACGATCCCGAGCCCCTCCCGCTCAACCAACTCTGCCGCAAACCCTCTTTCCGTTGCGATGACCGGAATGCCCGCCGCGATCGCATCGAATAACCTCGTCCGAATCGCAAACTCGGCCTCGGCCGTCGCGCGGTGCAGCATGATAGCGATTTTGCCAGAGCCGAGCCATGAAAGACGCTCGGCGTAAGGAACCCAGTCCGCGGGCGCCGAAACGAACGTTCCGCCGCTCGCGAGCAGCTCTTCGAAACGACCGGCGCGGCGACGGTCGATGAGGTCCCGATTCGGCCGCGTACGCCCGAGGAACAGGAGCTGGCAGCGGAGACCGTGGCGGTTGAGGTCGACCACCGCCTCGATCGCCGTCTTCGGATCGAGCCACTCCCACACCCCGCCGCCCCACACGATGACGTTCCCCTGCGGTTTCGCGCACGTGGTCACTTCGGACATGTCCACGCCGAAGGGCACTTCGATCCACGACGCGTCGCCGCCCTGCAGCGATTCGTAGAAGCGCCGCTGACGCGCGGCGGCGCAGACCAGCAGGTCCGCCGTCAGGAGCGCCTCGGCAAGACGCCACCACTCGGCGGCAAGATGGACACGCTGCCGCAGCGACGGGGCGGCACCATAAAGCTCGCGGAGCTCGAGGACCGTCGGATCGAACAGGTCGTACGCGATGCGTTGCGCGCGGCGGCGTTTGCGGAAACCACGCGCGGGTTGGCCGATGAGGACGCGCGCCTTGCCGAGGGCCTCGCCTGCCGCCGAGCTACCCGCTGCGAGCAGCGGGATCGGAGATTCGGGATTCGGGATTCGGGATTCGATGTGCGCGATCAACGTCGTCGGCGCGACGCGCGCCAGCTGACGCGCGAGGTGCCACGCCCGAATTCCCGGCCCGGCCATCCGCGCTCCGACGACATCGGGAGTGGCGACGACGACCGTCGACATGCGCGCGGAGACTATCATCGCGACCCGACGTGGCCGGCTACATCTGTCCAGCGTGCGGAGGACCGCTCGATCGAGCGGAATCCGCGCTCATCTGCCGTCGCTGCGGCAGGTCGTATCCGATCGAGAACGACATCGTCGATTTCTCCGGCGGCGCGTACTACGACTCCTTCACGGGCGAGGATCAGCTGACGCCGGAGCACCGGGTGGGACTCGTGGCCGAAGTGACGGGATCGCGATGGAGAATCGAGCGGTACTACGCGCCGAAGCTCGCGCGCCGCGCGCGCGTGCTCGACTGCGGGTGCGGCAACGGCGTGTCGGTCGACGTGCTGCACGAGCTCGGATTCGATGCGTGGGGCGTCGACCTCTCCGCGCTGCGCAAATGGCAGTGGCGCGAGCGCACGCATCGCGACCGGCTGGCCGTTGCGAATGCGCTGCAACTCCCGTTCAACGACGGCTTCTTCGACGTCGTGATCACGTCTGGCGTCATCGAGCACATCGGCGTCCGCGAGACCGGCGGCGCGTCGTACGCCGTCGAGCCGCTGCCGGATCGCGACGCGTTGCGCGAGCAGTTCGTCGCCGAGCTGCTGCGAGTGACCCGGGCGGCAGGCCGCGTTTTCGTCGACGCACCGAACGGCACGTTCCCGATCGATTTCTGGCACGGAGGCGCGGGAGGGCAGGCGCGGTGGCATCGGCGCGACGAGCGATTTCTTCCGAAATTCAGCGAGCTCCGCGCGCTTGCCCGCGAGCACGACGTGACCGCGGTGAGTCCGGCCGGCCGCTTCGCATTCCGTCAGGTCGGCCGGCATTGGTATGGCCGGCTCTTCGCCGCGCCGGTTGCACTGCTCTTCGCGCTGATGCGCATGGCGCCGGCGCTGGCTCGATCGGCCGTCAATCCGTACCTCGTCATCGAGATCAGAAAGAAAGCGAGTCGAGGTTGATTGCGCCGGTGAGGCAGCGCAGCTTCACGTGTCCGCGCGGCACGTCGATGCGCGCAGCCGCAAAGCCCTTGCCGCTCGGCGGCAGCTGATACGCGCGCCCGCCGATATCGACGAGCACGGGCGCGGGCGCGAAGTATTCGAGCCGCGCCGGCCCTCCGCGCGAAAGAAACGACAGCGAGTCACCGGCCTGCAGGCTCCAACCGCCGCGATAGTAAAAGCGTGCGACGGCGTACAGCCCCGGATAGAGCTCGCCTCCGTCGTGCACGACGTGCGCGTCCTCGAACTGCACGACCTGTCCGGGCTTCTGCCCGATCGCGAACATCGCCGCCAGCGCAACCGCGACGATCGAGATCGCGATCGCAGCCGGAACGCGAATGCGATCGAACCCGAACGCCATGAATGCCGCGACGACCAGCACTCCCGCAACGATTGCCGCATCGTTGAGGCGAACGAAACTCGGGAAGAGACGAGAGAAATCGGTGCGGTACATCGTCGAAAGCGCCTCGCCGGCGACGTTCTCGCCGTTTTCGATATGAAAGAGACGGTACGGAAACGCAGCGCCGTGTGCGACCAGACCCGCCGACCAGATCGCGATCAGCGCGATCACGCCGGAGTTGATCCGCTCCCACACTGCCGCCGCACCGAGCGCGAACACCGGCGCGAAGACGACGATGTAGCGAAGCGGCGGCGCCCAACCGCCGTGCCATTCCGATCGCGGCACGAGGTAGGCGATGTACAGCAACGACGCGATCACGCCGATGCGGAAGCCGCCCGGCGTCTCGCGCCAGCGCACGATCGCGAGGATGCCGAGGAGGTAGAAGGGAGCCTGGAAGAGGACGCCGGAGGCGCCGTCGACGAGAAGGCCGAACAGGCCGATCGCATACAGGCGCGGATTGACCGGGACCAGCTCACGAACGGAATGGACGGCTGTCACGCTGCCCGTGGCCCACCAGGCGAGTGCGATCGGAAGTAAGAAGACAGAAAGCAAGAGGCAGAAGTAGAGAACGCGCCTGCCGGAGACTTCTGCCTTCTGCCTTCTGACTACTGCCTTCAGCGCGGCGAACAACAGCGGAAGTGCCACGAGCAGGAATCGCAATTTCAGCAGCGACAACCCCAGCAGCGCCGGCACCCAGCGCTGTGCGCGCCGCGCGCGCACCCCCCTCACCGCCTCGGCAAAGAAGAACGCCGCGGGCACCTCGGGCCAGATGCGCGCGGCGTAGAAGATCACCGGCGGAGCGAATGCGAAGAGCGGAAAGACCGCGCGCGTCGTTGCATCGGCGACGCCTTCGTCCTCGAACAGGCGAACCGTCGATCGCGCCAGCAACGCGCCGAACAGCGCGATCGTGACGAGCGCGCCCGGCAGGCCGCCAGCGAGGTAACCCGGGACGAGCAACAGCGAGAGGAATGGCTCGTGCCGCGAGTACAGCTCGCCGTGCGGCCCCGCTGGATCGCCGAGCTGCGGTCTCAAATCGGGGCGTCCGGTCGCAGAGTGCGCAAGGTCCGCGTACTGGTTGCGAAGATCGAGGTCGTGATCATGGACGATCGACTCGGTCACCAGAAGATAGAACGGTTCATCGCCGTCGATCGGAGTCCGCAGCATCGCCGGGATCATGAGCAGGTAGACGAGCAACGCCAGCCCGGCGGCACGATTCGCCGACCAGCGCACTTCATCCGGCGGAGCAGTGGCGAGGAGGAACGAGAAGATCGCCAGTTGCGTGACGAAGAGCGCAACGGTCGCGAGATAGGGATCGAACGATCCGGCGACCTGACGCCACGCGAGCGCAGAAACCGCGTAGACCGAAAGCTGTAGTGCGAACGATCGCCACAGCATGCGTCCGCGGAATGCGATCAGCGGCAGCGCGAGAAGCACCGCGACGGCCGCGATGATGCGGATCATCGGCTCACCAGCTCGAATGCATCGATCTGCAGTCGCGCCGCACGCGGCAAACGCGGATCGGCCGTGACGCGCACGACACGCTCGCCGCCGAGCGGAAATCGCGCCGCGCCGTCGATCCACGCGTTCTGGCCGTAGTCGCGAACTTCACCAGCTGGATTCGCCGGAATGGGATTGCGCGATGCGTAGAAATGTTCGCGGCGCAGGAAGCCCCAATCGGCAACGTCCCCGACGCGGATCGGAACGTTGTTGAGCGCGCCGGCCACCGTGCCGGCGCGAAGCCGCGAGATGTTCGCGCCCGAAAGGATCAACGCGCTTGCGTCCGGCGGCACATCGAGCGACACCGACTCTCCCGGCGCAAGCGCCATCCGCAGCGGCGCGCGCGGCGTGCTCGCCCGCAGGCCGCGAATCACCATCGGCAGAGCGCGCGCGAACACGCCGCTCCATGCGAAGAACAGCATCATCACCGCGACCGCCGTCGCGCTGAGCGCGCCGGCGTTGATCTGCGGCATCCCTGCGGCGCGGAAGACGACCAGGACGAGCAACACGGCGAGCGGGAATCCGATCGTGCGCAACGGCACGAGCGGCGTGAAGAGCGCGACCGCGACGGCAACCGCGACCGCGAAGGCAGTTCCGCGCAACGCGACGACGATCAGCAACGCGACGACGATCAGCAGCGCCTCGCGCCAGAGGATCACGTTCGCGAATGGGATGCAGCGCAGAAGGACGACTGCGAGCACCGCGACCGTGCACGCTTTCCACAGTGACGGCGAGCCGCCGCACTCGAGAAGCGCAGCCGCGAATGCCGCGCCGATCACGAGACCGAACCAGAGGAGGCGCAGCCGCTCGTCGCCGAGCACGATCTCGCCGCCGATGAGCAGCGGAACGGCGACCTGAATCGCCGGCCGCGTGATCGCCGCGAGAATCGTGACCACGATGGCGATCAGCGGCAGCGCGGCATCGATCGGCGTCCCGTACTGCGCGACGGCCGCGCAGGCGTATGCGGAAATGACCGCAGCGACGACTGTGGAGATCGCTGACCTAATCAGCACTCAGCGCTTTCGACTCGACACTCGATGGATCGCGCACGAACCCGGGATCGAATCCTTCGATCGTCTCCGGCGTCAGCTCGGATCGATAGATCAGCCGTGCGTCTCCTTTGAGTCGTACGTCGCGCAGCGCTCCGCCGTCCAGCGCGAACGACACCTCGAGCGTTACTCCGCTCCGGGTCAGCACCGAAACCGGCGAGCTGACGCGCCCGAACAATGCGCACGTCGACACCGAAGCGACGACGCCCGACCCGCACGACAGGGTCTCGGCTTCCACTCCGCGCTCGTACGTCCGCACTTCGATCGAGTGGCTGTCGCGCACGACGACGAAGTTCACGTTCGCGCCGGCCGGCTGCAGTTGCGGGTGCATTCGAATCGCACGGCCGAGGGGGGCGATGTCCTGGGACCAGAGATCGTCGACGAGAAAGATGACGTAGTGCGGCACGCCGACAACGAGCGAGCTGCCGCGGACCACCGTCTCGCCGACGCGCAGCGGACGCTCGCGCTGGAACGATTCCGGCTGCGGCACCGTGATCGTCACGATTCCGTTCTCCCCGGCCTCGGCTGACACGATTCCGGCGTCGGTTTCGATCGTCATCGTCTTCGGCGCGATCGAGTTCACGAAAGCGAAACGGGCCGCGCAGCGCGTGCCGTTGCCGCAGAACTCGCCGAGCGATCCATCCGAGTTGTAGTAGCGCATCCGGAAGCTCGCACGCGGCGAATTCTCGATCAGGATGAGCCCGTCAGCCCCAACCGACAGAGCGCGCGTGCAGATGCGCCGCGTCAGCTCGACCGCGTCGCCGACCAGGCCTGCGCGGTTGTCGATCACCACGAAGTCGTTTCCGCCGCCGGACATCTTCGTGAACGGGAGCGGATGTTGTTTGCCAGCTTGAGTTTGTCCGGGAATTGCCATCGGAATTTTCAGCATCCGCCGTGGTTACCACGGCACGTCCTGCAATTCTCGCACGGAGCGCGCCACGCGTAACCGCGCGCTCGTCCAAACGTCCGAGAAAGGGATAGGAGCTCGAACCTTGAGAAATGCGATCCGCATAGCCGCGGCAGCGTTGCTGACCACCCTCCTGCTGCCCGGAACCTTCGCTCAGACCCAGCCTGCAAAACCGTCCAACGACATCCCGAAACTCGTCGAGAACATCGACGTCCGCGTCATCAACGTCGACGTCGTGGTGACCGACCGGAAGGGCACCGTCATCACCGGCCTGAAGAAGGACGACTTCGAGATCTTCGAGAATGGCGTCCCGAAACCGATCTCGAACTTCTACTCGGTTGAGGGCGGAAAAGCGCAGGCCGTGGAAGGTGAGAAGGTCGAGGCACCTGCTCCGCCGACGGCGAACCCGCCGATCATCCGGAAGGACGAAGTTCCCGACAACCTGAGACGCCGGATCATTTTCTACGTCGACAACCTGACGATGGCGCCGTTCAACCGGAACCGCGTGTTCCAGAGCATGAAAGAGTTCGCCAAGACGAGCTTGCGCCCGGGCGACGAGGCGATGATCGCCACGTTCAATCGCAGCATGAAGATCCGCACGCCGTTCACGCGGGATGCCGGTCAGATCGCAACGACGCTCGACATCATCGCCGGCGAGAGCGCCCTCGGCACCTCGAATACGAGCGAGCGGAAGCAGATGGAAGACCGCATCCGCGACACGACCAACTACGACGAGGCGATCTCCACCGCGCGCACGTACGCGGAGGAAGTCGAGCACGATCTTCGTCAGAGCGCGGAGTCGCTCAACGGGCTCATGACGACGCTCGCCGGCGTCGAAGGAAAGAAAATCCTCGTTCTCGCCAGCGAAGGCTTCCCGATGCAGCCCGGCCGCGAGATGTTCGAATTCATCGACACGCAAGCCAACGAGAAGGGCTGGCGCTTCGGCGGTGGCACGATGCTCGAAGGGATGAGCTTCGACTCGTCCTCGCTCATCCAGTCGATTGCCCGCACCGCGAACGCGAACGGCATCACGATGTACACGATCCACGCGGCCGGCCTCACCGGCGGGAACGAGATGAGCGCCGAGAACGCGCAGCCGACTCCGGTCAGCGTGTCGCAGGCGATCATCAGCAACACGACCGACTCGATGCGCCTCATGGCGGAGATGACGGGCGGCGTCGCGTCGATCCAGACGAACAACTTCGCGCAGGCGTTCCGCAACATCCAGCGCGACCTCGACTCCTACTACTCCCTCGGCTATCGCGCCAGCACCGAGCGCGTCGACCGGCAGCGGCAACTCGTCGTGCGCATGAAGAACAAGAACTACATCGCACGCGCGCGGCAGACATTCGTCGAAAAGTCGACGTTCGCCGAGATGAACGACAAGGTCGTCGCGAACCTCCTCTACAAGACGAAGCAGAACGACCTGAACATCCTCGTGCGCACCGGCATGCCTGTGGCCACAGATGAGGATCTGTTCCGCGTCCCGGTCGAGATCCAGATCCCGATGGATTCGCTCACTCTGCTTCCGCAGGGCGAGAGCGAGTACGTCGGCGGATTCGAGGTGTACGTCGTCGTCGCGAACAAGGACGGCGACATGTCCGACGTCTCGCGCAAATCGCACCAGCTCCACGTGCCGGCGGCTGACAAGGAGAAGACCAGGGGGAAGTACTACTCGTACTCGGTCGAGCTGCTGATGGAGAAGGGACCGAACAAGATCTCGATCGGAGTGGTCGACAACATCTCCAACGTGGCCGGCTTCGCGCGCGAACAGGTGATCGCGCAAGACCTTCGCTAGAGCGCAGTGCGCCGGGCGCGGAGCGCAGCAAGTGCGAATTCTGCTGACGCTGCAATATCTCGGCACGCGCTACGCGGGATGGCAGGCGCAGGCGAACGCCACGGGCGTGCAGCAGGTCGTCGAAGCGGCTCTGGGGAAGATCTACGGCGCGCCGATTCGCATCGAAGGCGCCAGCCGCACGGACTCCGGCGTTCACGCTGCCGCGCAACGCGCGCATGCCGACGTGCCGTTCGACATCGCCGCGCGCGGGCTCGTCCGCGGACTGAACGACCTTCTCCCGCCCGACATCCGCGTCACGGCAATCGAGACTGTTCCGGACGACTTTCAGTGCCGCCATCGGGCGAAATCGAAGACTTACGTCTACCGCATCTGGAACGCCGAGGTGGCCGATGTGTTCGAAGCGGAGACGAGTGCCCATGTGGCGCAGCCGGTGGATGCCGCGCTCATGCACGACACGGCGCAGGTGCTCGTCGGAGGGCACGACTTCCGCGCGTTCACGGTCGCCGCGCCCGAGGTCAGCTCGACGGTCCGCACGATCTCCGGCATTCACGTCGATCGCGACGGCGACATGGTCCGTATCACCGTCTCGGCCGACGGTTTTTTGCGCTACATGGTCCGCCGCATCGCCGGCTCGCTCATCGAGATCGGCCGGGGAAAGCTGGAGGCAGAAACGTTGCAGCGGTCGCTCGAGCCGGACTTCGCCGAAGCGCGATGGACGGCGCCCGCGAAAGGGCTCACGCTCTTCGACATCAAGTACTAGTTGCTGGTGCTAACATCACCCGTTCGAGATGATTGACCTCTCCAAGCTGGCCGAGCCGGGATCGATGGAGGAGACGCTCCTCGAGAAAATCGATTTCAAGCGGCTCCCGAAACACATCGCCGTGATCATGGATGGCAACGGCCGCTGGGCGAAGTCGCGCAACCTCCCGCGTGTCGAAGGTCATCGCGCCGGAATCGCTGCGGTCCGCGAGGTCGTCGAAACTGCAGCGCGCCTGGAGCTCGGCGTCATCACGCTGTACGCGTTCTCGGTCGAGAACTGGAAGCGGCCCCGCTACGAAGTGGCGACGCTGATGATGCTGCTCAAGGAGTACCTGCGGAAAGAGCTGGCCACGCTGCAGGAGAACAACATCCGCTTCGTGCCGATCGGCCGCGTGGACGGGCTCGATCCTTCCGTTCAGCGCGAGCTTCGTTACGCCGAGGAGCAGACCGCCGGCAACACCGGCCTGCTGTTCCAGATCGCGCTCAACTATGGCGGCCGCGCGGAGATCGTCGACACGGTGAACCGGATCATGGCGCTGCTCCGCGAGCGCGAGATGAGCGACGCCGTGATCGACGAGAACTTCTTCGCCGATCACCTCTACACCGCGAACGTTCACGATCCCGACCTGCTCATCCGCACCAGCGGCGAGCTGCGCGTCTCGAACTTCCTGCTGTGGCAGATCGCGTACGCCGAGATCCACGTGACGAAAGTGCTCTGGCCCGATTTTCGCCGTCGTCACCTGTTCGAGGCGATCATCGACTTCCAGACGCGCGACCGGAGGTACGGCGGAGTCGAGGAGTCGGACGCCGCGATGTTCGTCGAGGCAGACGAGAAGCGCGCCTGAGCGAGCTCATGACCGAAGTCCCTGCAGCGCGTCCGGCGGCCCGCTACGCGCGCGAACTGACAGCCCTGGTCCTCGGGCCCGTCATCGTCTGGATCATCGGCTGGTCGAACGCATTTGTCTTCGATGCGGTCATCGCCATCATCGCCGTCCTTGCCCTCCACGAGTTCCTCTCGCTCGGAACGCGCAAAGGCTACGACATGCCGGTCGTGCTGTGCATCCTCGTGACGCTGGTGATCATCGCTGCGTTCATCCTCGACAATCTGTCGGTCGAGACGGGGATGTTCGTCGCGCTGCTCGTGATTCCGGGGGCGTTCGTGTTCCGGAAGGGAAGTCTCGAAGAGGCGCTTCCGTCGAGCGCCGTGGCGGTGCTGGCGACGATGTACGTCGGCATGCTCGCCGGCTCGCTCATCCGCCTGCGCAGCGATTTCCCCGTCGGTCCGAAGCTCGTCTTCTTCCTTCTGCTCGTGGTGTGGCTCGGCGACGCCGGCGCGTACTACGTCGGCAAGCAATTCGGGCGGCGGAAGCTCTCGCCGCGCATCAGCCCGAAGAAAACAGTCGAGGGACTGATGGGCGGTATCGCGATGTCGGTCATCACCGCCGTCGTCATCCAACTGACGTTCTTCCACGAGTTTCCGCTGACGCAAGCGATCGTCGTCGGCATCGTGCTTTCGATCAGCGGCGTGATCGGAGATCTCGCCGAATCGATGTGGAAACGCTCCGCGGCAGTGAAGGATTCAGGCACCCTGATTCCGGGACACGGCGGATTCCTCGACCGGCTCGACTCGATCCTCTTTACCGCGCCGATCCTCTACTTCTACTGGGCCCTGACGCAGCACGGGGCGCGCACGTTGAATATGATCACCGGCTGACCCATGCGACGGATCTCCATCCTAGGCAGCACCGGAAGCGTCGGACGGTCGACTCTCGCCGTCGTCGATGCGTTTCCGGAGGAGCTGTCCGTGGTCGGATTGGCGGCCGGCGGCAACGTCGGCCTGCTTGCGGAGCAGATCCAGAAGTATCGGCCCGAGGTCGTGTCCGTTCGCACAGCGGAGGATGCGAAGAAGCTCAGGGGAAAGTTCCACATCGAGATCCTCTCCGGCATCGAAGGCGCGTCCGCCGTGGCCTCGCACGCGTCCGCCGACGCGGTCATCGCCGCGATCGTCGGCGCGGCGGGCATTCCGCCGGTCTACGCGGCGCTCCGCGCGGGCAAACGCGTCGGCATCGCCAACAAGGAAGTGCTCGTCGCCGCCGGCGACGTGATGACGCGCGCCGCCGCCGAGCACGGCGGCGAGATCCTGCCTGTCGACTCCGAGCACAACGCGGTGCACCAGGCCCTTCGCTGCGGCACGCATCAGGAAGTGCAGCGCATCATCCTCACCGCTTCGGGCGGCCCCTTCCTCCATCGCGATCTCAAAACGTTCAACGACATCACGATCGAGGCTGCGCTCGCGCATCCGACATGGCGCATGGGCAGCAAGATCTCGATCGACTCCGCCACGATGATGAACAAAGGCCTCGAAGTGATCGAGGCCCATCACCTCTTCTCGATGCCTGCCGGCCGGATCGACATCCTGATCCATCCGCAATCGGTCGTGCACTCGATGGTCGAATACGTCGACGGCTCGATCGTCGCGCAACTGTCGACGACGGACATGAAGTTCCCGATCCAGTACGCGCTCCTCTACCCCGACCGCGTCGTCGCCCCGTTCGCCCGCCTCGACCTCGGGAAGATCCGCTCGCTCGAATTCATGCCCGTCGATCAGCGCCGCTTCCCGGCCGTCGCGCTCGCGTACGAGGCCTGCCGCGCCGGCGGCTCGATGCCGGCCGTGCTCAACGCGGCGAACGAGGTCGCTGTGGAACGTTTTCTTGCAGGAGAACTTCCGTTCGTCTCGATCGTAGAAATCGTGTCCCGCGTCCTCGAGCGGCACGCCGGCAAAATCGCCCCGATCGAGAGCGTCGAAGACGCCCTGCACTGGGACGGCTGGGCACGCAATGAGGCGAGGGGAATTGATGTTGCTATGACGAGCCGCTAGCTGCGGCACCTTATGTCGAACATTCCGACCAACGTCTTCGCCTTCGTCCTCGTCCTCGGATTCCTGATTTTCGCGCACGAAACGGGTCACTTCCTCGTGGCCAAACTCTTCCGCGTCCGCGTGCTCGTCTTCTCGTTCGGGTTCGGGCGGCGGCTGTTCGGATTCCGCAGAGGAAGCACGGACTATCGCGTGTCGCTGATCCCGCTCGGCGGATACGTGCGCATGGCCGGCGACACGCCGGACGATGCCGGCGCGATCGTCACGACGGGGGCTCCCGACGAATTCCTGTCGAAGCCGAAGTGGCAGCGCTTCCTGATCCTCTTCGCCGGTCCGTTCATGAACATCGTGATCGCGATCGCGTTCCTGGCCGGCCTGGCCATGATGGGAACCGAGTACCGGATCGTGAAGCCGATCATCGGCGAGGTCATTCCGAACAAACCGGCCGCGCGCGCGGGACTCGAGCCAGGCGACCGCATCGTCAAGATCGGCGATGAGACAATCAACGATTTCGAGGACCTCAAGCTCTCCATCACGATGAACGCCGGCACGCCGCTGCGGGTCGAGTACATCCGTAACGGCGAATCGCACGTGACGACGATGGTCCCGGAGCGCGAGAACAGCGAGTACGGCCCGGTCGGGCGCGCCGGCATCCGCCCTCTCTTCGAGCCGATCGTCGGCCGCGTAACTCCCGGCTCGCTCGCTGCGAAGGACGGCATCCGTCCGGGCGACCGCATCGTGAGCGTGAACGGCAAGCCCGTCCGCGACATGTACCAGGTCGACGAGGTCATCGCCAAAGCTCCCGGCGCTCCGATTTCCCTCGGCTTTGCGCGCGGGTCGGTCGCGTACGCGGTGAATTATCCCGCTGCGAAGTTCGACGACCGCGATCCATATCGCGGCTTCCTGCCGCCGACGGAGATCCGCAAACTCTCGCTGATCCCTGCGATCGGCGACAGCATCGAACAGAACTGGAAGATGCTGCGGTACGCGTTCGCCGCGATCGCGCGCATGTTCCGCAGCGAGGGCAGCGTGCGCGAGCTCAGCGGACCGATCTCGATCGCGCGTATCTCCGGCGACATGCTGCGCCGCGGGTGGATCGAAGTCGTGGCGCTCATGGCCATGATCTCGCTGCAGCTCGGGATCATGAACCTGCTGCCGATCCCCGTCCTCGACGGCGGGCACATCATGATTCTGATGATCGAGGGCGTCGTCGGCCGCGACCTGTCGCTGCGCGTCAAGGAGCGTATCCAGCAGGTCGGCTTCGCCGTTCTGGCCACGTTGATGATCGTCGTGATCTACAACGACGTCATCTCGAACGTGCTACGGCGGGGTTAGCCGATTCGCGACTTACCGCCCA
>DASWBH010000264.1:0-2047 GCA_036390755.1 Thermoanaerobaculia bacterium
AAGTCGGTCAGACGCGGATCACGACGTCTTCTTGAAGGCATTCCGCGGCCTGACTGCCTCCTCGCTGAACTCCGAAGTGACATTCGGCGCGTCGCCCCACAGCCGCTCCAGTCCGTAGAACCTGCGGCAATCCTCGGTGAATACGTGGAAGATGAAATCGCCGAAGTCGAGGAGGATCCATCGGCCGGGCGTCGTCCCTTCGACGAGCAGCGGCTTCACGTTGAGAATCTCGCGGAGCTTCTCCAACACGGCGTCGGCGACCGCCTGGGCCTGCCGTTCCGAGGTGGTGGAGCAGAGGATGAAGTAGTCGGCGATCGACGTCAGCTCGGCCACGGCGAGCACGTCGAGATCAATCGCTTTCCTGTCCAGCGCCGCGGAGACGGCGACCCGTACGCGGCTTTCGATCGAGGAATCGTTCACGGTTGAGCCTCTCGGTAGAGTCGGTTGCGTTCAATGTAATGCGACACGCGAGGATCGACGAGTCCGCCGATGGACTTCCCCGCGCGAATGCGTCTGCGAATTTCCGTGGATGACACAGGAACGGTTGCGTTCTGTGCGAAAACGATGTGACCGCAGAGCCCGCGTTTGGCGGGTGTCGTGACGCGCGACGCGAACTGCTGCGCTCCGCGCTCCGCGCTCTGCGCTCTCGTTAACACGACGAAGTTCGCCAGCTCGAAGACGCGATCGATGTTCTTCCAGTTGCCGAGCTGCTCGAGATTGTCGTCGCCGATGATCCAGTCGAGCGTCGCGCCGGGATATTCGGTGCGCAGCAGCTCGAGCGTCTCGACCGTGTAGGAGATCTCGCCCCGGTCGAGCTCCTGGGGCGACACGAAGATCTCGTCGAATGGCTCGGTGGCGAGAACTGCCATCGTGAAACGGTGATAACCCGATGCGCTCGCGCGACCGGTCTTGAACGGCTGCCGGTACGCGGGAACGTAGATCTGCCGGTCCCACTGCAGCAGACCGCGCGCGGCGAGGACGGGCTCGAGGTGCCCGCGATGAAATGGATCGAACGTGCCGCCGCAGATGCCGATCTTCATCCGGTCGTGGAGGCAGAGAGAACCGGCTCGCTTGCCTCCTTGTGCTCGCGAACGAATTTCGCCAGCGTCCGCACGAGCTCCTTCACACCCTCACCCGTAACCGCGGAGATTTCGCGATCGTCAAAACCATTCTTCTTCGCATACGCGCGCAGCTTCGCCGAGTTGCCTTCGATCGCCGAATCGATCTTCGACCCGCAGACGATGCGCGGCTTGGCGGCCAGCGTCTCCGAGTACAGGGCGAGCTCCCGCGCGATCACCTCGGCATCCAGGTCCGGGTGTTCGTTCGCCGACAGATCGACGAGGTGCACGAGCGCCGAACAGCGCTCGACGTGCCGAAGGAACTGATCGCCGAGACCGTGGCCTGCGTGCGCACCTTCGATGAGGCCGGGGATGTCGGCGACGACGAACGTCTCGTCGTCGTCCGCCTTGACGACGCCGAGGTTCGGGACGAGCGTCGTGAACGGATAGTCGGCGATCTTCGGCTTCGCGGCGCTGATGACCGAGATCAGCGTCGACTTGCCGGCGTTCGGCAGACCGATGACACCGACGTCGGCGATGAGCTTCAACTCGATCGCGAGGTTGTGCTCCTCGCCCTCTTCGCCCGGCTGTGCGAAGCGCGGTGACTGACGCGTTGCCGTCGCAAAGTGCTGGTTGCCCTGACCCCCGCGGCCGCCCTTCGCAACGAGGACGCGTTCCCCCTCTGCGGTGAGATCCGCGATGAGCTCGCCGGTATCGCGATCGCGAACGACCGAGCCGACCGGCAGCTCGATCACGACGTCCTCGCCGTTATACCCGGAGCAATTCGAGCCCATGCCGTGCTGCCCGCGGCCGGCGTTCCACTCGCGCTGAAACTGCAGGTGGTAGAGAGTGTTGAGGCGTCTGGAGCCGACGAGGTAGACCGATCCTCCCGCGCCGCCGTCGCCTCCTGAAGGGCCGCCTTTGGGTACGAACTTCTCGCGCCGGAAGGCCACGCACCCGCGGCCGCCGTCTCCGGCTTTGACGCGGAT
>DASWBH010000265.1:0-12562 GCA_036390755.1 Thermoanaerobaculia bacterium
CCGGCCGCGAAGCCGGCCGTGCAGCAGGCGGCGCCCGCGGCAACGGAGCCGCAGCCGGCCAAGGCCGCGGAGCAGACCAAAGCCGCGGAGCCGCAGGCCGCGATGTCGTGCTCCGACTGTCACGATCAGGCGAAGGCGTTCGTCAACAACGCTCACGCGATCGGGAAAGTCAAAGCTGACGGAGTGCCGAATGCAGTCTGCGAGTCGTGCCATGGCGATGCTACTGCGCACATTGAAGGCGGCGGTGACAAGGAGAAGATCTACAAGCCGGTGGGACGCGCCGGCGCCGACAAAACGTGTCTGAAGTGCCACGACACCGCCACTGACAAACGCTCAGCGCATACCGGCGTTCACGCGAACTCCGCGGCAGTGAACTGCCTCACCTGCCATTCCGTTCACGGATCCGATCCGAACGCATCGCACCTTCTCGTCAAAGCGCAGCCGCAGCTTTGCGCGAACTGCCATGCCACGCAGGCAGCCTCGCTGCGCAACAAACCCTACGCGCACCGCATCGGACGCGCCGGCATGGAGTGCACCTCCTGCCACGAGCCGCACGGACGCGCAGGACAGACACTCAAAGTGACGAACGCAGGCGAAGCAATCTGCGTGTCGTGCCACGCCGAACAGCGCGGTCCGTTCGTGTTCACTCACGGCGCGAACTCGCTCGGCGAGTGCACGAACTGCCACGAGCCGCACGGCTCATCCAACGCCAAGCAGCTCAAACGCGCTTCCGTTCAACAGCTCTGCATCGAGTGCCACTCGCCCATCAGCGCGACTACGCTCGGATCGCAGGCTCCGTCGTTCCACAACCTCAGCGATGTCCGCTATCAGAACTGCACGACATGCCACGTCGCCGTGCACGGCTCGAACCGGTCGCCGCAGTTGACGAAGTGATGAAGGAGAAGGCCATGACCGTACGCAAATTCGCACTCTGCCTCTCTCTGATCCTCGTCGCCGGCATTGCGAGCGCCGAGGTGATTCCCTTCGATCTGGAGATCGGCTACCGGTTCCTCAATCTGAAGGGCAACGAAGGCATGTACCGCACGCAGATCAATGAACGCGACGGCCTCTACATCCGCGCGTTCACGCTGACCAACGGCGGCACCAACGGCTCGCCCGATCACTACCGCATCGACGTCTCCGACCTCGGTCAGACGCCGAGCGGTCTCGTGCGCATCGATGCCGGCCGCTCCGGCGCTTATCGTCTTCTCGTGAATTACCGCCGCAGCGACGCGTTCAGCGCGCTGCCGGTGTTCGCAAACCCGCTGATCGTCGACGGCGTCACCACCGGCCAGCACACGTTCAGCCGGACGCGCAATCTGTTCGACGCCGATCTCGAATTTTTGCCGGGAAGCCGCTTCACTCCGTTCGTCGGCTACAGCTGGAACCGCTACGGCGGACCCGGCGAGACGACCTACTTCCTCGGACAGGATGAGTTCCAGCTGTTCTCGAATCCTCTCGAGAAAGATCAGGAGATCCGCGGCGGATTTTCCTTCAACACCGGTCACCTGTACGGTTCAGTGACGCAGGGATGGCGCAATTTCCACGGTACGGACTCGCTCAGCCTCGTCGCTCCCGGCACGGGCAACAACACTCTTCCGATCCTCGGCACTACGCCGTCCGCAACGCAGCTGTCCCGTCACACGCGCACTGACGTCAAGACGCCGTTCACGAATGCATACGTGACGAGCGCCCTCGGCAGCCGCGTGAAACTCATCGGCAATTACACCCGTTTCGCCGCCGACACCACCGGCACCGAAGGCGAGAACGGCGTCGGCTCGTTCGTCTCGTTCCCGCTGAGCCGGTTCTTCTCCGGCCTCTCCGAGGACGTAACGTCGCACGCGAAGAACACCTCGTGGCGCGGCGGCGGCCGGGCTGAGATCGTCATCGTTCCCGGCGTGGACTTCCTCGCCGGCTGGCAACGCGAGCACCGCGACCTCGAAGGCACGGCGCTGATCAACACTCTCTTTCTGCAGTCGATCACGTTCGGCGGCGCCGACAAGAAGGATCTCGCCACCGCACTGAACGCAACCAACTCACTCGGTCGCACCGAAGACGTCCTGAGCGCGACGGTCAACGCCCGCGCGCTCGGCCCCTTCGCCCTCCGGTTCGGCTACTCGCAGACCAAGCAGGAGGTGAGCGTCACGCCCGACCTCTCCGAGATCGTCGTGGCCGGCGGACAGGGCGGCACGTTCAGCCGCCGCGTCAACACGTTCGACAGTCTGGCCAGCTTCTCGAAAAAGGGCTTCACGGTTGCCGGCGCGTGGCGTCATGACGACGCGAACGATCCGATCTTCCGTACCGATTTCGTGAATCGCGACCGCTACCGCGTCCGCGCGACGTGGAGAGCACCGAAGTACATCCGCCTGGGCACGACGGCGGAGCAGACCAAACAGACGAACAATCAGCCGGGCATCGGCTTCGACTCGAACATCCGGCAGTACGCGGGCGACGTCGAGTTCGCGCCTGTCACGCCGTTCGTCCTGCGCGCGTCTGCCTCACAGTACAAGGGCGACACCAACATGCTTTTCCGCGAGCCGGAGAACTTCCGGACCGGTACTTCGATCCACTCGGAGAACGGCGTCTCGTGGGAGGGTGGGGCGAACTACACGTTCAAGAAGGCGAACATCGACGCGGATGTCATCCGCTTCGACAACAAGGGTTCGACGCCGTTCCGCATGGACCGCTTCCGCGCCCGGTTCGCGTACGACTTCACGACGAAGGTGGGTATCGCCACTGAGTTCTCGAAGGACAAGTACACCGAAACGCCGTTCCTGTTCGGCGACTACGACGCCAACAGGATCGGCATTTTCCTCCGGCTGCGTCCGTAGCGAGAGAGGCCAGTGGGCAGGATGACGGCGCCTCCGGGCGCCGTCATTTTTTTTTACCGGGACGTTGCCAGGCCAATGACGCCCGCGGCGACGATCACCGCCGGATCGGGCACCTTCGTGAACACCACCACGATCAGCGCGACGACCGCGATTCCGATCGTCAGCGGATCGACGATCGCCGTTCGTGCGATCAGCCAGGTCGTTGCAATCAGCACGCCGACCACTGCGGTCCCCACGCCGCGCACGAATGCGCGCACGGCCTTGCTCTCGCGATAGCGGCGCAGCAGCGGCGTCGCGATCAGAACGAACAGCACCGGCGGCGCAAAGATCCCGGCGGTCGCCGCCGTCGCGCCGGTGAATCCCGCGAGCAGAAAGCCGACGAACGTCGCCGTGATCACCACCGGCCCCGGCGAGATCATTCCGATCGCCACCGAGTCGAGAAACTGCCTGTTGGTCAACCAGTGATATTGATCGACGACCTGCGCCTTGAGGAACGGCACGATCACCAGCCCGCTGCCGAAGACGAGCATCCCCGTCTTGAAGAAGAAGAGGAACAGCTGCGGTGAAATCGCAAACAACGGTGCGGCTTTCGGGCGCCGCTCGAATCCAGCGAAGACGATGATACCGGCCAGACCCGCGCCGATGAAGAGCCAGACCAGCTCCCGCTCGAGCACCACGACGATCGCGCACGCGATCACAGCGAAGAACCACGCGCGCACGTCGCGTCTCAGCGTCTTCGCGCCCAGATTCCAGCAGGCTTTTGCGATGATCGCGACGATCGCCGGTGCGATGCCGTAGAAGAGCGCGCGCAGTTGCCACGAGCTCTCGAACGAGCGATAGAGAAACGCCGCCGCAACGACGATCGCGAACGGCGGCAGCGCGAACGCGACGGCGATTGCCAGTGCGCCCGCGACGCCGAAGCGCACGTATCCGCAGTACACCGCGAGCTGATACGCAAGCGGCCCGGGACAGGCGGCCGAGAGAGCCAGACCGTCGTCGTACTCCTCCCCCGTCAGCCAGCCGCGCGTGTCGACGAGGTCACGCCGCATCGCATTCGCCAGCGCGACAGGACCGCCGAATCCCAGCGCGCCGAGGCGGAGGAAGTACAGCGTCAGCGCGCGAAGCGTGCAGCCGTTCATGTCGCGCCGAACTGTACGTCGAGGCAGCCGGCTTCGCGAGCGCGTTCGTAGATCAGCGCTGCAGCTGCCGCGTCCTCAAAGCCGGCGCCTGTCGAGTCGAAGACAACGATGTCCGCCTCGGTGGTGCGAACATTTCGGTTCGTGGCGATGACTTCGCCGAGCTGCGCGACCACGTCGTCGCGCGTCATCGCTCCAGCCGCGATGGCGTGGTGCAGATCGCCCATCTCGATGCACTGGTCCGTCACGTCGGTGACGACACGACTGCCGGCCATCAGCTCCGGTGCGATTTCCGACTTCGAGGAATTGTCCGCGCCCACCGCGGCGACGAACGCGCCCGGCTTCACGTGACTGCGATGGAGAAACGGCGTAGGCGATGGTGTGCAGGTGATCCAGACGCCGGCGTCGATCCCTTCCAGCGACTCGCGCGCAGTCACCGGGACTCGCAAGCGTCCCGACATTTCGGCAGCGTATTGGAGGGCGCGATCGCAATCGACATCAAACGCGAGCGCCCGCTTGACCGGCAGCACGCGCGCGATCGCTTCGAGCTGCGCGCGTCCCTGTTTGCCGCAGCCGGCGATCGCCACGGTCGTCGCGTTCTGCGGCGCGAGGTATTTCGCTGCGACGGCCGTCGCCGCAGCAGTGCGCATAGCGGTCAGCTCGATCGAATCGAGCACCGCGAGCGGCCGTCCATCCCCGCTGTCGAAGAGCAGCATCAAGCCCTGAATCGCAGGCAGGCCGCGCCGCGCCGGATTTGAAGGGAAGTTCGCATTCGCCTTCGCTCCGAACCTCCGGCCGATCGCAGCCGTTTTGATGTGAAAGACACCGCCGGCCCCGTGCGCGCTCAGCACGCCAGCCTCCACGCGACCTTCGCCATGCGCGCGGAACGCCTCCTCGACGGCCGCAATGCAGTCGCTCAGTGACATCAGCCGGCGGACGTCCGCAGCGGTCACGATCAGCGCCATGCCGCGTCTATATCACATATGTGAGATGCGGTGATACAGTTGTGATATGAACGAGCCGTGGCTGCTGCTGATCCATCAGCTACCGCCGAAACCCGACTATCTGCGTGCAAAGACCGGCCGTCGCCTGCAGCGCATCGGCGCCGTGACCATCAAGAACACCGTCTACGTCCTTCCATCGAACGAGCAGACGCTCGAAGATCTGCAGTGGACCGCGCGAGAGATCCGCTCCGCCGGCGGCGAAGCGAATGTCTTGAAGGTGCGGCTCGTCGACGGGCTGACCGACGGCGATCTTCAGGACCGCTTCAACCAGATGCGCGATGCCGATTACGAGCCGCTCGTCGCGGCGGCTCGCTCGCTGCTCCGCAAAAAGAAGCGGGTGCCTGCGGACGTCGAGGAGATCCGCACGCGCGCCGCTGAGATCGCGAAAATCGATTTCTTTGGTGCGCCGGCCGGCCACCTGCTCAGCGGATTGATCGACGAGCTTTCGCCGATCACGACGACACGCCGCGCGTTCCCTCTCGCACAGCTCCGCGGAAAGGCATGGGTGACGCGCGCGGGCGTTCACGTCGACAGGATGGCCAGCGCGTGGCTGATCACCCGATTCATCGACGAGGATGCGAAGTTCCGTTTCGTTCCGGCATCGCATGCACCGTCGCGAGGTGAGATCCGCTTCGACATGGCCGACGCGGAATTCACGCACGACGGCGGCCGCTGCACATTCGAGGTGCTGCTCGATGCCGTGACGTCAGATGATCGCGCGCTGCGCGCCATCGCCGACATCGTCCACGACATCGACCTGAAGGAAGAGCGGTATCGCCGGCCCGAGACCTCAGGTTTCGCTGCGCTCGTCGACGGAATCGCGCTCGCCAATCGCGACGACTCCGTCCGCATTGCCCGCGCATCCGCCGCACTCGACGATCTCTATGCCTGGTTCCGACGCAAAGCCTGAGCGCCTTCGCGACGCACTGGGACTGGAGCGCAACATCGTCGCCGTCTCCGGCGCCATGCTTCTCCTCTCCCTCGGCGAAAGCCTCTGGCGCAAGTTCCTGCCGAAGTATCTCCAGGCCCTCGGCGCGCCGATCCGCGCCGTCGGGCTGTTCGGCAGCGCCGAAGATTTTCTCGACGGCGTCTATCAATACCCCGGCGGCTGGCTCGGCGATCACCTCGGCCGCCGCAAAGCGCTCCTGCTGTTCGTCGCGCTCGCGCTCGTGGGTTACGCGATGTACGCGGTCGCGCGCAGCTGGCCGTGGGCGCTCGTCGCGCTCGTGTTCGCGCTGGCGTGGTCGAGCATGGCCAGTCCGACGCTGTTCGCGGTCGTCGGCGACGCGCTGCCGAAGAATCGTCGCGCGATCGGCTTCACTGTCCAGGCCATTCTCCGGCGCATTCCGATCGTCATCGCGCCGATCATCGGCGGGATCGTCATCGCGCGCGCCGGTCTGCTGCGCGGCATGCACATGCTTTTCCTCGTCACGATCGGCCTCGCCGCCGTCACGCTGGCGGTGGTCGCGCGCGTCAGCATTCCCCGCGTCGCCGGAGATCCCACGAACGTGCGCGGCGTGTGGCAGTCGTTTCCGTCGCCGCTGCGCTGGCTGCTGTTCTCCGACGTCTTCATCCGCACGTGCGAGGGACTCGTCGACGAGTTCTCGGTCATCTACGCGATGAACATCATCCACGTGACCGCGCCGCAGTACGGCGTTCTGATCTCGGTGCAGACGATCACGGCGATCGTCGTCTACATTCCCGCCGCGAAAATCGCGGACCGCATCGGGCGCAAGCCTTTCGTGATCGCCACATTTCTCGCGTTCTCGGCATTCCCGCTCGCGATCGCCGCGTCGTCGACGTTCCACGCCGCCATCGGCGCATTCGTCATCGGCGGCTTGCGCGAGATCGGCGAGCCTTCTCGCAAAGCGCTCATCGTGGACCTCGCGCAGCCGGCGCTGCGCGCGCGCACGGTCGGCCTCTACTACCTGATCCGCAGCGTCGCCATCGCGCCCGCCGCGTTCATCGGCGGCTTGCTGTGGGAGCAACGCCCCGAGCTGCCGTTCGTCGTGGCGCTCTTCGTCGGACTCGCCGGAACGGCGCTCTTCGCAATGACAGTCTCAGAAGAACACGCGGGCTAATGCTTCCGGGCGGAACTGATGAGGATCAGGCCGATGGCGAGGATCAAATGCTTACCGCGTTCGCACATGGAACAGCTCCTCAGTCTCAGAGTGCCGCGCGGCATATCGCGCCGGCTCGTGGCTGTGGAAAATCTGCTCCAGAACGGCGGGGCAACTGATCGCGAGCGATCCTCCCTCCCACAACGCGATCGTATCGGCATCGACGCCGATCTGATGGCCGAGCTGCTCCCGGCTCCAGCCGAGTCTCAACCGTTTGTGGCGAAGGTCAGCACCGCTCAGAAAGTTTCTGTCCACGCGGATGTTTGAAAGCATCAACCGCACCACGGCAAGGAGACTCAGCGGGAGTAAAACTCGACGATCAGGCGATCGTCGACGGGCACGGGGATCTCGTCGCGCTCGGGCTGCCGGACGAGCTTGCCGCTCGTGCCCTCCTCGCTCACCTCGAGATACGGCGGCGCAGCGATGCCGCCGCGGGCGCGCCAGACGGAGATCTGCTCGCTCTTTTTGATGCGCTCGCTGAGCGCGATCGACTGTCCGGGCCTGACCTGGTTCGACGGGATGTCGACGCGCTTGCCGTCCACGAGGATGTGCCCGTGTCCGACGAGTTGCCGCGCGGCCCAGACCGAAGGCGCGAGTCCGAGGCGGTAGACGAGGGCGTCGAGTCGTTGCTCGAGGAGGCGCAGGAGATTCGTGCCGGTCGGTCCCTGCATGCGCGCGGCGCGGTCGAAGTAGCGACGCATCTGGCGCTCGGCAATTCCGTAAAACGCGCGGAGCTTCTGCTTTTCCGTCAGCCGCGATCCGTAGGCGCCGATCTTCGCGCGGCGCGCGCGGCCGCCGTGCTGCCCCGGCGGGTTCGGCCGCTTCTCCAGAATGCGCTGGTACTTCGGCGAAGGCGCGAGCGCCACGCCGAAGCGGCGCATCACTTTCGCTCGCGGTCCACGGTCCCTCATGCGAACGGTCGAAGCGGCAAAAGGTGTGCCGCGCGATAGAATCGCCGCATGTCCAACCCCCGGATCGCCTCGGTTGACGTGACGCGTGTCGTCGGACGGAACGCTGTCGGCGGCGACGACGTCGTCGTCATCGAGGAGCCGCTCGAGATTCGCGCGGCATGGGACGCCGCCGGCGAGCCGCGCGAGAAGAGCATCTCGGTCACCATGCGAACGCCGGGCGACGATGGCGATCTCGCAGCGGGATTTCTCTTCACGGAAGGATTGATTCACACGGCCGACGATGTCGACTCGCTGCGCCACTGGTCCTCTCCGAACGTGATCCGCGTCGCGCTGCGGAACGGCGCGCGCATCGACATGAGCAAGCTCGACCGTCACTTCTACACGACCTCGAGCTGCGGCGTCTGCGGCAAGACGTCGATCGAAGCGCTGCGCGTCGCGACCTCATCCGAGCCGAAGAAGTCGCAGGCGCTCACGAGCGAGCTGATCCATCGCCTGCCGCTCGAGCTCGAAGCGCATCAGGCTGCGTTCCGTGCCACCGGCGCGCTGCACGCCGCAGCGGTCTTCGACACCAACGGGACACTCCTGCGATGCCGCGAAGACATCGGCCGTCACAACGCCGTCGACAAAGTCATCGGATCGCTGTTCCTCGAGCGCGCGACGCCGCTGTCAAACACGATCCTGATGGTCAGCAGCCGAGCGAGTTTCGAGATCGTGCAGAAGGCCGTCGTCGCGGGCATTCCGGTCGTCGCTTCCGTTGGCGCGCCGTCCACGCTCGCGGTCGACCTCGCGCGCGAGTTCCATGTCACGCTGCTGGGATTCGTTCGCGACGGGCGCTTCAACGTCTACACGGGCGAAGTGGAATGACGTACGACTTTCTTCTCGACACGTACGAGACCGAGCGGCTCAAGACCGTCTCAGTGTGGTCGGCGTTCACGGACGACGACATCGAGTTCCGTCCCGCGCCGCGCATCCGCACGCCTCACGAGCACATGGTTCATCAGTGCATCAGCGAGGACAACTGGATGAAGAACATGCTCGGCATCGAGACGGCAATGCCGCAGCTGCCATCACCCGAGACGCGGATCGAGTTCATGCGGCACTACGCCGCCGCATCGGCGAAGCGGCTCGAGCTCCTGCGCGAGAAGACTGACGAGTGGTGGACGGAAGCCGGCGCATTTTTCGAGACGCAGCGCACGCGCGCCTGGATCATGCTGCGCCGCCTCACTCACTCCTCTCACCATCGCGCTCAGCTGACCGTCTACCTTCGCCTCCTCGGCCGTCCGGTGTACTCGACCTACGGACCGTCGGCCGATACCGGCGGGCTGCCCCTCAACAAGGCTCCCACCATTTATCGCTACGAGAACATCGCCGACCTGCTGAACGCTGAACAAAAGGGCGGGCGCTTTCCGCATCTCCCCGGGCCGGGCGAGAAAAGTCCGACCGAGCGCCCGGGCACGGCTCAAGTGAGAAGGTCTTTCGACCGCGTACCGGTGCGCGTGCGCGGCAGCAATACGACGCAGGCGGCGTGGCGCGTCGTCGCCGACTCGGCGAACGGAAGCGGATCGATCACGCTCCTCGACGACGGTTCGTTCCGCGGCGAGGGCATTTTCTTCGACTGGCCGCAGGCGCAACTCGCCGCGGAGTATCAGCGTCTGAATCCGCCGAGCGACGAGCCGCCGTTCGTAGTGCCGCAACTGGGCTGACGATTCGAGGTTGATGTGACGATCGAGAAACAGGCGTCCGTTCTATTCGCGGCGAACGCGATCATCAATTGGATCGTGTCAGTCCGTGGAATCTTCGATCCCGCCGGAATGGCGGCCGCGTTCCACGGCTCACCGCCCAATTACCCGTTCATGCTCCGGCTGTGGAGCGCGTTCATCTTCATGTTCGGTTGCATGTTCTGGGAAACGAGTCGCGACATCCGCGGCAAGGCCGCGCTCATGAAGTACAACTGGATCGAGAAGACGCTCACCGCCTGTGCCGTGACCTTCGGCTACTTTCAGGGGGAAGCTCCGCTGCGATTGATGATCCTGATCGTACTGACGAACTGGCTGTGGATCCCGTTCATCCTCTACTACGACGTCGCTGTTCGCCGGCGCCTGACGACTGGACGCGTGGACATCAGTCCGGCGGTCGCGCCGCCTCCAGCGTCCGCCGCTCTTCCGCAGTGAGCATCTCCTCCGCTGCCGGCGCGTACACCTTCTCCATCTCCAATTCGTGCGCGTGCAGACGGCGGTCGAGGTTCTCGACGTAGCCGCGGAGATGATCGAGGCGGATGCCCTCGCGGATCTGCTCGAGCACGAATCGGGTGAGCTCGCGGATCTGTACGTATTCGAGCCGCAGCTCGCGGCGGACGTCGCGCCCCGGAATCTGCGCGCGCTCCAAAGCCGGGATCAGCGCCTGCTCGCCGGCTTCGGTCCACCGGCGGAAGTGCACTTCGAAGTCGTTGAGCGCGACTTCCGCGGCCGTGGCGTTCTGGCGTTGCATCGACAGCAGGAATTCGTCGAAACGGCTGCGAAGCGCGCGCTGCGCCGTGCCGATTGTCATGCCGAGCGGGAGCGAGACATCCGGGCGGGCGGGCAGCGCGCTACGCGATGTTGAGCGACTGAACCGCCGAGGTACCCTCGGTCGCCATGCGTCTGCGGTTGTATTACGTGTACATCCTGGCCAGCCATCATGGAGGCGCCGTAAGAAGCTCGCGCTGATCGCTCGCCTCAATCCTGAATGGTGTGACCTCGCGCCTCACACCCGCCCGGATTCCTCGCTCCGCTCGGAATGACACGACATCACAGCCCTGCCAGGCCGGGCTCGATCCTCGTGAATCCTTCGTCGACGGCCCAGAGGTCCATCGCGATCGAGACGAGGTCGTCGACGATCGGCACCGGCCGCGCATCTTTCGCCAAATCGATGGATTTGACGTAACGACGGCAGGTCTCGCATGCCTCGATACGCACGAGCGGATGCGCGTCGCTTTGAAACACCGGCAGTTTGTGCGGATCTTCCTCGAAGCACGACGGACACCGGCCGCGGTTGAAGTTCCACTCCGTCCCGCAAAGCGAGCATCCCAGATAGCGGAAGCCGCTCTCCGCGTCGGGCGCGGACTTCCGCGCACTGATCCACGCACCGCCGCCGCAGAACGGACAATGACCACGAGCGTGCACGCGATCCGGTGCGATGTTGCGCACACGCAGGGTCTCCGCATACGGCTGCAGCATCGCGCGTGCGAGGAAATCGTCGGGCGCGTCGCCGCGCCAGTAGACGATCAACCGCGTTCGCGCGGTCTCCGGGTCCTCGTGGGCGCGCTTATCGGCCTCCAACGCCAGCTGCTCCGGACCGTGCGCGGCTGCGACGCGTAACAATGGGCGCACGATCGGCAATAACGCATCGACATCATCTGCGAGATGACCGGTGAGCGATTCCGGGATTCGCGCAGCGATCTCCGCTTGCGCCTTGAACATCACGCGCGCGAACTCGAGCGGCTCGGCTGCCGCCTCTGCGGTCGTTGCGAGCAGCGCGGCGCGTGCACCGCGCTGCTCGAAGATGTCTGATGGACGGCTGGCCGCCTCGATCAATCCTCCCGCGTCTCCTCTCCGGAAACCTGCCGGAACCAGCCCGGATGATGCAGGCGCGCCCAGCTTCGCGTCACGGTGCCGCGCGTCATCGAGTGGAACGTCCCCGGCTCGGCGGCTGTGCCGAGGTAGATGTGCGTCACGATGCCGACGATGAAGAAGATCCACGTGATGTCGTGGAGCAGGTAAGAGAGCTCGCGGATGATCGGCGGGAAGCGTGTCGGGAACCACATCGGAATCCCCGAGATGAGCAGCGCCAGGGCTCCGAGGCACACCGCAAAGAAGAACAGCTTCTGACCCGGGTTGTACTTGCCGCCCCCCTCCGCTGCAGGCTCGTCCTCGTAGCGCATGTACGACATCAGCTTCGAGGGACGCCACCAGCCCTCCTCCTCGCCATTGAGGCGCATGTCGCCGAGCCAGTGAAAGAACTGAACTCCCGACATGATGAAGAACAGCACGCCGGCGTACGGATGAATCAAGCGCGCCACTTCCAGACCGCCGACGAGATACGCCATCCATCCGAACAGCGGGTGCCAGATCGGCGCGCCGCTGAACACCGAAATGAAGAACGTCAGCGCCACGGACCAGTGAATCAGGCGCGACAAGCGGCGATGGCGGACGATCTCGCGGCCGACGTACACGTTTTCCCGTGTGCGTCCGACGACGATTGCGGAGTCAACGTGTTGCCCGTGAATGGCAGAGCTCATCGCGTCCTCCTTTCGTCGGCCGGAACTTCAACTTCGCGCCGGCGACCCAGCTCGTCGCGGTCATCGAGCGGTTCTTTCGGACCGTACTTCGTGTAATGCGTGAACGTGCCGAGGACGACCACGAACGCGGCGAGGATGCCGAGCGGTCGCACGACCTGCTTCCAGAGGCGCACGCCCCACGGCACGTGCGGATCGACCGGCAGGTTGTACCACTCCGGATGTCCGTGGCCGAGGACCGTGACGACGCCGGTGCCGCCGACGCCTTTCGGGTCGTACAGCATCGC
>DASWBH010000266.1:0-11083 GCA_036390755.1 Thermoanaerobaculia bacterium
TCGATGTCCGCGGTCACGTCGTGGCCGGCTCCTCCGCTGACCGGCGCCATCCAGATGTGGCGATCGGCGAGCCGCTCGCCCCCGAGCGGGTGGATGTAGACGACGGAGTTGCCATCGGGTGAGAAGACGGGATGCGACTCGGCTGCATCGGCGGTGGTCACGCGCCGGACGGTGCCGGTCGCGACATCGACGATCGCGACACGCGACGTTGAGCCGGCGGACGAGTGCGGATTGGCGTGTTGCGAGATCGCGATGAGCTTCCCGTCCGGCGACCACGCCAGCGGCGACGGAACCGGGCCGGGCGGGTGTGCGACGGGGATGCTCCAGGCTCCCGTGGTGATGCGCTTCGGAGTGCCTCCCGCGACGGGAATCGTCCAGACGTGTGACGGCGTCGGCGCGTCGCGGATCAGGAAGTCGTCATCGGTGACTTCGAATGCTTTGTCGAACTTGTCCGAGTCGGTCTTCTTCTCCGGCTCGTCGGCTGTGACGAAGGCGAAGGTCGATCCGTCCGGACTCCACGCGAACTGCTGCACGCTCTGCACTGCGTCGGTCACGCGCCGCGCGTCGCCGCCGCGGATCGGCAGGACCCAGATCTGCCGCTTCGCGTCGCGTTCGCTGCTGCTGTTTGCGAGGAACGCGATTGCGGTGCCGTCGGGCGACCATCGCGGCTGCGCGACGCCACGGCGCTCGAACGTGAGCGGCCGGATGGCGCCGGTCGCGATGTCAATCAGATCGATGTCGCTGTCGTACCGATTCTCTTTCACGTTCGCGCGCGTGACGACGAACGCGATCGACGTTCCATCGGGCGAAATTTGCGGATCGCCCGGCGTGACGATGCGAAAGCGGTCGCTGAACGTGAGGCGGTCGGCGTGACCGGCAAAGGCGATAGCGAGCGCGAGAAAGACGAATAGTCGTTTCATCGGCACGGAAGTATATTTGCTCGCTCGTTGCGCGCCCTCCTCTTCTTCGTCGTCGCAATCGTTGTGCTCGGCGCGTTCAACTTCGTCGCGATCCGGACGCTCCTGCGCGTCCATCCGCGCCGGCGTCACTCCGTCATCGTCGCCGCAATCGCCGGCAATCTGATATGGCCGTTGTTTCCGCTGCTGCGGAGCCTCACGCCGTTTTCGCGCTTGGCGCGCGCCATCCTCGGCCCGCCGTGGTTCGCGTGGAGCTTGTTCACGATCGTCTACTCGGCGGTGACGCTGGCGATCGCGATCGCCTGGCTGCCGTTCGCGCGACGCATGCGATTCAGCGCGTTCGCGCGCTGGCCGTCGCGCGTCTTCCTGGCGATGGTGATCGCCGGGTCGGCGGCGGGTTTCTACGACGCGATCGTCCCGCTGCGCGTCGAGCACGTGCCGCTGTCGATCGCCGGCCTGCCGGCAGAAGCGGAGGGCATGCGCATCGCGCTTCTCGCGGACCTGCACACAGGATTGTTCACTCGCCGCTCGAGGCTGCGGCAGTTCTTCGAGACTACGCGCGCAGAACGGCCCGACATCGTGGTCCTCGCGGGCGACCTCATCGACGACGATCCGTACTTCGAGCCGAAACTGCTCGAAGCGACGGCATTTCTCGATCCGCGCACTCCGCTCATCGCCGTCCTCGGCAATCACGAGATGTACGGCGACCCGTTGCGTGCGATCAGCGACCTGCGCGGCAGCCGGATTCATCTGCTGGTCAACGAAGGCATGCCTTTCCGGTCGATCTGGTTCGCCGGGATCTCCGATTACGCGGCGCAGCGGAAAGACCTTCAGCCCGACATGCGGCGCGCGCTCGCGGGCGCGCCGGCGGCTGCGGTCCCGATCATCATCGCACATCAGCCGAAAGCGTTCGACGAGGCGCGCGCGCGAAAGATCCCGCTGACTCTGGTCGCCCACACGCACGGTGGCCAGCTCGGCATCCGTCCGCTCGGCTGGTCGCTCGCCGGCGTCTTCCTCCCCTACCACATGGGTCTGTATCAGCGCGGCGCGTCGCAGCTCTATGTCAATACCGGCACAGGATTCTGGCTCGTGCCGTTCCGACTCGGCATGACCGCTGAAATCACGATCGTCGAGCTGCATCGCAAATGAAAGGGATCATCTTCGTCGTGCTCCTCGCCGCTCCACTGTCTGCGCAGCAAACCGCCGCGGTCTTTCCGACGTTTGCGCTGACCGGCGGCGGCTACTCCGGCGAGATGACGACCGACATCCGGCTCGATCCGCTGACCACCGGCCTCCCGCCCGGCACCACCGTCAACCTCGAGCGCGACCTCGGGCTGCAGACGACGAACAACATTCACCGGTTCACCGCCGAGTGGCGCCCGTTCGCGCGGCACGAGCTCGACGCGAGTTACTTCTCCGCACGGCGCACCGGCTTCCGCAACATCGATCAGGTGATCACGTTCGGCGACGTGTCGTTCCCGGTGCAGGCGGCTGTCTCGACGCAGATGAAGCTGCAGTTCGCCGATGTCGATTACACATACTGGGCGCACAAGACGCCCACGAACGGATTCGGCCTGATGCTCGGCGTGTCGTCGATCAAGATCGACGCGCAGGCGGCGGCGCGCCGGCCGGGCGAGATCGAGATCTCACTCCGTCAGAATGCGTCGACGGACGTTCCGGTGCCGGTGATCGGCGCTCAGTTGCGTCAGGCGTTCACGCGCCGGCTGCTCGGTGAGATTCGCGGCGCGGTACTGCCGAACGTCAAAGTGCAGAACATCAAGGCTGATGCGCGGACTGCGAACGCGAGTCTCGAATACCGGCTCGCCGATTTCGTCGGAGTCGGCGTCGCATACAACTACTTCAACTTGAGCGGCGACGTCACGCAGAACGCGTTCCTCGGCACATTGCACATGACGGTGCGCGGTGTCGAAGGTTACGTGCGCGTGGCGCTGGGCACGCATTGAGCGAGCACGTCGCCGCAGTTCGCTTCGATCTTCATCGTCGCGAGATCGTCCGCGCGGGTCGGGCCGATATTGAGGATCGCGATCGGCAGGTCGCGCTCGGCCGCGCGTTTCACGAAGCGGAAGCCGGACCACACCGTCAGCGATGAGCCGACGACGAGCAGGGCGTCGGCTTCGTCGACGCGTCGCATCGCGTAGCTGACTTTCTCCTGCGGAACGGACTCGCCGAAGAAGACGACTGCGGGCTTCAGGATGCCGCCGCATCGCTCGCAGTCGGGCACCTGGAAGTCGCCGACTGCGCTCTGCGCGAGATTCGCGTCGCCGTCGGGCGCGAACTCCGCGTCGTCGGCGTTGAGGTAGTGCCACGGTGCGCGCTCGAGCCATTCGCGATTCAAATCCGCCAGACGCTGCTGCATCTCCTCGCGGCCGGACTCCGCGCCGCATTCGAGGCAGACGACGCGGCGATTGCGTCCGTGGAGCTGCACGACGGCGCGGCTGCCGGCCTCCTGGTGAAGATCGTCGACGTTCTGCGTGATCAACTGGTGCACTTTGCCGTGGGCTTCGAGCGACGCGAGCGCGGCGTGCGCTCGATTCGGTTTCGCCGACGCGAAGCGCGGCCAGCCGCGAAAGCTGCGCGCCCAGTAGAAGCGCCGCACGTCGGCGCTGCGGACGAACGAGCTGTAGTAGATCGGCTTGTGCCGGGTCCACGCCCCTCCCGGACTGCGGTAATCGGGGATGCCGGAGTCGGTACTGCATCCCGCGCCGGTCAGGACGACGAGGCGCTCGGACCGATCGAGAAATGCGTCGAGCATGGGGTCAGGTCTGCACTTCGTACTTTTTTCTACGACCGGTAGGTGAGTCTACTTGGTGGAGAAAAAAGTACGAAGTGCAGACCTGACCCCATTCATACGTGCAGGTGTTCGAGGGTGTAGACGATCACGCCGGCGCTGAACAGGCCCGCAATTGTCGAGAGGATCAGCGCCGCGCGCGGTCGCTCGTGAACGTGCGGCAGCAGATCGGAGGCGCCGAGGTAGAGGAGAAAGCCGGCGAAGAAGGAGAGCTGGAAGGCGAGCACGCGCGGCTCGATGCGCAGCAGGTTCGCCGTCAGCGCTCCGACCACCGGCGCGATCGCGTCGATCGCCAGCAGCGTCCCCGTCCGCCAGGCGCTGTTCCGGCTCGCCAGCATGAACGTCACCGTGTTGAGCCCGTCCGCGAAATCATGCGCAACGACGGCCAGCAGGATGATGACGCCGACTTCCGACCCCGCCTGAAACCCGACGCCGATCGCCAGACCATCCAGAAAGCTGTGGAACGACAGGCCGATCGCGCCGACCAGTCCGACGTTGTGGTGGTGCCCGGGCGCGTCGTGCTGCTTCTCGCCGTGGATGATCGTCAGCTTCTCGAGCAGGAAGATCGCCACGAAGCCGAAGATCACCATGACCATCAGGCTGCGGATGTCCGTTCCGGTCTCGCGCGCCAGCCCGACGATCTCCGGCATCAGGTCGAGAAACGCGACGCCGATGAGCACGCCCGACGAGTACGCCATGATGTACAGCAGATACTTCTGGTAGCGGAACGCGAAGGCTCCGCCGGCGAGCGTCATCAGGAATGCGGAAATGGCCCACACCGCGCTCATGCGGTGCGAAGTGTACAGGTCAGGCGGCGCCCTCGACCTGCGAGATGCCGAGCGCGCAGTCTTTGGTCGACTGCATGAGGTCGTTGATATCGAACGGCTTGCGGATCAGACCCCAGACGCGCTTCGGATCGAGACCATCGACGACGCGTTGCGCGGCGCCTGTGAGGACGATGACTCGCCGCATGAGGGCCGGACTGTCACGCTCGAGGCGGTCGAGCAGTTCGAAGCCGTTGACGTCCGGCATCATCAAGTCGAGCAGGATCACCGAGTAGGAGCCGCGGCGCAGGTACTCGAACGCCTGACGGCCGTTCGGTGCGCAGTCGACGGAGAATCCGTCGCGCCCGAGGAGCGTCGAGAAAAGACCCTGCAGACCGGGATCATCATCGACGACAAGGACACTGTTCTGCCGGGCTGGGGCATCGACGCGAGACATGCGGAACTCCTGAAGTTTTCCGCCACGATACGCCGGACGCAAACAAAAAGCTAACCGCAGAAATGGAAAACGGCGCCGTAGCGCCGTCTTCAGAATGCGTTCGTCGCTGAAATTTCAGGCAGCGTAAACGCGAATGAGGTAAACGCAGTCGTCCTTCTTGACCGTCGCGATCGACTCGCGTCCCGACACTGGCCGGGTGACGCTCACCAGTTCGGATGCGCTCTGCACGACGAACTGCGTAATGGCCTCATCGGCGTCGTCTGCCTCGATCATCGTCTGCCTCGGCTCCCCGTCACTGTCCAGCCGCTGCCGGGATGGTGCGGTGAGCTCGCGAGCTTCGATTGTGTATTGCAATCGCGCCTCCGCCAATAACATGGTGCTTCGACTGCAACAAAAGCAAGCCGTACGCCAAAACGAAACAGGCCTTTTCAGTTGTGAGCGCGCGGAAATTCTACAACCCTTCCGCCCAGGTGTCGTGCTTCTTCCCGCAGAGTCCGAGCGGCCGCGGCAATTAGGTCGCCGAGCACATCGATCTCGAACGGTTTGCGCACGATGGAGTGGACGACCGAGCCGTCGAGCTGCCGGAGCACGGCCGAGTCGGTCGCGCTGGCGACGATGACGGCCGGCCGCGGACCGCGCATCTTCCGCACGTGGTCGATGACGCCGAATCCGTCGACGACCGGCATCATCAGATCGACGACGACCACCGAGTACGGCATCGTCTCCATCATCGCGATCGCTTCCGCACCGTCGCGGGCCGTGTCCACCGGAAGTCCGGCACGATCGACAATCTTCGCGACGAGCGCGCGAATCGCCGGCTCATCATCCACCACCAGCACACGGCCTTCGTGGTTCATGCCGCTATTGCATGCAAAATGCGTGCTTTACAAAGCGGCGTGCGCGAGGCCTTACTCCGTCACGACCGTGATCGAATGCGGCGGCAGC
This sequence comes from Thermoanaerobaculia bacterium, assembly GCA_036390755.1. Lineage (GTDB taxonomy): Bacteria > Acidobacteriota > Thermoanaerobaculia > Gp7-AA8 > Gp7-AA8 > DASVHS01. The sequence goes on from DASWBH010000266.1 coordinate 5,893, forward strand.
GTGATGCGCCTTATCGGATTCATCACGCGCGTCACCGGCGGCAGGTCGCGCACCGGCCGGCCATTCTCGCCGTCCGCGCGCCACTCATATTGCGCGGGCGAGTACTCCGTCACGCGCACCTCGCCGCTGAGCGTGCGGCCGTCGCCGAAGACGATCGAGAGCGGCGGGCTCGCAGTCGCGCTCCGGTTCGTCAGCATCACGCTCCAGCGGCCATCCGGCCGGCGAAGCACGTAAGCACCGATGTTGCGCGCGTCACGAACATGCGCGCGATACATCTGCTGCTCGCCTGACCGCGCGCTCCACTCGTGGGTAATCATCCACGCGGCCCAGTACGCCGGGAGTTTGTAGCGGACCCGATGCTGCTCGTCGGACAGAAACGGCGTCAGGTTCCCCCACGTGGGACAGCGAAGCTCGCGCAGCAGCACGTCGGGCTCGTACGTGTAGAAGTACGCGGCCGAGCCTCCTTCGCTCAGGAACTGCCCGATGAAATCGGCGTCGACGATCGCGGCGTAGAGCTCGACCTCGGCCTGCCCGGTGTACGACGAATACCCGTATTCCGTCGCGATCCACGGAATCGACTCCGGGACGCCTTCGCGCCGCCACCGCGCGAGCACCGAAGCGAGCAGCGCCGGCTGGCGCTCGATCTGCGGCTGCGGCGGCCGGCAAAGATCGTCGAACGGGTACCACTCGAACGAGAAGAAGGAAAAGTCGGCGAGCTGATCGTGCGCGCGGAGGTCGGCGAGGAAGCGCGTCACCCATGCCGTGCCCGCATGGCCGTCGCGCCAGAACGACACGAAGTTCGCGGTGCTCTGAAATGCGGGTCCGCCGAGGCGAAGTGAAGGATCGACGCGGTGAATCGCGCGTGCGTACTGCCGGTAAAACGCGGCGTAATCCTCCGGCGAGGCGTTCTGGCCGTCGGGCTCCTCCCCCATCTCGATCTGCGAGACCGGGTAGCCGCGCGCGCGGAGGTACCGGACCTCGGCCGCGGCGTCGTCCGGGATGCCGTACGAGAGCGCGACAGGCGTAAGCAACGGCCGCCCGCGCGTGAGACCCGTCGCGAAGAGCGCGTCGAAGCCGAGTTGCTCGTCATCTTCATCGATGTCGGTTGCTCGATGCCAGGGATCGGTCGACGACACCCAGATGACCGTCTGCGCCGCGCGCGTGGTGCCGTGGCGCACGAGATCGTGGAAGCCGCGGTCGTCGATCATGCCGGCGGACAGTTCGCGGACGGCGAAGCCGATCGAATCACGAACGTCTTCCGACGCGCCGCCTGTCGTCTTCGATGAGTCGAGCATCAGAATGCGAATCCAGCGCGCCTCCACGCTGCGCGCGCTGAGCCGGCGCGTCTCGACGCCGCCCACACCTTCGTCATCGCGACCATCCTCGAAGTCGATCCAATCGCCTTCGGCCGGACTCCCGATGGCGTCCTCACCGTTCCACCATTGCACGCGATACGAAGTTGCGTACGGATTGCCCCAGTCGATGCGCAGCGCGTTGACGCGCTCGACGCGTCCGAAGTCGACGACGATCCACTGCGGATGCGGCTCGCCTGCGAACGCCTCGCCGAGATAGGGATTGCTCTTCCAGAAAGTCGACGGATCGCCGTCATCGATGCGCGAGTAACCGTCGTTCGCTGCCTGATCGATCGTGTTGCCGCGGCGCGGCAGCCGATATCCGTAGCTGAGCGCGATCGGAGCTCCGAGGTCGGAGGAGGAGGTCCAGTAGCCCTGCTGGTGCTGGGGGTCGCTCCAGGTGCCGCGCGGATTCCAGTGCCACGCCTCGCAGGCGAGCTCGGTCACGAGCCGATACGAAACCGGACCGAAGCCGATCGAGAGCATCTCCTCGATGTTCTCTTTCGTGAACGCCTGCGGAGTCTCGCCACGCGGATGCGCGTCGACAGTCGCGCCGAACGCGGTGGATGCGTTGAAGGAATGAAGAGGTCGTGCGGCGTCGATGATGACGGCCGGATGGCGAGGAACGAGTTGCGGGCTGCCAGTTGCCGGTCGCGGAGCCGCGAACAAGCAGCAACCGGCAACGAACAACCAGCAACGAACTTGCATGCGGCCTGACGGTCTCACGTACAAACCCGATTTCATCACGGCCACATCGTGATAAGGAGATCAGAGAGTGTGGGTTCCCGCGGGTCTGATCCTCGTCGCCCTCGGCTTGTCGCTGTTCGCGATGTGGCTCGACGACGCGGAAAAGCGCATCGCGATCAACGAGAAAATATGAAACACGTGACGATACTCATCGCCATCCTGCTCCTCACCGGCTGCGAGAAGCGCTACGAAAAACCGGAGTCATCGCAAGCGACTGGAGGCGGCGACGAGCAGCACGGCAAGCAGCTGATCCAACAGTACGGCTGCCAGTCATGCCACACGATTCCGGGCGTTCAGGGTCCGAAGGGCGTCGTCGGCCCGCCCCTTCAGAAAATGGCCATGCGCGGCTACATCGCCGGGAAGGTGCCGAACACGCCTGCGAACATGATCCAGTGGCTGCAGAACCCGCAGACAATCGACCCGGGCAACGCGATGCCGAACCTCGGCGTCACGGCGAGCGACGCCAAAGACATCACCGCATATCTGTTTACGCTCAAGTGATGAGTATTCCGCCGGCGACGGAGCCTGGGGGCATCGCCGTTGCAAACCACTGAAAGGGCGCCGTGTCGTTTTACGTTCAGAAAACCCTCGCGCATGGTCCGATTCGTTTTGGCGTCTCGCCGCGGCAGGCGCTCGAAGAAATCGATTCCGATCCCGGTCTGAGCACCGGCCGGTCGGGCGAGTTTGTTCGCAAGCGGACTCACGGCTTCTTCTTCGCCGACATGCGGCCGATCGGCGCGCCGTCGCTGCCGTCGGCGCCCAGCATTCGTAATTCGACCTTCGCCGACACTTTGCGGGAGGGCGGAATCGGCTTCATCGTCCTGATGATCATCGGCGCGATTTTCATCCTCATCGGACTCTCGGTCATTGTGAGAAAGCCGGCCGCACGCGCCGGCGGCGTCTTCGAAGTCATCCTCGGCATCGCGATGATCGCGGCGCCGATCGTGCTGACGGCGAAGAAGCGGCACGGGATTCGACTGAACGAAGAAAAAGAGCGCGCCCAGCGCGAAGAGCGCGAAAGCAGGTTTCGCGCAATGCTCGAGGGATACGCGGCAGCGCTCGAAAAGCTGCGGCAGGATCCCAGCGATGCGAACTTCGCCGCCGTGACGCAGCAGCGCGAGCAGCTCGAGGTCCCGTACAAAGTGTGGTCGCAGCTCGCGAAGCGCACCGTCCTGCAAATCGGCTTCGATGCGCTGGCGCGCCTCACCCCGGCAAAATCAGAGGAAGTCTCCGCGCTGATGTCGCGCGCCGGCGATGCGGTCGGATTGATGCGTGAGGACGTCGCCGACACGAAGCTCGCTCTGTACAGCATTCTGGTCTGGCACCTTCTGGCCGACGACCGCCTGGGGACGGCGCAGAGCGAGCAGCTCGACGCTGTCCGACGCGGCTTCGGCATCAGCGAGGCGGACGCACCCGAGGAGAAGCGGGCAGTCGATCAGTTCGGAATGCTGCGCGGGATGACGCGCAGCAACCTTCCCCGGACCGACTGCACGATCAAGCTGCAATTCCGCGAGCACTGCATCCATGCGACGCGCGGAACGCTGATGAGCGAGAAGGCCGTCGCGCGCGGAACGGGATCGCTGTTCATCACGAACAAGCGCGTCGTCATCGACGTGCGGAAGGCGCTCGACGTCCCGCTGATGCAGATCGACGACGTCGAAGTCGACGCCGATCGCAATCTGCTCACGATCCGCGCCGCCAAGCCGCAGAAGCCGGTCACGATGCAGGTGGATCAGCCGATTTTCACGGGCGCGCTGATCGACCTGGCTACGTCGATCGACGAGCGGCCGCGCGGATTCGCATGATCGTCATCGAGCGCATGTCATTCTGAGCCGCGAAGACGGCGAAGAATCTGGGAGGGGGCGCGACTCCACCGCCCAGATTCTTCGCGCTCTGCGGCGCTCAGAATGACAGTGCGTCTTGGCGGCTCAGAATGACTTCGTGAGGCGGCTCACTCACGCTGCAGCCACCGCGCTCTATCGTGGTCACGTCCATGCGGTTTCTCCGGAAATTAATCGCCTTCGCGCTCTACGCGTCGGTCCTGGCGCCGATGACCGACTACAACCTGCCGTCCTGGGTGAAGGCAATCGAGGTCACCTCGACCGCGCTCGACAGGACGCTCCGCCGGCGCAAGTCGTCGCTCGAGAACGACCATTACGCGAGATTTCTCAAGCTGATGCACGCGCTCGACGCCCGGCAGGGCGACGTCACCTGGCGGTGGCGCTCTTCTCGCCGGCGTGACATTCCTCACAAGGCCGCGTAGGCCCCCTCACGGTTGTTTGTTCGCCCGCCGCTGATACTCAGCCGCGGTGCACGAGCTATCCATAGCCATGTCGGTGCTCGACAGCGTGCGCGCTGAGGTCGCGAAGCGGCCGGGAGCGCGGGCGATTGCGGTCGGATTGAGGATCGGCGACCTCGCCGGGCTCGATCCGGAGTCGCTGCGGTTCGGCTTCGAATGCCTCGTGACCGACAGCGACCTCGATCCGCTGCGCCTCGAGGTCGATTCCGTTACCGGCGATGCCCTCGACATCGCCTGGCTCGAGGTGGAGGAACCATGACGACAGTGCTGGTGGAAAAGAAGGTCCTCAACGAGAACGCTCGCATCGCGGCAGAGCTGCGCGCGCAATTCGAGCGCTCCCACGTCGTGGTCGTGAACCTGATCAGCGCACCGGGCTCGGGCAAGACCCGCCTGCTCGAGCGCACGCTCGAGATGCTGCCGAAAGGCACGCGCGCCGCGGTGCTCACCGGCGACATCCAGACGGAAAAAGACGCCGAGAGGCTCGCGCGGTTCGGCTATCCGGTCCGTCAGATCACGACCGGCGGAACATGCCACCTCGACGCGACAATGATCCGCCGCCACATCGAGGGCTGGAACCTCGCCGATCTCGACTATCTCTTCATCGAGAACGTCGGCAACCTCGTCTGCCCGTCGAGCTATGACCTCGGCGAAGAGGCGAAGATCGTTCTGCTCAGCGTCACGGAAGGCGAAGAGAAGCCGCTGAAGTACCCGTCGATCTTCTTCAAGTCGAAGCTCGTGCTGATCACGAAGACCGACCTGCTCCCGTACGTGCCGTTCAACCTCGAACAGGCCA
>DASWBH010000267.1:0-2028 GCA_036390755.1 Thermoanaerobaculia bacterium
CTCGCTCTGGATCGGGAACGTTCCCGTGTTGTCGTCCTCCATGCCGTGAATCAGAAGCAGCGGCGCTTTGATTTTGTCGGCGTACGTGAACGGCGACATCTCCGTGTAGACGTCGCGGGCCTGCCAGTACGTCCGCTCCTCGGCCTGGAAGCTGAACGGCGTCAGCGTTCGGTTGTACGCGCCGCTGCGCGCGATGCCGGCGCGGAAGAGATCGGAGTGCGCGAGCAGATTCGCGGTCATGAACGCGCCGTAGGAGTGTCCAGCGATGGCCATGCGGTCGCGGTCGCCGGCGCCGATCCGCACGAGCTCGTCGACCGCGGCCTTCGCACCGGCGACGAGCTGGTCGACGTACGTGTCGTTCGGCTCGCGCGTCCCTTCGCCGATGATCGGAAGCGTCGGATTGTCGAGCACCGCGTATCCGCGGAAGACGAAGACGATCGGCGAGCCGGTGCCGGTGATGCGCGGGAAGCGATACGGAGACGTGGTGACCTGGCTCGCCGCCGCGGCGCTCTTGAATTCGGCCGGATACGCCCAGAGGAGAACCGGAAGGCGGCCGTCGCGCTGCGAGTCGTAGCCGGGCGGCAGATAGAGCGTCCCGTTGAGGTCGACTCCGTCGGCGCGTTTGTAGTGCAGCACTTGCTTCTTGATCTGCGCGACCTGCGGCGACGGATTCGGGATCGACGTCAGCTGCCGCGCGGAGTGGTCGCGGAAATCGCGGACGAAGAAGTTCGGCGACTCGGTCGCCGATTCGCGGCGCGTGATCAGGAGTCCGTTCGCCAGCGTGACCGGCAGCTCGTAGTACGGCGCTTCCGATCGGAAGAGCTGCGTCATCTTCTTCGTGTCGAGGTCGAGCCGGTCGAGGAACGGCCGCGCGCCTTCCGGCGACGCGCCTTCGCCGATGAAGAAGAGCGAATGCGGGCCCTTGCCCCACAACAGGATGTCCTGGCCGAACCCGTTCGTGACCTTCACCGGACGTCCCGGATCGGAGTAGCGGTCCTCCGACGAGCGATCGAAGATCAGCACCGGCGCGGCGTTCGCGACATCTGGCTTGATCCACCATGTCTGCGTCTTGCGGTCGCGGAAGCGGCCGTCCTCGACCAGCGCGATATCCTGCATGCCCCAGTCGACGTTGTGGAACCGCATCGGCACGTCCATCAGCTTCGCCGGCTCGCTGCTGAACGGCGCGGCGAGCGTGAAGAGGCGGTCGCGGAACTGCGCCTCCGCTTTCGGATTGCCCTGGTCGAGCGCCTCGACCCAGAACAGCGTGGCCGGCTTGTCGGCGCGCCATTCGACGTCGCGAGGTCCCGTGCGCACCGCGTCGAAGTCGATCGGCACCTGATCGGCGAGCGGAAGGTCGGCGATCTCGTGAACGAGTCCGGCGCGCGACCAGATCTCGATGCGGCGCGGGAAACGCTCGAGCGGAACGGTGTACGAGAACGGACGGTGCGCCGTCTCGACGACGAAGTAGTTGCCGTCAGGCGAAGGCGCGGCGTCCGTGATCATTGAAGGACGGATCGGGACCTCGGAGTTCGGAGTTCGGGGTTCGGAGTTCGCGGACCCCGAACCCCGAACAGCGACCTCCGAATCGACTGGCACGATCGTCAAAATCGACTGCATGTGGTACTCGAACAGCGCCGCATCCGACTCGTTCTTCAGCATGTCTTCGTACGTCGGCGCTCCGGCTTTGCGTCCGCTGCTCTGCTGGATGGCCGGACCGGCCGGCGTGTGCGCGAGCTCCGGCGCGGGCGGGCGGTTGGGCGGAACGGCGCGGACGAGAATCGCTTTGCTGTCCGGCATCCATTCGTACGGCCGGCGGGGAAGGCTCTGATTCACGCGCGGCGTCGGGAGCTTGCGCGCCGTTGCGCTGTTCGTGTCGGCGACCCACATCTCGACTCCGTCTGGTGTCGAGAGCGTGAACGCGACGTGGGCCGAATCGGGCGACCACCTCGGGAAGCGCATGCGCGGCGACGACGGCACGCCGGTGATCGGGCGCGACTGCCCGTCGCTGATGCGGACGAGCGTGAGCGA
>DASWBH010000268.1:0-1848 GCA_036390755.1 Thermoanaerobaculia bacterium
CCGTCGACGGGCAGCATCGCGCCGGTCGTCTTCGCCGATCGCGGTCCTGCCAGAAACAGCGCCGCCTCGGCGACATCGGCCGCGGTCACTTCCGTCTTGAGCAGCGTGCGGTTGCGGTAGTAGTCGGGGAGCTTCGACGCGTCGATCCCGTAGTTCTGTGCGCGCATGGCCCGCATCTCGTCGCTCCAGAATCGCGAGCCGCCGAAGATCGCGTCGGGATTGAGCATGTTCGCGCGGATGCCGAACTCGCCGCCTTCCAGCGCGACGATCCGGCAGAGCTGCGCTTCCGCGGCCTTGCTGACGCTGTACGCACCGAACTCCTTGCCGGGCGCAGTGACGTTCTTCGACGCGTTGAAGACGATCGAGCCGCCGGTGCCCTGCTGCTTCATGATCCGCAGCGCGTTTCGCGCGACGAGGAAGTGTCCGCGCGAGTTCACGGCGAAGCTGCGGTCCCAGTCTTTTGTCTCCAGCACGTCCAGACTGCCGAACGACGAGATGCCGGCGTTGCTGACGACGATGTCGACGCCGCCGTACGCGAGCACGGTCTCGGCGAACGCGCGCTCGACGTTCTCTTCGCTGCTGACGTCGAGCCGCACGGCGATGGCGCGCCGGAGGCCGTTTTTCTCGACGACCCCTCGCGCGACCTCCGAGGCGAGCTGCTCGTCGATGTCCGTGACGACGACGTGCGCGCCTTCTTCGGCGAATCGTTCCGCGATCGCGCGGCCGATGCCGCTCGCCGCGCCAGTGACAATGGCGATCTTTCCAGCGAGGTCCTTCTCCTTCGGCAGCAGCGTGAGTTTGTAGAGCTCGAGCGGCCAGTACTCGGCGTGGAAGGCGTCATCGTCGTCGAGCGTCGCGTAGCCGCCTTTCGATTGCGCCGCGGTGATGATGCGCATCGTATGGCGGTAGATGTCGCGGACGATCCGCGCGGCGCGGGCGTCCTTGCCGGCCGTGAACATGCCCGCGCCGGGAACGAGAATGACGCGCGGGTTCGGCTCGAGCATCTCGAATTCCGATGGATGCGCGCGGTACCACTTCGTGTAGCGGTCGACGTACTTGTCCAGTGCTTGTTGCACATCGTCCGTCACGACGAGCGGGAATCGCTTCGTGTACAGCAGATGATCGGGAGTGGCCGCGCCGATCTGCGAGAGCTCCGCCTTCTCGAGAAACGCGAGCGTTTCGGGACTGTCGTCGAACTCGAGGACGACGGATCGCTTCTTCGACAACGCGCCACGAATTCGCGGAGCGATCTGTGGAGCGGCGGGCTTCAGCCCGCCGGCGCCGTTCGGCGCGCTGAAGCGCGCCGCTCCACCCAGAAACTCCTCGGCCCGCGTGACGAGCGCAATGTGCCTTTCATACGCCTGCTGCGCCGAGTCGCCCCATGTGATCAGCCCGTGGTTCATGAGAATCAACCCGTCCGCATCCTCGCGGTATGCATCCGCGACTTCGCGGCTGAGCCGGAACCCCGGCCGTCGATACGGCACGGTGACCACGTGATCGCCGAAGCACTCGCGCACGGTCTTCTCGCGGCCGCGCGTGTTCGTGATCGCGAGGATCGCGTCGGCGTGCGTGTGCAGCACCGCCTTCGCAGGAATGAACGCGTGCAGCAGCGTCTCGATCGACGGCCGCGCGCTGGCCGGATCGATCAGGCAGCGCGTCAGGTAATCGACCATCTCCTGATCGCTCATGTCATCGGTGCGGCTGCGAAGCGGCGCGATGTAGTCGAGGCGCACGGCGGGAAACTGCTTCGGCACGATCGACTTCATGTCGCTGCCGCTGCTCTTGATGTACATCACCGGAACGGAATCGCCGAGGAGGTCGCGGGTGTGGGATTTGAGGGAGTTGTTG
>DASWBH010000269.1:0-27299 GCA_036390755.1 Thermoanaerobaculia bacterium
GATCCAGAAGACACTCAGTCGTGGGTGCGGCACCACGACCGTTACGAGGACTGCTGCAGCTGATTCGCTTCCTGCTCATCTGTCTCGGTGGCGCGATCGGAACCGGCGCCCGTTACGCCATCGCGTTGTGGGCGCCGCGCGCGTTCGGCGCCGCGCTTCCCACCGGAACGCTCATCGTCAACCTCGGCGGCTCGTTCCTGCTCGGCGTGATCATGGAGCTGTCGATCGCGACGCAGATCATCGGCCCCGACGCGCGACTCATCCTCGGCACCGGCATCATGGGCGGCTTCACGACGTACTCCACCTTCAATTACGAGACGCTGGTGATGCTGCGCGACGGCGCCTTTGCCATCGCGTTCGGCAACATCGCGATCACGCTGGTCGGCTGCCTCGCCGCCGGAACGGCCGGCATCGCGCTGGCGCGCGCGATCGCCGCCCATTAGGAGAACCATGAGGACACTGACCGGCGAACAGATGATGGTGCGCATCTTCTTCGGGGAATCCGACAAGTGGCACCACCAGTCGCTCGAGACCGCACTCCTCGAGCGCCTTCGCAAGGAAGGCTTCGCCGGGGCGACAGTCTTCCGCGGCGTCGCCGGCTTCGGCGCGAACAGCATCATCCACACGACGCATCTCCTCGAGCTCTCCGGCGATCTCCCCGTCGTCATCGAAGTTGTTGATTCCGAGGAGCATATCGAGAGGCTGATCCCGATACTCGATGAGATGGTGGACGACGGCCTCGTGACGATGGAGAAGGTGCGCGTCCTGCGCTACCGCGCCGGGAAAAAATAGAGGGCAGAGGGCCCTCTTCTCCCGCGAACGCATGAGTCGATTCCCTGCGCCTGCAGGATGGAGCTTCTCCGGCCGCTGCGCCATCGTCTCCGCATGCGAGAAAAGGAGCACTCATGAGCATGCATCGTCGGCGATCCGGTCTCCTGACCCTTCTGGCGGGATCGATGCTTTTGCTTTTCAGCGTCGATGCGCGGGCAATCCCGGCGTTCGCCCGAAAGTACGCGACCTCGTGTCAGACCTGCCACGTCGGATTTCCGAAGCTCAACCCGTTCGGCGAAGCGTTCCGGCTGAACGGATACCACCTGCCGAAGGAGACCGAGGAGCAGATCAAGATTCCGCAGGTGAGCCTTGGGGCGGACGCAAACAAGAAGATGTTTCCGCGCACGATGTGGCCGAGCGATCTGCCCGGACAGGTACCGCTCGCGCTGAATGTGAAGATGGCCAGTGTGTACGCGTCGTCACTCGACGACACCGGCCGCACGCTGATCAAGAACGACTTCCAGTTCCCGCAGGAAGCGAACCTCTTCGCCGGCGGCACGCTCGGCGAGAGGATGAGCTTCCTCGGCGAAGTGACATGGGCGGAGAATCCGGACGGCAGCAGCAGCACGGAGCTCGAGCGTCTGCACCTCGCCATCGGCCCTTTCGCCGATCATCTCGTCAACTTCAAAGTCGGCAAGTTCGCGGCCGATCTCAATGACGGCTTCCACGAGATGTGGCTGTCGACCGACAACGGCATCGACACGCTGTTCGCGTTCAATCCGGTCGGCCTCAACGGCGGGACCGGACTCGCCGAAGACGGTGGCGGAATCGCGTTGCCCGGCGACGTCAAGGGCATCGAGATCTACGGCGTCGGCGCGCACCGTTTCTTCTACACCGCCGGCGTTGTGAACGGTCTCGGACCTTCCGCCAGCGGCAGCACTGACGCGAACGCGAGCAAGGACCTCTACGCGCGCGCCGACTACAAGCTCGGCGGGATGGGACTCGACGGCGACACGACCGGAGTCACGCTTCCACCGGAGAACTGGCGCGAGCACTCGCTGCGCGTCGGCGTTCTCGGCTACCGCGGCAACGGAAAAGGATTCGACTTCCCGTTCGAGGACGCCGGAGTCACGATCCAGGACCGCAACTTCACGCGAGCCGGCGTCTACGCATCGTGGATGTTCAATGACCTCAACATATTCGGCGTCGCGCTCTCCGGGCGCGACAAGCTCGACACGTTCGACGGCGAAGGCGCGCTCGTGAACTCGGCCAGCCACACATTCCGCTCGTGGTTCGTGCAGGGCGATTACGTGTTCGTGCCGCCGCTGCAAGGCTCGCTGCGTTACGAGAGCGTCAGACCCGGAGACACCGAAGTCCGCACCCTGCGGTTCCTCAACGCATCGCTCGCCTATTTCGCCTACGCGAACGTAAAGGCGATGCTGGAGTACCGGCGCGATCTCAACGAGGCAAAGAACTACCAGCTCGCCACGATCCTCCGGTTTGCATTCTGAGAAGGAGAAAAACATGAAACGAGCATTGATCGTTGTGATCGCAGCTGTCATCGCCGCACCGCTTTTCGCCGGCGACATTCACGGCAAGGTCGTCGCGCACGGCGTCCGGAACTCCGAAGACGCCGTCGTCTACGTCGACAAGATCGCCGGAAAGACGTTCCCGGCGCCGGCCGAGCACGCTAAGATCGACCAGAAGAGCATGCGGTTCAATCCGCGCGTGCTGCCGGTCCTCGAAGGCACGACCGTCGACTTCCTCAACTCCGACGCCGTCCTGCACAACGTCTTCTCTCCCGATTCGTGCGCCGACCGTTTCAACCTCGGCACGTGGCCCCAGGGACAGATCAAGAGCTTCACGTTCAAGAAGGAGTGCTTCGCCTCGCTGCTCTGCAAGGTGCACCCGGAGATGGAAGGCTTCGTCGTCGTGTTGCCGACTCCGTACTTCGCGGTGACCGCCGCTGACGGTTCGTTCCACATCAAGGACCTTCCCGACGGCAACTACACGGTCAAGGTGTGGCATCCGAAACTGAAGATGGCGCTGAAGAGCATCGTCGTGAAGGGAGCGACGATCGCCGACTTCGAGATCGCGAAGTAAGAGAAAGGCCAGGCCCATGGCCGAGTTCTCCCAGGAGTGGCTGGAACGCAACTTCCCCTGCAAGCAAGCGTGCCCCGTGCACACCGAGGCGGGGAAGTACGTCACGCTGATTGCGCAGGGGAAGTTCCGCGAGGCCTATGCGGTCGCGCGGCGCCCGAATCCGCTGGCGTCGATCTGCGGCCGCATCTGCGCCGCGCCGTGCGAATCGGTCTGCAGGCGCGGCGAGATCGATGCGCCAATCTCGATCCGCGCACTCAAACGCTTCGTGACCGAGAGGTTCGGCGTCGAGAGCATGCTCGACTTCTCGGTGCTGACGGAGATCTACGGCCATCGCACCGACCGCTACGAAGAGAAGGTCGCGATCATCGGCTCCGGCCCGGCCGGACTCGCGTGCGCGCATGACCTGGCGCTGCTCGGATATCGCGCCACGATTTTCGAGGCCGCGCCGGTCGCGGGAGGCATGCTGCGGCTCGGAGTCCCCGAGTACCGGTTGCCGCGCGCTCTGATCCAGCTCGAAGTCAACGCCATTCTTTCGCTGGGCGTCGAGCTGCGCACCGGAGTGCGCATCGGCACGGACATGTCGCTCGCCGATCTGAAGCGCGAGGGCTACGCCGCGATCTTCCTCGGCGTCGGCGCGATGAAGAGCCGCGATCTGACGATTCCGGGCCTCGAGCTCGACGGCGTTCTGCGCGGCATCGACTATCTGCTCAACATCAACCTCGGATATCGCGTCGAGATGGGCCGCAAGATCATCGTGATCGGCGGTGGCAACGTCGCGCTCGACGTCGCGCGAACCGCGGCGCGAGGCGGCGAGCAGACAAACCTGCAGCGCAATCTTTCGATCGTGCAGGCGATGGATGTGGCCCGCAGCGCGGTGCGGTTCGGCGCGCGTGACGTCACCGTCTGCTGCCTCGAATCGGAAACAGAAATGCCGGCGTCGCGCGACGAAGTGGAAGAGGCCGCGCTGGAGGGCATCCACTTCGAGTATCACCTCGGACCGAAGCGGCTCGTCGGCGAGAACGGCGTCGTGACCGGGATCGAGTTCCTGCGCGTCTCGCGCGTCTTCGACGAGAACGGCCGTTTCGATCCGAAGTTCGTCGAAGGCTCGGAGTTCGTGATGCCGACCGACAGCGTCATCGTCGCGATCGGCCAGACCGGCGACCTTACTTTCCTGCAGCCCGACGATGGCGTAGCAACGAAGGGCGGCCGCATCGTCATCGATCCCGACACGCTGGCCACCACCGCGAAGGGAATCTACGCCGGCGGCGACGCAGCGTTCGGCCCGCGCATCGCCATCAACGCGGTTGCGGACGGGAAACGCGCTGCGAAGTCGATCGACGAATTCCTGCGCGGCGTTCCGCGCGCGAATATCGACGAGGTGGTCGAAGTGGTCATGGAGCCGAGGTGGGACCGCGAGCTCGACTTCGAAGCGATCCCGCGGCAGAAGCCGCACGTCCGCCCGCTGGCGCGCCGCATCGGCATCGCCGAGGTCGAGGAATGCTTCAGCGAGCATGCGGCGCGGCGTGAAGGAAAACGCTGTCTGCGGTGCTGGGTGAACACGATTTTCGACCAGAAGCCGGAAGCGGGAACCGAATGCATCCTTTGCGGCGGTTGTCAGGACATCTGCCCGGAGAACTGCATCGAGATCGTTCCGGCGTGGCGCGTGGCATCGCTGCCGGCCTCCGCGCACGAGCTGGTTCCGATCCTCGTCGAAAAGCGCTGGGCCGGTTCGGTGATGCTCAAGAACGAAGAGGTCTGCATCCGCTGCGGCTTGTGTGCGGCGCGATGCCCGACCGGCACGATCACGATGCGCAGCTTCAGCCGGAAGGAGAACAACGTTGCCTGAGCTCGATGACTTTCTCCTCGAACCTGACGAACCGGCCGAGAGCCGGCGCGACTTCTTCACGCAGATCGGCATCGGCGCGTGCGCGGTCGCCGTGGCCGGCTCCGGCGTCGTGACGCTCGACTTCCTCAAACCGAAGGTCCTGTTCGAGCCGTCCACCTCGTTCATCGCCGGATCGCCGTTCGACTACACCGACGGCGTCGTCCGCTTCAACAAAGAGAAGAAGGCGTATGTGATCGGCGCCGCCGGCGGCATCTATGCGCTGTCGGCCGTCTGCACGCACCTCGGCTGCATCACGCGCTTCCGCTCCGACGAGCGCGTGATCGCCTGCCCGTGCCACGGCAGCCGCTTCGATCTCGAAGGGAACGTGATCCACGGACCGGCGCCGCATCCGCTGCCGTGGCTCGACGTGACGCAGGACGCCTCCGGCAATCTCGTCGTCGATACAGGCATCGTCATCACTCACGGAAAGGTCCTCAAGCCATGACTGCCGCCGAATGGCTGCGCACGAATCCCGTCTTCCGCTCGATCATCCGGCACGGCTTCTCTTCGACGAACCGGAACCGCTCCCTGATCATCTTCGAGAACCTCTTCCTTCACGTCCATCCCGTGAAGGTGCGCGAAAAGACGCTGCGCTTCACGCACACGTACTGGCTCGGCGGAATCACGCTCGCGGCGACGATCGTCCTCGTCGCCACCGGCATCCTGCTGATGTTCTATTACCACCCGTCGGTTCCGCAGGCGTACCGCGACATGAAGGAGCTGCAGTACGTCGTCGACGACGGCGTCTTCCTGCGCAACCTGCACCGCTGGTCGGCGCACCTGATGGTCATCGCGGCGTTCCTGCACATGATGCGTGTCTTCTACCACCGCGCGTACCGGCCGCCGCGGCAGTTCAACTGGGTCATCGGCGTCGTGCTGCTGACGATCACGCTGCTGCTGTCGTACACCGGATATCTGCTGCCGTGGGACCAGCTCGCGTTCTGGGGCGTTTCGGTCGGCACCAACATGGCCAAGCAGGCTCCGCTCATCGGTGAGCGCGTCCGCTTCTTCCTCCTCGGCGGCAACATCGTCTCGGAGAACGCGCTTCTCCGCTTCTACGTCCTGCACTGCGTGATGCTGCCGGTCGCGTTGCTGCTGCTGATCTCCGTGCACGTCTGGCGCGTGCGGAAAGACGGCGGAGTGCAGGGCCCGCCGGAAGACGGAAGGGAGACGTCATGACCACTCCGATCCAGATCGTCGAGTCGAACGATCCCCTCGCCGTTCCCTGGCGCGTGGCGCTGGTGCGTCCCGATCGCCGGCCCGCGGTCCGCGAGACCGAGGAGCGGTACGTGGCGACGTTCCCGCATTTGATCATCCGCGAGATCATCCTGTTCCAGGTCGTCGTCATCGTCCTGTCGCTGGCGGCGATCGTCTTCGACGCGCCGCTCGAGAGCATCGCCAACCCGGTCGAGACGCCGAATCCGGCCAAGGCGCCGTGGTACTTCCTCGGATTGCAGGAACTGCTGCACTACTTCCCGCCGGTCGTCGCGGGAGTGGTGATGCCGGCGCTCGTGGTCATCGCGCTGATCGTGATTCCTTACGCGCGCATCAACCTCGAGGCCGCGCCGCTGTGGGAGACATCGTCGAAACGGAAGTCGGCGGTCATCGCAGCGGTGCTGATCGGCGTGGTGGCGCTGTTTGCGGCGTTCGCCTGCTGGCCCATCGTCATCCCGACCGTCGCCATCGGTCTGGGGATGGTGGCCGCCCGCGCGCTACGCGGCCGCGCGTCCTGGCGATGGCTGTGGAGCGTGACGCTGCCGGAGTGGCTGATGACGTGGTTCGTCATCATCGCCTCAACGCTGACATTGATCGGAACCTTCTTCCGCGGTCCCGGCTGGTCGTGGGTCTGGCCGTGGGTCGAGGGCGCGCGCTTCTGAGAGGAGACCAACGTGCCGCTGCAACGCCTCTTCGCATTTTCGAGTCTGGCCTTCCTGGCTGTGCTGGCGTTCTCGCCGGTGAAGAATGCGCTGCGGCCGTATCGATCGATTCAGCACGAATTCGCGCGCATCGGCGCGATCCACGCGCCGAGCATGCGCGCGGCCGAGGTGTACAGGGAACGCCCTATCGCCATTCAACAGATCTGGATTCCCGAGCTTCAGGATCGCGTCGATCGCTGCACCACCTGTCACCTCGGCGTTGCCGATCCGGTCATGGCGCTGGCGCCGCAGCCCTACCGCGAGCATCCCGCGACGTATCACACGCCGCGCGACATTCAGCGCGTGGGATGCACGACGTGCCACGGCGGCGAAGGTCTCGCGACCGATGAGGGCGACGCGCACGGCACGACTGCCGACGCGGCCTCGCCGATGCTGCCGCTCGACTACGTGGAAGCGGGATGCGGACGATGCCACACCGCCAACGAGGTTCCAGACGCGCCGGTGCTGTCGCAGGGCCGCGCGATCATGGAGAAGAACGGCTGCTACGCCTGCCACGCCGCGCGCGGGCACGAGGACTTCCGCTCCGATGCGCCGCCGTTGAACACGATCGCGATGAAGACGGGCGGCGAGTGGGTGCGCCGCTGGCTCTCCGATCCGAAGGCGATGGATCCGAACGCCACGATGCCGAACTTCAAGCTCGCCTCCGAGGACATCGATGCGCTGTCGCATTACCTCTTCGCGCGCCAGGTTCCCCGCGAGCTCGAGCAGGCCATCACCGCCGCGGCTGCGGCGCCGGCCGGCGATTCCGCTCACGGCAAGACACTCTTCGCCGAGGCGCGCTGCATCTCCTGCCACACCGTGGAAGGAAAGGGCAACGGCTCCGCTCCCGAACTGAGCAAGATTGCCTCGCGCGCGTCGCGCGCCTGGCTGATCGCGTTCCTGCACGACCCGCATGCGTTCAATCCGCAGACGCGGATGCCGCAGTACAACTTTTCCGACGCCGACGTGCGCGACATCGTCGCGTACTTCGAAGACGAGCTAAAAGACTTCGAAGCGCCGCAGAACATCCTCGAGCCGCTTCGCGTCAAGCAGCGGCTCGCCGAGCACGGCGAGAAGTTGTTCAAGTCGGCCGGGTGCTTCGCGTGCCACGGTGGCGTCAAGGAAGGCGAGCGTTTCGGTCCTGACCTCTACGGAATCGGCGACCGCAAAGCGACGTCGCTGGACTTCGGCCGGCGCACCGACCTTCCGCATACGCTGCCGGCGTGGCTGGCAGCGAAAGTCACCGCACCGCGTTCGTTCGCGAGCGGGCTCAAGATGCCGACGTTCCCGCTCGATGCGACGCAACGCCGTGCGGTCGTGACGGCGCTCTTGTCTTCGGCGGCCGTTCCCGTCCCCGAGGCGTATCGCTCGGCGCCGGTACAGCAGGCCAGCATCATTCCGGCGGGACAGATCGGATCGCTGATCTCGCGCTACCGCTGCCTCTCCTGTCATCAGATCGGCAGCAAGGGCGGCGACATCTCCACCGCGCCGCTGACATTCGAGGGAAGCAAAGTCAATCACGATTGGATCGCGTCGTACCTGACAGTGCCGTACTCGATCCGGCCGATTCTGCCGGAGCGAATGCCGATCCTGCACATCCCGGCGGAAGACGCGACGAAGCTCGCCGATGCGATCTCGATGTTGTACGTCGATCCCGCGATTCCCGACGACCCGTTCGCCGGACGTCCGGCATCCGACGCGGACGCAAGCGAGGGCCAGCGTCTCTACACGACCCTCGGCTGCCGCGCGTGCCACATCATCGGATCGGCCGGCGGCTACTACGGTCCGCCGCTCAGCGATACGCACACGCGACTGAAACCCGGCTGGATCTATCGGTACCTTCTGAATCCGCAGCGCTGGCGCGCCGACATCCGCTGTCCGAATTACGGTCTGACCGACACCGACGCGCTGCGGCTGACCGCGTATCTCGAAACGCTTTCGGCTCCTGCGTCTCCTGCGGCTCCCGCGGCTCTTGCAAAGGCGAAGGAGGTGGCGCGATGAGAATTACGCTTGCTCTGCTGACTTCGCTCTTTGTTCTCGCCGCATGCAGCAAACCGGCGCGCGCGCCGGGCGCGGCCTCGCCACCCCGGCCGGGGAAGTACGAGATGGAGATCGGCAAAGAGGTGTACCAACGGTATTGCGTCGGTTGTCACGGCGACTCGGGCGCCGGCGACGGCTTCAACTCGTTCAATCTCGACCCGCGTCCGCGCGACCTCGGCGATCCGGCATTTCAGAAGACCAAGTCCAACGCCGATCTGGCGGACGCGATCCGGCGCGGAGGATCGGGCGTCGGGTTGACCAGCCTCATGCCGCCGTGGGGCCATACGCTCGATGACCGCCACATCGCCGCAGTGGTTCTCTATATCCGTTCGTTCCGGCGCTAATAAACTTCGGAAACCAACGGGTCTATACTGCGCTTCACTGGCGATGCGTACTGTCCCCTCGCACCACGAGGATCTGGTGCCACTGTTCCACTCCCTCGAGCTTTCGCCCGACGTGGTCTTCGTGACCGATCGCTCGAACCGGATCGTCTTCTGGAACGATGCTGCGCGGCGACTGCTCGGCTACACGGACGAAGAAATGTACGGCGCGGACTGCGACGGCCTTCTCTCCGGCTGCGATGTCTTCGGCAATCGCTACTGCTCCGACAACTGTCCGGTCATGCAGATGGCGAACCGCGGGGAAGTCGTTCGCAACTTCACGCTCTCGCTGCGCGGCAAGGACCACAAGCCGCTCAACGCGAACGTGACGCTGCTGCAGCTCCGCGCCGGCCCTGCGAACGACTACTTCCTGCTCCATTTGCTGCGACCGATGACCGATGCGGAGTTGCGCCCGGCGTCGTCGGACCCGGTCGAACCGCCGCCGCGGCCGCATCTCGTGGCCAACCGCTACTCCGCCGACATCCGCGTCCAGAAGCTCACGGCCCGCGAAGTCGAAGTCCTCGGCATGCTTGCCGCCGGACGCAGCACTCCGGAAATCGCGGAGCGCCTGCACATCGCGCAGCTCACCGCGCGCAGCCACATCCAGAACATTCTCGAGAAGCTCGAAGTCCACTCGAAGGCTGAAGCCGTCGCGTTCGCGTTTCAGAAAAGCCTCATCTGACGCTGACGAGCGTTGACACCGTTCCGAAATCCATGACATTTTGCGCGCTCTGGCGAACTCACAGGGTCCGCGACAAGGAGGGTTTCATGGACACTTCACGGTCGTGGTACGTCTCGCTCTCACGCGTTCTCTTCGTCGCACTGTTCGTCACGCTGTCGGTCTGGGTGCGTCCGGCCGCGGCTGCTGATGACAACGAGATCCGGATCGGCGCGGTCCTGCCGCTGACCGGCAAGGAATCAAAGATCGGCGGCGCTTACAAGCTCGCGACCGAGTACGCGGTCAAGGAAGTGAATGACCGCGGCGGTCTGCAGGTCGGCCGCAAGAAGATGAAAGTCGACCTCCGCCTTCTCGACGACACCTCGGATGCGTCGAAGAGCGCGCAGCTCGTCGAACAGCTCATCGTGCAGCAGAAAGTGCACGCGGTGATCGGCGGCTACGGATCGCAGCTCGTGCAGGCGCAGAGCGTCGTCCCCGAGCGCTACGGCGTTCCGTTCATCAGCGGCGGCGCCGGGGCGAGCGCCATCTACGGCCGCAGCAAATGGGTGTTCGGCACGCTCTCGCCCGTCGAGAAGCTCGCCGAGACGCAGATGGACTTCCTCAGCGATCTGCAGAAATCGAAGAAGCTGAAAACGCCGCTGAAGATCTCACTGCTGAAAGAAAACACGGAGCACGGCAAGGACTTCGAGACCGGCATCCTCAACTTCGTCAAAGCGCATCCGAAGCAGTTCTCGGTCGTGCTCAACGAGAGCTTCGAGCTGTACGCGCCTGACTTCAAGCCGCTGCTGTCGCGCGTCGAGAACGCCAAGGCGGACATCTTCATGTGCGACGCGCACCTCGAGGACTTCATCGCGATGCAGCGCACGTACACGCAGATGGGCCTGTATCACGAGATGGTCACCTACGGCGCGCGGGGCGCAGACGAAGCGGCGCGCAAGGGACTCGGCGCCGCGACCGACTACATCTTCGCAAGCGGCTGGTGGTCGAGCCTTTTGCCGTATCCGCAGGTGAAGGCGTTCAATCAGACGTTCCAGGCCGCGACCGGCACGGCGCCGCAGTGGTATCACGCCGCAGGGTACGAGACGGTGCGCGCGCTGTTCGCCGCGATCCAGAAGGCCGGCTCGCTCAAACCCGACGCGATCCGCAACGCGCTCGCGTCGTTGCAGCTGAAAGACTCGATCCTGCCCGGCGGCGTGCTGACGTTCACCAAGACCGGCGAAGCGGTGCTGCCGTTCGTCGTGACGCAGAACAAACCGGGCGGCAAGCTCGACATCGTCTGGCCGAAGTCGGCGAAGACCGGCGATCCCATCGCTCCCATTCCTCGCTAACGACTGATCGCGGATCGCGCCCTCCACCCGCGATCCGCGAGTCTGCGATCCGCGATCTGAATGCAGCAGCTCACATCGGTGATCCTGAACTCGCTGCTCGCCGCAGGTCTCTACGCGACGATGGCGTACGGCCTCGCCGTCATCTACGGAGTCATGCGCATCATCAACCTCGCGCACGCGGGAATCATGATGCTCGGCGCGTACGTGACCTTCGCGCTGTTCACGCGCTTCGAGCTCGATCCCTTTCTCGCGCTCGTCATCGTGGCCCCGTTGTTCTTCGTCGTCGGAGTGCTGATGTACATCGCCGTCGGCAAACAGATCACCGGCGGCGGCTCGACGCCCTCGATCGAATCGCTGCTCGTGCTCTTCGGCGTGTGGCTCGTCCTGCAGAACCTCGCCTACGTGATCTGGACCGGCGACACGCAGTCGATCCTCACCGGCTACACGATGAAGTCGATCAAGGTCTTCGGCGTGCGGCTCGGCGTTCCGTCCGTGCTCGTTTTTCTCGCCAGCGCTGTCTCGTTGATCTTCCTCAACGTGCTCCTCAAGCGCACGTACCTCGGCAAAGCGATTCGCGCGGTGACGCAGAATCGTGACGCCGCGCTGCTCTCCGGCGTCAACGCCGACCGGATCTCCGCGGCCGCGTTCGGCCTCGGCACCGCGTTCGCGGGAATCGCGGGCGGGATGCTCGCGACGCTGATGGCGTTCACGCCCGACTTCGGCCGCAGCTTTCTGCTGAAAGCGTTCTGCATCATCGTCCTGGGCGGAATGGAGAGCGTGACCGGCGTCGCGGCCGGCGCGCTCGTCCTCGCATTCCTCGAAAACGGGCTGGCCGCGTACACGTCCGTGCCGACGTCCCTGCAGGATGCGGTCAGCTTCGCGCTGCTGTTCATCGCGCTCGTCGCGTTTCCTCAAGGCATCACCGGCTGGTTCGCGCGATTCGAGCGGAGGACCGCGCGGTGAAGATCATCGGTGCGATTCTCTGGGCCGCGACCGCGGTGTTCGTCCTTCTCGCGCCACTGTTCCTCGATCGCGGCTCGCTCAACGACCTATGGAACCTCGCATTCGCGGTGATCCTCGCGTCCGCGTGGAACCTGCTCGGCGGATTCGCCGGCCAGGTCTCGCTCGGCTACTCCGCGTTCCTCGGCATCGGTGCCTACACGACCGCTCTGCTCGCGCTCCGCGGCGTCAACCCGTTCATCACCCTGCCGCTCGGCGCGCTGATCGCGGCGGTGTTCTCCGTCATCATCGGACTGCCGGCGTTCCGGCTGCGCGGACCGTATTTCACGATCGCGACCATCGGCGTCGCCGAGGCGATTCGCGTCTGCGCGTCCAGCGTGTCCTTCACCGGCGGATCGAGCGGGCTGCGCATGCCGGCAGGCTCGTTCGACTTCAACGCGAACTACTTCTCGATGATCGTTCTCGCCATCATCACGGTCGCTCTTGCAGCCTGGGTGAAGCGCAGCGCATTCGGCCGCGCGCTCGCCGCGATCAAGCAGGACATCGACGCCGCGGAGGCACTCGGAGTGAACTCGACGCGATTCAAGCTCGCCGCCCATGCGCTCTCCGCTGCCGTGGTCGCGCTCGCCGGAAGTCTGTACGCGATCAACTTTCAGTACATCGCGCCCGGCTCCGTCTTCGACTTTCGCTTGAGCCTCAGCATCGTTCTCATGCCGATCATCGGCGGCCTCGGCACCGTCGCCGGACCGGTACTCGGCGCGTTGATCTTCAGCACGCTGCAGATCAAGCTCCTCTCGATTCCGGCGCTGCGCGACTCGTTTCTCTTCATCTACGGCGGACTGCTGATCGTCGTGATGCTGTTCGAGCCGCAGGGACTCGTCGGCGTCGGGCGGCGACTCCTGTCGCTCAGCCGTTCGTTCTTACGGCCGCGGATGGCCGATGCCTGACGCGCTGCTCTCCGTTCGTCATTTGTCCAAACGCTTCGGCGGACTGATGGCGCTTGCGTCCGTCGACTTCGACGTCGCCGAGGGCGACATCTTCGGAATCATCGGACCGAACGGCGCGGGGAAGACGACGCTCTTCTCGTGCATCGTCGGCGCGCAGACCCCAACCACGGGCGAGATCCGGTTTCGAGGCGAGCGCATCGACGGATTGCCGAACCACACGGTCGTGAAGCGCGGCGTCGTACGCACGCACCAGCTCGTGCGGCCGTTCCGGGCGATGACGGTCGCGGACAATGTCGCCATTGGTGCGCACTTCGGCAGCGGGAAGCATCGCGGTGCCCGGGCCGAGCGGCGCGTGCGCGACATCCTCGAGCGCACCGGACTCGCGTCGGTCAGTGGGTCGCTCGCCGGCACGTTGTCGATCGGTCAGCTCAAACGCCTCGAGATTGCGCGCGCACTCGCGACCGAGCCGAAGGTGATCTGCCTCGACGAAGTGATGGGCGGGCTCAATCCGGCGGAGATCGTCAGCGCGATGGCGTTGATCCGCTCCATCCGCGACTCCGGCGTGACCGTGCTCATGATCGAGCACCACGTGCACGCGGTCGTCGGCGTCTCCACTCGCATTCTGGTTCTCAACTTCGGCGAGAGGGTGGCCGAGGGACCGCCGCAGGAAGTGATCAGGAATCCGGCGGTGATCTCCGCGTACCTCGGCGACGAAGCGGCAGGGGCGGAGGAGGACTGAGTGCTCGACGTCGCCGGCATCGACGTCTTCTACGGCAACGTGCAGGCGCTGTGGGACGTGTCCTTCCGCGTCGAGCAGGGCGAGATCGTGACGATCATCGGCGCAAATGGTGCCGGGAAGACCACGACGCTGAAGACGGTCGCCGGTCTTCTCAAACCGCGCACAGGCCTAATCATGTTCGAAGACGACGACGTGACCGGCCTCGCGGCGAACCAGCTCGTCGACCGAGGTGTCGTGCTCGTTCCGGAAGGGCGACAGCTCTGGCCCGCGATGACGGTCACCGAGAATCTCGAGATGGGTGCGTACTCGCGCGGCGCGCGGCGGATGCGCGCGCAGACGCTCGAGACCGTGCTGGCGATGTTTCCCGTGCTCCAGAAACGCGCGCGGCAGAAGGCCGGCACGTTGTCAGGCGGCGAGCAGCAGATGTGCGCGATCGGTCGCGGACTGATGGCGCAGCCGCGACTGCTACTGCTCGACGAGCCGGCACTCGGACTCGCGCCGCTGCTCGTCCGCGAAGTCTTCGCGTCGCTGAAGGCGATTCGCGAACGGGGCGTGACGATCGTGCTCGTCGAACAGAACGTACCGCACGCGCTCGCGCTTGCCGATCGGGCGTTCGTGATGGAAACCGGACGCGTGACGCTCTCCGGCACAGCGCGCCAGCTCGAGCACGACCCGCGCGTCCGCGACGGCTACCTCGGCGCGGCGTCGGTTTGATGTCCGTGCGAGCGGACGGCGCTCAAGGCGCGCGTTCGGCGACCTGGCGAGCCGCGGCGGCGATGCTCTTCGCAAGCGGTTGCGGCTCGATCACCTCGACTGCCGTACCCATGCCGAGGAGGACGTGACGGGCGACATCTTCGGCGTCGAAGTGGAGAGTGAGCCGGCTCCAGCCTGAGCCATCGTCGGGCTCGACCGAGTCAACCGCGCCGAAGCGGATCATCGCGCGCAGCCACGGAATCGACGAGCTCTGCGCGCGCGCGATCACGTGAAAGCGCGGGAGCTGCTCGCGAAATCGCGCGGACGAGGTCTCCCAGAACGAGGCGAGATCGAATTCGGCCGGACGGACGAACGTATCCTCGAGCACGCGGGCATCGCGGATGCGCGAGACGCGATAGCTGCGAACGTCGCCGTGGCTCGCAGCGATCAGATACCAGACGCTTCCCTTCGCGACGAGGCCGAGCGGATCGACCACGCGGGAGCTCGGCGTACAGCCGGCTCCGCGGTCGTACTCCATCTCGAGCCTGCGCTCACGCCAGACCGCATCCTGCACAACCGGGAGCATCGTCACCGGCTCGCTCGAGCGGCTCCAGCCGGTGACGTCGATGTGAATCCGCTGCTGCGCGAGCTCGGCGTTCTTCCGATAAACCGCCGGGAGGAGCGACAGCAGTTTGATCAGACCGGCGTTGGACGCCTGGTCGAGATGCAGGTCGGCGAGAAGCTGCGAAGGCTTCGTGACGAAGAGCGCGTTCACTTCGGATTCGGTGAGCGCGGTGAGCGTCGTGCGAAAGCCGTCCATGAGCTCCCACCCACCGCCCGCCCCGCGCTCCGCGACGACCGGCACACCGGCGGATCCGAGGGCGTCCATGTCGCGGTGAATCGTCCGCTGCGAGACCTCGAGCCGCTTTGCGAGTTGCCGGCCTGTCATCCGGCCGTGCACCTGAAGCAGAAGAAGAATCGATAAGAGGCGGTCGGCGCGCATACGATGAATGTGAGGAGTGAAATATGACACAACCTGTCATATGGCGTGCCGCGGCCGTTGCCGCCGTTCTTCTTGTCGGCGAGCCAGCCCATGCCCAGCGCATCGATCGCGCTGCACTCGCTTCTCGCGTCCGCGAAGAGATTCGCTTCTCCTGGCACGCGTACGAGCGGTACGCGTGGGGCCATGACGAACTGCGGCCGCTGAGCAGGACGCCGCGCGACTGGTACGGCGAGTCGCTGCTCATGACGCCGGTCGACTCGCTCGACACGCTGATCATCGCCGGCCTCGACGATGAGGCGGCAAAGGCGCACGCGATCATCGTCGAGAAGCTTTCGTTCGACAAAGACATCACCGTTCAGAACTTCGAAGTCACCATCCGCCTTCTCGGCGGCTTGCTGTCGGGCTATCAACTCACGGGTGACGAACGGCTGCTCCGCCTTGCCGACGATCTCGGTACGCGACTGCTGCCGGTGTTCAACTCCCCCACGGGCATGCCGTATCGCTTCGTGAATCTGCGAACCGGCAAAACGACCGGGCCGCGATCGAATCCGGCGGAGATCGGCACGCTGATCCTCGAGTTCGGAACGCTGTCGAAGCTGACCCACAAGCCGGTCTACTTCGACAAAGCGAAGAACGCGATCGTGCAACTGTACAAACGCCGCTCCCCGATTGGACTTGTCGGCGAGGAGATCGACGTCGACACAGGCGAATGGGTCAGCCGCGCGAGTCATCTCGGCGGCGGGATCGACTCGTATTACGAGTACCTGCTGAAGTGCGCGCGGTTGTTCGACGACGACGATTGCCGTGCGATGTGGACGAGTAGCGTTCACGCGGTCAACCGCTACCTCGCCGACGACGTGAAGAGCGGATTCTGGTATGGCGAATCCGACATGATCACAGGCAAACGCACGGCGACGCAGTTCGGCGCGCTGCACGCATTCTTCCCCGCTGTGCTCGCGCTCGGCGGCGACGTCCGCCGCGCGCGACGACTCGAGTCATCCGCTTACTCGATGTGGACGCTGCACGGCATCGAGCCCGAAGTGATCGACTACGACTCCATGAACGTGGTCGCGGCGGGGTATCCGCTGCGCCCCGAAATCATAGAGTCGGCGTATTACCTCGACCGCTTCACTCGCGACCCGCGGTATGTCCGGATGGGCAAAGCGTTCTTCGACTCTCTCGTCGCGTACTGCCGCACGGCTGATGGCTACACGACGCTGAAGGACGTCGTCACAAAGGAAAAGAGCGACCTGATGCCGAGCTACTTCCTGGCCGAAACGCTGAAGTACCTCTACCTCTTGTTCCAGCCCGAGAAACAATTTGATCCACGACGAGTCGTATTCAATACCGAAGCTCATCCGTTTCGACCATAGTGGACAAGAAAAATCCTACTTTTGGCTTACCTTTTTATCCGGCCTTCGCCCAAAATTGATCCATGCATCGGTTCACGTTGCGAGAGAGGCGGAAACGATGTGCGGCGGCGGGCGTTTGGCTGGCGTTCGCCGTCGCTTTTTCTCACAGCCGATAGCCCAGGGGCGCAGTAGGCCTCAGCACCCCGGGAGCTGTCTGGAACCGGATGGCGAACTGAGCAATCCGGATCTCATCTCCCGGACGGATCGCCTTCGCCACTTCGAGTGTCTCGCCGTTGAGCCGGGTACCGTTGCGGCTGCCAAGGTCCTGGATCACGGCATCGTCTCCCGTTACGGTGATCGACGCGTGCCGCCGCGACACTTCCGCCGAATCGAGACGGATCTCCGCTGCCGACAAGCGTCCGATCACGTTCACGCCGTCACGTAGCGGGAACGACACGCCGTTGACGATGGCGATGAACCGCGGCTGCGCGATCGCAAGCTCGTCGTGAACCTCGGCCGTGAATGCGTAGCCGGCTGCGCGTTCGGTGCGGATCCATTGCTCGCCGCCGTCGCCGAACGCGGACCGCAGCTCGGCGATCAGATTCTTGATGTTCGCCTCCTGCACGTACGTGTTCGGCCACAGCGCGTCGTAGATCTCCTTCTTCGAGACGATCTTCGGCCGCTCGGCGACGAGGAGGACGAGGAGCTGGAAGGCCTTGCCGGTGAGGTGGACAGCCGAGCCGTCGCGAACGAGCAGGCGCTCCGCAGAATCGAGCAGGAAGGCGCCGAAGCTCACGCGCACGGCGCAATCCTACAAGGCATCACATCGCCTTGTGACAATTGTCATACCCCGGGCGGACGAGGGAGCCGATGATGACTGTTGTTGAGACTGAGTCTCAGCACCAACAAAACTCATGATCGTCTGCGTCTGCCGGGGAGCCTCTGATCGCGATGTCAACCGCGCCATCGAAGCGGGCGCCTCGTCCATCGCCGACCTTCAGCACTGCGGCATTGGCACCGAATGCGGCTCCTGCCACAATTTCCTGCGCCGCATGCTCGCCGCTTCGCTCAGTTCGCAGATCGCGGATCGCGGATCGCAGGAGGTACCACCTCAGGTACCGGCGAACTGCGAACGGCCAGCCGCGATCTGATAGTCTCCGCCGCAGGAGAGCGCGATGAAAGGCGACAAGAAGATCATCGAGATCCTCAATGACGTCCTCACCTCCGAGCTCACGGCCATCAACCAGTATTTCGTTCACGCAGAGATGTGCGAGAACTGGGGTTACTACCGGCTGCATCACGAGATCCGCAAACATTCCATCGGCGAGATGAAGCATGCCGAGGCGCTGATCGAGCGGATTCTGTTTCTCGAAGGCGTGCCGAACATGCAGCGCATGGGCAAGATCAACATCGGCGAGACCGTGCCCGAGCAGTTCAAGGTCGATCTCGCGCTCGAATTGGACGCCGTAAAGCGACTCAACGACGGCATCGAGACGTGCCGCGTCGCCGATGACAACAACAGCCGCCATCTCCTCGAAGAGATCCTTGAAGACGAAGAGGAGCACATCGACTGGATCGAGGCGCAACTCGCGCTGATCGACCAGGTCGGCGCGGCAAACTACCTCGCGCAGCAGATCCACAAGGAAGAGTAGCGTGGTCGCGGCGGCTCTGGTGCTCGCCAATCTCGTACTCGTCAACGGCAGGATCTGGACCGGGACAGGCAACCCGCCGCAATTCGCCGAAGCTGTCGCGGTCGACGGCAACCGGATCGTCGCCGTAGGAACCAACGCCGCCGTCCTCGCCGGAGCTCCGCACGACGCGCGTCGCATCGACCTTCACGGCCGGCTGGTCGTCCCCGGCTTCATCGACAATCACGTTCACTTCATCGACGGCGGTTTCGAGCTGTCGCGCGTGCAACTGCGCGATGCCTCGTCGCCTCCCGAGTTTGCGAGGCGCATCGGCGAGTTCGCGCGCCGCGCGGGCAAAGGAGCGTGGATCACCGGCGGCGAGTGGGACGAGCAGCTCTGGAAGCCGTACACGCTCCCGGCGCGGCAGATGATCGACGCGGCAACGCCGGACAATCCCGTGTTCGTGTCGCGCCTCGACGGGCACATGGCGCTCGCGAACTCCGTGGCGCTGAAACTCGCCGGCGTCATGCGCGAAACACCCGATCCGCCGGGCGGCACGATCGTTCGCGACAGCAACGGCGAGCCGACCGGCCTGCTGAAAGATGCGGCGATGAGCGCGGTGTACGCGGTGATTCCGGCGCCGACCATCGAGCAGCGCGTCGAGGCGGCGCGCGCCGGTCTCGCCGAAGCGAGGAAGTTCGGCGTAACGTCGTTCTGCGACATGTCGGGCAGCGACGCGTACGACGATCTGCGCGCGTATCAGCGGCTCGAAAAAGCGGGCCAGCTCACCGCTCGCGTCTACCTCTTCACGCCGATCAGCCAGTACGAGCGTCTCGTTCGCGCCAGCGTGGAAAAGTCATTCGGCGGCGATCGCCTCCGCATCGGCGGTCTCAAGGGATTCGCCGACGGGTCTCTCGGCTCATCGACTGCGTGGTTCTCCCAGCCGTTTCTGAACGAGCCGGACAACCGCGGCCTGGCGATGGAGGAGATGACGAACGGTTCGATGAAGAAATGGGCCGCTGACGCCGATGCGAACAACCTGCAGATCGCGATTCACGCGATCGGCGACCGCGCCAATGACGAGGTGCTGAAGATCTACGAGTCGCTGCCGCGCGACCGCCGCTTCCGCATCGAGCACGCGCAGCATCTCGATCCCGATCTCATCAAACGCTTCGCCGCCGATCGCGTCGTCGCGTCGATGCAGCCGTATCACGCCATCGACGACGGCCGCTGGGCCGAGTCGAAGATCGGCCACGAGCGCGCGAAGTGGACGTACGCGTTTCGTTCGCTCATCGACGCCGGCGCGACGGTCACGTTCGGCTCGGACTGGACCGTCGCTCCGCTCAACCCGCTCCTCGGCATCTACGCCGCCGTCACTCGCAGAACGCTCGACGGGAAGAACCCGAACGGCTGGATTCCCGGGCAGAGGATCTCGATCGAAGAAGCGCTGCGCAGTTACACCGTGAACAACGCCTGGGCGATGTACCGCGAAAACGACCTCGGCCGCATCGCGCCGGGCATGCTCGCCGATATGGCCGTGCTGTCGGACGATCTGTTCAAAGTTGCGGCGGAAACGATTGAGTCGGTGAAAGTTGACATGACCCTCTTCGATGGCGAGGTCGTCTTTACGCGCCCGTGACAATGGCTACAAGGCGGCGCGGCTCCTGCGTATAACCTTCCTGCAGGAGCGTCCTATGACCTCGCGCAACGTCCTCATCCTTGGCGCCGCTGGCCGCGACTTCCACAATTTCAACGTCGTTTACCGCCACGATCCGTCCTCTCGTGTCGTTGCCTTCACCGCCACGCAGATCCCCGGAATCGAAGGCCGCACGTACCCGCGCTCGCTCGCCGGTCCGATGTATCCGAACGGCATCCCGATCGTTCCGGAAAGCGATCTGCCGGGCCTCATCCGCGAGCACAAGATCGACCTCTGCGTCTTCTCGTATTCCGATGTCTCCTACGACTACGTCATGCATCTCGCCTCGCAGTGCGTGGCCGCCGGCAGCGACTTCACGCTCCTCGGCGCGGACCACACGATGCTGCGCTCCAGCGTGCCGGTCATCGCCGTCACGGCAGTACGGACCGGTGCAGGGAAGAGTCAGACGACTCGGTACATCTCGCGCATCGTCAAGCACCTCGATCGCCGCGTCGTCGCCATCCGCCATCCGATGCCGTACGGCGATCTGGCCCGGCAGGCGGCGCAGCGATTTGCCACGTACGAAGATCTCGTCGCGCAGAAGTGCACGATCGAAGAGCGCGAAGAGTACGAGCCGCACATCGACAACGGCTTCGTCGTCTACGCCGGTATCGATTACGAACGCATTCTTCGCCAGGCCGAGGCCGAGGCAGACATCATTCTGTGGGACGGCGGCAACAACGACCTGCCGTTCTACACGCCCACGCTGCACGTCTGCGTCGCCGATCCGCATCGCGCCGGCCACGAGACGAGCTACTGGCCGGGCGAGGCGAACTTCCGCCGCGCCGATCTGATCATCATCAACAAGTGCGACACGGCCGAAGAGCAGAAGATCCGTGCCGTCGAGCAGGCCGCGGCGAAATTGAATCCGCGCGCTCGCGTGATTCGCGCCCAGTCGCCCGTCACGATCGACCATCCCGAGCTCGTCGCAGGCAAGAGCGTGCTGGTGATCGAAGACGGCCCGACGCTGACGCACGGCGGGATGTCGTATGGCGCAGGCATCGTCGCCGTGCGCAACTCCGGCGCGACTTCGGTCGTCGATCCGCGGCCGTACGCCGTCGGCTCGATCCGCAAGACGTACGAGAAGTATCCCAACGCAGCCGGGATTCTGCCGGCGATGGGCTATGGCGACGAGCAGATCCGCGAGCTCGCGGAAACGATCCGCCGGACGCCCGCGGACGTCGTCGTGATCGGAACGCCGATCGACCTCACCCGCGTCCTGAAATTCGACCGGCCGGCGGTGCGCGTGCACTACGAGCTTCGCGAAGTCGAGCCGGGCGTCATTGCCGACGCGGTCGCGAACGCGGTTGGCGCATCCGTACCTGTCTAACGGGCGCGGTCCAGCGTCGTCCGCAATCCTTCCAGGATATCGATCGGCACCGGGAAGATGATCGTCGTGTTCTTCTCGACGCCGATCTCCGTCAGCGTCTGCAGGTACCGCAACTGCAGCGCGCCGGTTTCGCTCGACAGCACCTTTGCAGCCTCCGACAGCCTTTGCGACGCCGCGAACTCGCCCTCGGCGTGAATCAGTTTCGCGCGCTTCTCGCGCTCCGCCTCCGCCTGCTTGGCCATCGCGCGCAGCATCGATTCGGGGAGATCGACCTGTTTCACCTCGACATTCACGACCTTCACGCCCCACGGCTCGGTGTGCTGGTCGAGAATCGTCTGGATGCGCGCGTTCAACTGATCGCGGTGCGCGAGAAGGTCGTCGAGCTCCACCTCGCCGAGGACGGAGCGCAAGGTCGTCTGCGCGAACTGCGAAGTCTGATACCGGTAGTCGAATACCTCGACGACCGCGCGCCGCGGCTCGATCACGCGCAGAAACACGACCGCGTTCACCTTCAGCGTGACGTTGTCGCGCGTGATGATGTCCTGCGGAGGGACCTCGAACGCTTCCTGCCGCAGGGAGATGCGCACGATGCGGTCGACAGGCGCGAACACAAAGAAAATGCCAGGTCCTTTCGCCGCGCCGAGCAGGCGGCCCAGGCGGAAGATGACGCCGCGCTCGTATTCGGGGAGGATTTTGATCGAGCTGAAAAGGTAAATCGCCAGGATTACGACCACGATCAGTGCTGGGACGTTCATGACTCTTCTCTCGTCTTTCGTTTTCTGAATTTTGGTGGCTCCGGTTCGCTCTCGCTCTCCCGAATGTACTCCGCCATGGGCGCGGGCACGTTGCGCTCGAGCGAGTCGACGCTCCTGAACGTGATTCCGCCGTCGAAGCGCCACTCGTGTTTCGGACGATACACGCCAATGTCGTGGAAGCGCGCGCCGACGACGAAGCGGAGCACGCCGCGTCGATAGTCGAATGCCCGGCCGTTGCGCGTGTGCACCGCGGCGTCAACGCGATACGAGCCGGCGACGAGGTCGAGCGACGGCACCACGAACCTCACGCGTCCGTTCGACTGCAGCCGGTTCGGGAGCAGACCTTCGATCTCGGTATTCGTTCCGTACACGCACGTGCCGTCGGCGTGGTAGATGCCGACGCCGAACACGAAGTCGTCCTGTGGCACGCGCACATCGACGTCCATCTCGATCGCGATCGCCGTTCCGGCGCCGAGCGCGACGAGCTCATGCCCCTGCGGATCGACGAGCGCTACGCGTTTGAGAACGACCTCGCCCGAACCCCACCGCTCTTCTTCCACCAGGTCGTTCTCGGCATCTGTCTGCGTGCTTTCAACGGCGACGGCCGGAGCAGGCGGCGCCACGCTGACACCGCTGACCTCCTGCAGATAGGCATCGACAACGCGAATCGGATCGCCGATCGCCTTCGGCTCTCCTCGATCGAGCCACAGCGCTCGATCGCAGAGCACGCGCACCTGATCGAGCTGGTGTGTGACGAACAAAAGAGTCACGCCGCGATACTTCATCTCCTGAATCTTGGCGATGCATTTCGCGGAGAATTCTTCGTCGCCGACCGACAGCACTTCGTCGATCAGAAGAATCTCGGGGTCGACGTGCACCGCCACGGCAAATCCGAGGCGGACGTACATGCCGGAGGAGTAGGTCTTGACCGGCTGATCGAGAAACTCGCTGATCCCGGAGAACTCGGCGATGCTGTCGAATCGCGCGTCGATCTCCCGGCGCGTCAGGCCGAGCATGATTCCGTTGATGTACACGTTCTCGCGGCCGGTGATCTCCGGATGGAATCCTGCGCCGAGCTCGATCAGCGCGGCGATCCGGCCGTTGACCGTCACGTAGCCGGATGTCGGCTTCAGAATGCCCGAGATGATCTTCAGCAGCGTCGACTTGCCCGATCCGTTGCGGCCGATCACGCCGAAAGCCTCGCCCTTGTGCACGGCGAACGAGACGTCTTTCAGCGCCTCGATCGACTGCTCCGGCGCGGGCTTCAGATCGCGCTTCAGCAGCGCGCTCTTGAGCGTCGCGAATTGCGACCTCCGGCCCCAGAGCCGGTAACTCTTCCAGACGTTCTGCAGCGCGACCGCAAATCGCGCCGCGCTCAAATCGCCTCCGCGAGCGTGTCGCGCAAACGATCGAAGATCACGAACCCGAATCCTGCCGAGACGAGCGCGTACGCGATCATCAGGAACGCGTCCGGCGCGCTCGGCAGCTTCGCGTAGAAGACGATGTCCTGATAGGCGAGGACGAACGGCGTCATCGGATTGAGGCGGAGCAGCGCTCGCAGCGGGCGCCACCGGATCGTGTCCATCAAATAGATGATCGGTGTGAGGAAGAACCCGAGTTGCATCAGGTTGGTCATGATGTCGCGCAGGTCGCGGAACAGAACCGCCGCCGAAGCGACCGTCACGGCGATGCCGGCCACGAACACGGCCTGCAGCAGCATGAGCAACGGCAGAAGCAGAATCGTCGCGCGGACCGCCGCCTGCCCTGCAAGCGTGTAGGCGACGAGCGCCGCGAGAAGGATCGGCGTCGCCAGCACGAAATGCACGAGATGCGACAGCACCACCACCATCGGCAGCGCCTCGGCCGGAAACATCACCTTCTTGATCAGGCCTGCATTGCCCGAGATCGACGTCGTCGACTCCAGCACGGCCGCGGCGAAGAACGTCCACGGCAGGATTCCGCAGAAGAGGAAGAGCGGATAAGCACGCACGGGCTGCACGGGAAAGAAGACCGTGAACACGACCGTGTACACGGCGAGGAGAAGAAGCGGGTTGGCGAGCGACCAGAAGAAGCCGAGCATCGAGCCGCGATAGCGGGCTTTGAGGTCGCGGGCCGTGAGCGCGGCGATGAGTTGACGGTGCCGGTACAGCGTCCGAAGTTCGTTCAAACGTCTTCAGTCACGATCAGCATGATCGTCGACGACCCGACCTGAAATTCGCCCTTGTCCGACAGCTCGGTGGCGCGCGTGATTTTCGTGCCGTCGATGAGAGTGCCGTTCGTGGAGCCGAGATCGCTGACCGTGTAGAGCGTGTCCCGCACCTCCACCGCAGCGTGCTGGCGCGACGCTTCGGTGTCGTTCAGGTTCACGTCTGCCCCGGAACGGCCGATCGTCACGCGCGGCTTCTCCATCCTGAATACGCTTCCCGCGTCCGGACCGTCGATGACGGCGAGCGACAGCCGCTTGCCGGGCGGCAATTGCAGCGCCGGCGCCGGCTTCGACGCCGGAACCCTCGCCGCAGCCGCTTCGATCGGCGGAAGGTCCGGCTCCTTCATCTTCGGATTCGAGTGGAACGTGCTGTCGGCGTTGAGCGGCGTCGCGGTAATCATGGGCTGCGGCGCGGCCGCCGCCTTCGGGTTGTGGATCTCGAAAATGGTCGCGCAGCGCGAGCACTTGATGCGCTTCGACGGCTTCCCCTCGAACCGCTGCTCGTCGTACTGGTACCTCGAGTGGCAGCTCGTACATTCGATGATCACGGCCTGATTGTAAACCGCGGCCTCGCATAGAATCTCGCTCGCCATGCGAAAGCTGCTGCTCGCTGCATTGCTCTTTTCCGTCGCCTGCCAGACCGCGAACACGATCACGCCGATGCCGAAAACGCCTCCCACGCCTTCCGCAACGGCCACGAGCTCGAATGCCGGCGTCGTGCCGGACATCGCCGCGCGCGTCGCGCAGCTGCCTCGGACCGTGATCGATTACGACCGGTCGCTCCTGAACGACAACGAGCGCCAGGTCGTCGCGAAACTTGTCGAAGCATCGAAGCTGATCGACGAGATCTACTGGCGCCAGGTCTCGGAAGAGAACCCGCCGCTCCGCGCGCGTCTGCAGAGTCAGATGAACGCGTCGCCGGCGGATCGTGCCGCGTACGACTACTTCGTCATCAACAAAGGCCGATGGGACCGGCTGAAGGAAAACGAGCCGTTCATCGCCCCCTTCGGCGCGGCGGGTGCGAAGCCGCCGGGCGCTGCATTCTATCCGGCCGACGTCACGAAGGATGAATTCGACCGCTACGTCGCCGCGCATCCGGGCGAGAAGGATGCCTTGCAGGGTCTGTTCACTGTCGTCCGGCGGCAGAACGAGCGCCTCGTGGCGATTCCGTACTCGCAGTACTACCGCGACCTGATCCAGCCTGCAGCACAGCGCATGCAGGAAGCGGCTTCGCTCACGGACAACGCTCCGCTCAAGACATACCTCAGCCGGCTCGCTCTCGCTCTGACACGTGACGACTATCGCGAAAGCGACATGGCCTGGATGGATCTGGCCGGCCCGATCGAAGTCGTCATCGGACCTTACGAGGTGTACGAGGACGAGCTGTTCAACTACAAGGCTTCGTTCGAGTCGTTCGTCACGGTCGTGGATCGTCCGGAAAGCGAGAAGCTCGCGGCGTACGCGCAGGCGCTGCCGGACATGGAGCGCAACCTTCCCGAGCCCGAGCAGTACCGCAATCCGAATCGCGGCAGCGAGTCGCCGATTCGCGTCGTGCAGGAGCTTTACACCGCCGGCGACGCGCGCCGCGGCGTGCAAACGGCTGCGTTCAATCTGCCGAACGACGAGTACGTCCGCGAGAAAAAAGGATCGAAGAAGGTCCTGCTCAAGAACGTCATCAACGCGAAGTACAACCAGAGCGGCAAGCCGATCGCGCTGCGCGTGCTCGACGAATCACAACTTCCGCTCCTGAACTTCGACGCGTTCTTCAATCAGATCCTGTTTCACGAGCTCTCGCACGGACTCGGACCAGGCTACATTGCCCAACCGGATGGCACGCGCATCGAAGTGCGCATTCCGCTGAAGAACCTCTACTCCACGATCGAAGAAACCAAAGCCGACGTCCTCGGCCTCTGGAACGCGGTGTACGCGCGCAATCACAAACTGCTTTCGTCGTTCGACGAGCAGCAGCTCTACGCCACGTACGCCGGGCTGATGTTCCGGTCGATGCGCTTCGGCATCGGCGAGGCACACGGCCGCGGCACGGCGCTGCAGTGGAACTGGCTGCGCGAAACCGGCGGCATCGTGCCGTCAGGCAACGGCCGCTTCCGCGTCGACTTCGCGAAATTCGCTGACGGCGTGAAGTCGCTGTCGACGGAGCTCCTCACGATCGAGGCCACCGGCGACTTCGACCGCGCGCAGCGTCTGCTGAACAAATACGGCGTGGTCAACGACGAGATCAACTCCACGAACGCGAAGCTGGCCGACATCCCGGTCGACATCACACCGGTCTTCCCCGCGGCAGGAGAGCAGTGACGTGGAAGGCCGCGTGAAGATCTTCTGCGCCGAATGCGGACGGACTCGCGAATGCTCCGGCGAAATGCCGGAGGAGTACATCGAGTGCTTCGCGAAGATGGTGCGCGAAGATGGCTTCGTGCCGCGGCCCGGCGTGTCGACGCTCGCCTTCATCTGTGGCTCGTGTCTTCGCAAGTACGAAGGACATGAGACCGTCGATGACGAGGAGAAGATCCGATCGCATTAGCCCTCTCCCGCGTGCGGGAGAGGGTGGCGCGAAGCGCCGGGTGAGGGCCCCTCATCCGCCGCGCTGCGGCACCTTCTCCCCGCTGCGCGGGGCGAAGGCCGACTACCCCATGTTCGCGATCGCCGCTTCCACCTGCTCCGGCGTCGGAACGACCGGCTGCACGAGACGTCCCTGGAGCCAGTCGTATTCGCCTTTCATGAGGCTCTGGACGACGCGGTACTCCTTCTCGTCATAGCTGTCGAAGAGCGTCGAGAAGTTGTGGTCGATGCGCTTGCGAGCCTCGTGGCAGAAGACATCCGCGAGATCGAGCACGTTCTTCTGCCCTTTCTTCGCGAGCATCTGCGCGTAG
>DASWBH010000270.1:0-2346 GCA_036390755.1 Thermoanaerobaculia bacterium
GCGTCGAGGAAGATGGCTCGAGCCGCCAGTCGTACGTGCAGGATTGCCCGGTCTGCTGCCAGCCCTGGCAGGTCGACGTGACTCGCGACCGCGACGACGACTGGAGCGCGATATTGCGTACGATGGACGACTGAGATGACCCAGCACGCCTCCTCGTCGCCTCCTCCGACGGCACCCGAGCCGAGTCACGCCGAACGCACGCGGACGCTTCTCGAGACCGAGAGCGTCGGCACGCTCGCCACACAGTCGGTGCGCCATGCAGGCTGGCCGTTCGCGTCGCTCATGCCTTACGCGCTGACCGCGGATGGATCGCCGCTGTTCCTCATCAGCTCGATGGCCGTGCACACGCAGAATCTCATCGCCGATCCGCGCGCGAGCCTGCTGGCCATGCAAAGCGGCAGCGGCTCCGATCCCCTCGGCTCGCCGCGCGCGACGCTCCTCGGCCGAGTGCTCCCGACCTCCGGAGCCGCGAAAGATCTCTATCTCGCGGAGCATCCTTCGGCGCGGCACTGGATCGACTACTCGGATTTCTCGTTCTTCCGGCTCGACGTCGCGCACATCTACTTCGTCGGGGGATTCGGCGTGATGGGTTGGGTCGAGCGCGACGACTACGCATCAGCGGCCGCCGATCCGCTCGCGGACGCTGCCGCCGAGATCATGAAGCACATGAATCGCGACCACGCCGATGCGTTGCGCGACATCACGCGGCGATTCGGCGGGCTCGACGCGCTCGAGGCGACGATGGTTGCGTGCGACCGGCTGGGGTTCGTCGTGCGCGTGCGGACGGCCGAGGGGATGAAGGGGACGCGGATCGCGTTTCCGGAGCCGGTCGGGTCGCGCGAGGCGGCGCGGAAGACGTTTGTGTCGATGGCGCAGGAAGCACGAGCCTAAAGGCGCACGCTCCCACCGCCCAGATTCCTCGCCGTCTTCGCGGCTCGGAATGACAACGGATCACCGGGTCCATCTTCCGTTCGGCGTCCGCACCGGGCCTGGGTGGAAGAACTTCTCGGGCGTCATTACGCCGTCGCGCTTGAAGACCATCCCGTTCTTCATCACGAACTGCACGCTGCGCAGCGCGTCGATGTCGGTGAGCGGATCGCCGGCGACGGCGATCATGTCGGCGAACATCCCCGGCTTGATCGGACCGCGCGCGTTGATCACGTCGGCCGCTTTGTAGCCGTTGATCGTCATCGCGCGCAGCGTGTCGGCCGCGGGGATGCCGGCGGCTTTCCAGGTGTCGAGAAACGCGATCGACATGTCGCCGCGCGACAGCCACTCGCCTGTCTTCTCGTCCTTCATCCGGTCGTTCCAGTAGTCGAAGTCGGTGGAGAAGGTGAGCGGGACTTTCTTCTCCCACGCGTCGCGCAGTTTCTCCACCGTGACCTTGAACTGCGCGTCGGTGCCGCGATACTTCGTCAGCGGCGTGTCGGTGCCGGTGAGGAAGATCCCTTTCGCCGCCATCTGCCGGTGATGCTCGGGCGTGAGCGCGTTTCCGTGCGCGATGATGTAGATTCCGGCGTCGATTGCGCGCTGCGCACCCTCCGGCGTCTGCACGTGTCCTTCGACTTTGCATCCGCCTTTCGCCGCTTCGCTGATGGCCAGCCTGATGTCGTCGGCCGAATAGCCCCACGGCTTGCAGTCGATGCAGAGCTTGATGGTGCGCGCGCCGAAGAGCATGTTCTCGCGCACGGCGCGCACGATCTCCTCGGGGCTGTTCGCGTCGATGTACTCCGGGAACATGATGTTGTGCTGCTTGTACATCTCCGGCGTCGGCCAGAACTGGCCGCCGGTGCTCCCGATCATCGGTCCCGACGGAATCACGGTCGGACCGGGCAGCCATCCCTGTTCGATGGCCTGCCGCAGCGCGCAGTCGGCGTACATCGCGTTGTTGCCGACGTCGCGGATGACCGTGAATCCCGAGTTGAGCAACTGGATCGCATTCGACGCCGCCTGGATCGCGCGCAGCGCAGTCGAATCGGTGATGTAGGTGAGGTAGTAGTAGTTGTTCTCCGGCTGCTCCTTGTATGTCATCGCCGTATGCGTGTGGGCGTCGACGAGGCCCGGCAGCACGGTGAGCTTCGACAGATCGATGACGTTCGCGCCGGCAGGGATCGCGACATCCGCACCGACGGCCTTGATCTTCTCGCCTTCGATGACGATGATCTGGTTCGTCGAGGCGGTGCCGGTCTCGGGGTCGATGAGGCGGCCGGCTTTGACGACGGTGATCTGCGCGTTTGCGGCGACGCTGCACAGCGCAGCGATCAATAGATAGAGGATGCGGAGACGAGTCATGTTCACCTCGTGTCCGTAGACTAGCGCATGGGAGAGCGAGCGCCATACAGTAGG
>DASWBH010000271.1:0-6553 GCA_036390755.1 Thermoanaerobaculia bacterium
CGGCCTGAGAAGGGATCGGAGAACGTCTTGAACACGAGCACTGCCGGGAACGCTTCGGCCCGCCGCTCGAACGTGATCGGCTGCCCCTTGCCGTCTTTTCCCTCGATCGTCTTCGCCTCGTCGGCCGACGGCAGCAGCGAGACAAACGCGTCCAGCATCAGCTGGCCGCCGATGTCGTGCGAAGCCGATGCGAACAGCACCGGATAAATCTGATGATGGGCGATCTCGCGCTTGAGACCGTCGATCAGCTCTTCTTGTGACAGCCCGCCCTGCTCGAAGAACCGCTCCATCAGCGTGTCATCGCCCTCCGCGACCTTCTCGATGAGCTTCTCGCGCCACTCGTCGGCGTCCGCCTTGTGCTCCGACGGAATGTCGGCGACGTCGAATTTTCCCGATCCGTCGGCCGCGTACTTGTATGCCTTCATGGCCACGAGATCGATGATGCCGGTGAATTCCTTCTCCTCGCCGATCGGCAGCTGAATCGGCACGGCGTTCTTGCTGAACTTGTTCTGCAGCGCCTCGAGCGTGCGGGTGAACGAGGCGCGCTCGCGGTCCATCTTGTTCACGATGATCAGCCGCGGCAGCGTGAATTCGTTGGCGAACTTCCAGACCTTCTCGGTCGTGACTTCGACGCCGGTGACGCCGCTGACGACGATCGCGGCCGAGTCGGCGACCCGCAGCGCGCTCTTCGCTTCCATCGAGAAGATGCCGAATCCCGGCGTGTCGAGCAGATTGATTTTCGTGTTCTTCCATTCGACGAACGCCACGGCGGCGGAGATCGAGTGTTTGCGGTCGATCTCGTCGGGATCGAAGTCGGTCACGGTCGTGCCGTCGTCGATGCGTCCCAGGCGCGTGACCGCGCCCGCGTTGAACAGCAGTTGAGACACCAGCGTCGTCTTACCCGTGTCGTTATGACCGACGAGCGCGACGTTCCGAATCTCCGAACCGGAGTAGACCTTCATGCGATTGACCTCGAGCTGGGAAATTTCACAAAGCGGGCGTAGATCATAAATTAAAATGCGCCCCGGGTCGCGAGGCAGCCCGCACGGACGCAGGAGGTATCATTGTCCGCTCATGGAACTTCCATCGAATCCGTTGGAAAGAATGGGAGTTCCGCCGGAGAACGTCCCCAGTTGAAGCTCGGCCGATATGAAGTGGTGCGTGAGCTCGGCAAGGGCGCCATGGGCGTCGTCTACCTGGCGAAAGATCCTCTGATCGGCCGCCTCGTCGCGCTCAAGACGATCCGCGCGGCCGCACACGCGGATGACGACGAGACCAAAGAGTTCCAGGAGCGATTCATCCGCGAGGCTCAGGCCGCCGGCATCCTCAATCATCCGGCGATCGTGACGGTGCACGACATCGGCTTCGATGAAGCGAGCGGCACGTCGTTCATCGCCATGGAGTACGTCGAGGGACAGAACCTCAAAGAGATGCTGTCGCAGGGTCGCGCGCTGTCGTTCGACCAGATTGGCGACATCATCGCGCAGATCGCCGACGCACTCGACTTCGCGCACTCGAAAGGCATCGTGCATCGTGACGTCAAGCCGGCGAACATCATCCTGCTCGATGGGAACCGCGCGAAGATCACCGACTTCGGCATCGCGAAGATCGCATCGAGCGTCGCGAACCTGACGTCGACAGGACAGTTTCTCGGCACGCCGAATTACATGGCGCCCGAGCAGATCAAGGGCAATCCCGTCGACGGCCGCACCGACATCTTCTCCCTGGGCATTTGTCTTTATGAATCGCTGACCCGGCGCAAACCGTTCGGGGGCGATTCGCTGACGTCGATCTCGTACAAGATCGTGCACGAGCCGTTTCCTCCGCTGCACGAGATCAATCCGCAGATTCCTGACGGCTACGAACAGGTCGTCGCGCTCTGCCTCGCCAAGGAGCCGGCGAAGCGTTACCAGCGAGCGAAGGATCTCGCGACGGCGCTGCGCGCAGTGCTGCGCGGCGAACGGCCGGTCCGGGCGACGGAGCCGTTGCTGGAGGAAGACACCATCGTCACGCGCGATCGCGAGCGCGTGCCGACGGTCGAGACGCCGTTTCCCGAAGCTGCTGCACTGCCGGCGTCCGCGGCGACGCAGGCGGTCCGTCCGGCCGGCGGCACGCCCGTTCCACCATCCGCAGGATCGGCGACGCGACCTGTGCGCCCGGCCATCGCGCAGCTGAACGAGACGCTTTCGCGCGTCCGGAAGTATCCCGGCTGGCGTGCGCGCGTCCCGCCGGTCGTCGTCGCCATCATCGTCGGACTGCTCGCCCTCGGGCTTGCGGGCGCCGTCGTCGCTCTTCAGCGCGCGAAGACGAAGATGCCTCCGGTCGATCAGCGCGCCGTCATGCGCCGCGCGCGAGAGCGTCAGCTTCGCGAAGAGGGCAACGCGCTGCTGCGGCAAGGACGCGTTCAAGAGGCCTACACGAAGTTCGAGCAGCTGAACAAGATGGCGCCGAACTCGCCGGCCGTCAGCGAGATCGTGCAGAAGCTCGACGCGATCCGGCAGAAGGAAGAGCTCACGCGTCAGCAGGTCCTGCACGCGCAGCAGAAACGAGATCGCGGAATCGCGCTCTTCAATCAGAAGAAATACTCCGAAGCGATCCAGACGCTGCAGGAATCGTTTTCCGAGAATCCGACCGACGACCTGACAGCGAACTACCTGAAGCTCGCGCAACAGCAGCAGCAGGTCACCGCGACTCTCGCGGCAGTGAAACGCGGCGCGCCTGCGGCGACCGCCATTCCGGGCGCGCCGGGCGGTGCCGGGTCTCGCGTCTTACCGAACACGCCGGCGCAGCTGACGACGGTGTTCAACGGACCTTTCTCGGACGGCTACATGGTCGTGAAGGTCGGCGCGGATACGATCCTGCACGAGAACCTGTTCGAGGAGAAAGGGCGTTTCATTCGCCGCAACGTCCCGAAGCCCATCAACTTCACCGCGCGTTTCCCGGCCAAAGACACCGACATCCAGATTTGGGTCATCGTGACTTCGCAGCGCATCGCCGAGCACCACATCATGCGGTACAACTTCCAGCCCGGCAGCGCGCAAAGGCTGCAGGTCACGTTCAATGCGCAGAACAAGACCTTCGACTATCAGGTGAATTGACCGCGCCGTCCCACTTCGCGATCGTGACGCGCGACGAGTTGTGGTCGCTCGACCGGCACACGGTTCTCGAGTCTCGTCTCATTCACGGTTCCGCGGAGCAGCACGGGAACAGAATCGATGCGCGCGATGACTCCGACGACGAGCTGCGCCGGCTCTGCGACGCTGAATGCGACCGGCTGCGCGAAGCGCTGAAAGGCTTGCGCGAAGGCCGGGCCCGCGCCGTCGCTTCGGCGACGCGCGTCGGCGGGAACGTCACGACCACCTCGACGATCAGCGCGACCGTCCTCGATCTTTCCGTCGCGACGACGCTTCCGCATCTCGCGCCGGATTACGAGATGCTCGTGGATCTCGCGAGCGTGAAGCCAACCGTCGACACCGATTACGCCCGGCTGCCCGTCGTCTGGAGAAACGGATCGGGTGCAGTGCTTCTCCACGAAGCGGCCGGTCACGCCGCCGAGCATGGTCACGCGCAGCTCGCATGGCCGCGATGGCTGAGCGCGACGGACGAAAGCGAGGACGGCGCGTCGAACCTGCTCGCCGGCGAGGCGCCGCGCGCACTGCGGCGACAGTCATTTGCCGATGTGCCGCTCCGGCGAATGACGAACGTCGTCATCGGTTCCGATTCCGATTCGCCGCTGCCCGATTCGCGAATCGAAGTTCTTCTCGTCGCCGGCGGCCGATACGAGCCGCTGAGCGGCATGGTCTCGCTCTTCGTCTCCGCGGCGGACGAGATCGACGGCGGCAAGTCGTCGCGCGTGCGGCCATTCATGATCCTCGAGTCTCGCGCGTCCATCGCCGCTGCCATGCGCGGCGCGCTCGGGCCGGTGCGCCGCTATCCGGGCGTCATCTGTTCGCGCGAAGGGCAGGAGCTCTTCGTCGGCTCGTACGCGCCCGACCTCATCACGGATTTTCGATGAGCGAGATCTATCGGAAGTTCGGGCGGACGGTGCGATATGACGGCGGAATGTTTCTTCGCGTCGAGGAAGCAGGCCAGGCCACGGAAACGGAGCAGACGTTCTCCTGTCAGCCAATCGCCCGGACCGTGGACTTGCCGGACATCGAGCCGGACGTGGTCGCTCGTACGGTGCGCAGCATCGAATCGGTCGTCTCGGCGCCCCTGACGATCGAGCGGCTCGTCGTCAGCGAGGGTGTGGCCGAGCATGAGTTCAACGACCGGCGCTGGCAGGAGACGACGCGGCGCATCCATCTGTCGATTGTGTTCGGTTCGCTGCGCGCACTCGTCGACCTCGCCGAATTCGACATCGATGCGATCAGCTTCGTGGCCGAGGCACTGGTGCGGGCGGGGGAGCAGAGGAGGGCGCCGGCGAGAATTCGCATCGCGTCGAACGTGAGCGCCGCGCTGCTGCCGTCCCTCGCCGGCCTCGCTCCTCCGAACGTCCGGCTTTGGCAGACCGCCGGGGGCATCGACGGCAAGGGTGAGCCGGTCGCAGATCACGAGATCGCGTCGACGACATACCCCAACTGGTACCGGCCGAGCTACCGGACACGGCCCGTGCGCGCGCCGTTCAACCTGCGGGCGACGTGCGACGTGAACGCGATCGACGAGGACCTGCCGCGCGCGATCGCGCTGCTCGCGCCGCCCGCCGGACTCTCTCTACGCGTCCTCTGCGTGGACGCCGGCGACGTTTATCCGGCCACGGTTCGGGTCGCCCGGATCGACGCGATCGCCACGGCCACGCACTGGTATCCGTACGCCGCTGGTTCCTTCGGCGCGGAGATGATGCTTTAATTCGCCCAGGGTGTGGCCATGAATGAACGGAAAATCGAATTCCTCGCCCGCGCGCTCGTCAACCGGCTCGAAGACCGCGGCGTGGTGGAGTTTCACGACGCCGAAGCCGGAATCGAGCTGGTGATCCGCACGATCGCCGAGAGCATGCGCGCCGAGGAGAAGGGCTGATTGTCATTCTGAGCGCCGCAGAGCGCGAAGAATCTGGGCGGTGGAAACGAGCCACCGCCCAGATTCTTCGCCGTCTTCGCGGCTCAGAATGACTAGCTATGACTCTCGACCTGAAGCTCGAGGAGCTCGAACGCCGCAAGCTCGAGGGTGAGCTCGGCGGCGGCCAGCAGCGCATCGACCGCCAGCACAGCGAAGGGAAGCTGACGGCGCGCGAGCGCATCTCCCTGCTCTTCGATCCGGGATCATTCCAGGAGCTCGACCAGCTCGTCGTCCATCGCTCGAACGACTTCGGCATGGACAAGCAGCGCATCCCCGGCGACGGCGTCGTCGCCGGCTACGGCACCGTCCTCGGCCGGCTGGTGTACGCGTTCGCACAGGACTTCACGGTATTCGGCGGATCGCTCAGCGAGACGCACGCCGAGAAGATCGTGAAGATCATGGATCTGGCGATGAAGAACGGCGCGCCGATCGTCGGACTCAACGACTC
Organism: Thermoanaerobaculia bacterium; assembly: GCA_036390755.1. Classification (GTDB taxonomy): domain Bacteria; phylum Acidobacteriota; class Thermoanaerobaculia; order Gp7-AA8; family Gp7-AA8; genus DASVHS01. Next base: position 5,504 of record DASWBH010000271.1, read on the forward strand.
CGGCGGCGCGCGCATCCAGGAAGGCGTCGTCTCCCTCGGCGGTTACGCGGACATCTTTCTGCGCAACACGCTCGCGTCGGGAGTCATCCCGCAGATCTCCGCGATCATGGGACCTTGTGCCGGCGGCGCGGTGTACTCGCCTGCGATCACCGATTTCATCCTGATGGTCAAGGGGACGAGCTACATGTTCGTCACCGGTCCTGACGTGATCAAGACCGTGACGCACGAGGAAGTGACGAAGGAGAAGCTCGGCGGCGCGGAGACGCACAACCAGGTCTCCGGCGTCGCGCAATTCGCGGCCGACTCCGACGAGGACTGCCTGGCCACGATTCGCGAGCTGCTGTCGTTCCTGCCGTCGAACAATCTCGAGGACCCGCCGCACATCGGCAGCGATGACGACATCAACCGCGTCGATACGCAGCTCGACAACTTCATCCCCGAGAGCGCGAATCAGCCGTACGAGATGCGCGAGCTGATCAAGATCATCGCCGACGAGGGACACTTCCTCGAGGTCCATCAGCACTATGCGCGCAACATCGTGGTCGGCTTCATCCGGATGAACGGCCACTCGATCGGCGTGGTGGCGAACCAGCCGGCGTACCTCGCGGGCGTGCTCGACATCAACGCGTCGCGCAAAGGCGCACGGTTCGTCCGTTTCTGCGACGCGTTCAACATCCCGCTGGTCGTGCTCGAAGACGTTCCCGGGTTTCTGCCCGGGACGGACCAGGAGTACGGCGGGATCATCATGCACGGCGCGAAGCTGCTCTACGCACTGGCCGAGGCGACGGTTCCGAAGATCACGGTGATCACGCGCAAGGCCTACGGCGGCGCGTACTGCGTCATGAATTCGAAGCACATCCGCGCGGACATGAACTTCGCGTATCCGACGGCCGAGATCGCCGTCATGGGCGCGGAGGGCGCCGTGAGCATCCTCTACCGCGGAGCCGAGGATCGGGACGCGAAAGTGGCCGAATATCGGGAGAAGTTCGCGAATCCTTACATCGCTGCCGAGCGCGGCTATATCGACGAGATCATCGAGCCGCGCTTCAC
>DASWBH010000272.1:0-6075 GCA_036390755.1 Thermoanaerobaculia bacterium
CCCGTACGTTGTGATCAGTGATGAGAATACCGATTCCTCGCGCCCGGAGCTGGGAGACGATCCGTTGGATCTCGAAGACGGCAATAGGATCGATTCCTGCAAACGGCTCATCGAGCAAGATGAATGCCGGGTTGATGGCGAGGCTTCTCGCGATCTCCACACGCCGGCGCTCACCCCCTGAAAGCGAGTACGCGCGGTTCCGCGCGATGTGCGTGATGCCGAACTCCTCGAACAGCGTGCGCGTGCGGCGTTTGCGCTCCGCGAGAGGAAGGTTCATGGTCTCGAACACCGCCAGCAGGTTCTCCTCGACGGTGAGCTTGCGGAACACCGACGCTTCCTGCGGCAGGTAGCTGATGCCGCGCTGCGCGCGCAGATACATCGGGAGTTCGGTGATGTCCTCGTCGCCGAGAGTGACCGCGCCGCCGTCCGGCCGGACCAGGCCGACGATCATGTAGAACGTCGTGGTCTTCCCCGCCCCGTTCGGACCGAGGAGTCCGACGATCTCGCCCTGCCGGATCTCGACGGAGACGTCGCGCACGACTTTGCGCCTGCGGTAAACCTTTTCGAGGTGCGTTGCGGCGAGGCGCAGTGGCGCCGCCGACTCCTTCGGAGCCGTGAATGGCAGGACAGCTGGGTCGTGGTCGGCCATCTGCGCGCGGTGAATCCTAACAGCAGATCGCGGGCCGCACTGGCTACGGGTGCTTTTCGGTCGCCGGCTGGTTGTAGCGGATCTCCGACTTCTCGCTTCCCGGCGACTGGACGGTCATGCGATTGCGGGTGATGTCGAGGACGATCTGCTCGCCGGCAAGGGAGCCCGTCGGATCGCTGGCCGTCGCCGGCGTTCCGTTGACGTAGACCATCTTCTTCTGGACGTAGTACGTGGCCTTGTCGCCGTTCATCTTGCGATGCGTCGGAGCTTCGACGACCGTGACCTTCGTGTCGGCGTCGATGTGGTCGATCTTGCGATTCGCATCGAAGTAGAAGACCGCGTGCTCGGCCGTCAGCGTGCGCGTGTCGTCCTCGATCTGCACGCTGCCGGCGAGCTCCATGCGCCGGTCATTGCGCCGCGCGATCAGCTGGTCGCTCTTCGAATTCACCGGCACCTTCCGCGTTTGAGCTTCGGTATTGCTCGTGTTGTAGAGCACAGTGTGAACGGCGCCGCGCGCGGTGATCACGTCGCCGTTGCCCTGTACCTGCATCTCCTGCGCGAGCAGCGTGTTGTTCTCCTGCCACGCCCGGACGTTGCCGGTGAACACGGCGGTCTTGTTCGCCTGCCGCATCAGCAGCGAATCGGAGTTGACGTAGACGGGCTGCTTCGAGCCGGGAAAGACGTTCGTCGAATCGGCTGAGGGGCCACTCTTCGACACGAGTTGCGCGATGACCGCTCCGGTCGCGCGCGCGGTCTGCGCCTTCGGCGAGAACTCGATCTGATTCGCCTTGACCGTGCTCCCCTCGGACACTACGGTCGGATCGAACCCCGGGATCGCCGTCAGCAGCACGCGATCGTTGACGATGTCGTAGTTCGCGCGAACGGCCGTCGCCGACGTTTTCGGATCGTGATACTTGAACGCTCCCTCGATGAGCGCGGCGACCGCGCGATGCTGCACGGGATCGAAGCTGACGATGACGTGGTCGGCGGTCGTCTCGCGCACGACGTCGCCGAACTCTTTCATGTCGACGTTCCACTCCGCCTTGAGCTCCTGCACCGTCCGCTCGTGCACCGCGATCCGAAACGTGCGAGCGACGATGTCGCGTTTCGGCGGCCCGTCGATCACCGCGTGCGCGAGTCCCGGTTCGCCGACGGCGTTGATCGCGGCAATCTGACCGTCAGGACCGAGCTCGCTGAAGAAACGCTCGCACGTCACTGTCTTCCGTCCGCCGAGGTCTTCGCCGGGTTTCGTCACGGTGGACATGACGATGACGACGTGTCCCGCGCCTTCCATCCCGACGAGCGTCTTGCGATCGGGCGTGAAGCGGCCCGTCATGTGATCGGAAGCGACGCTGTCGGCGCCGCGGGTCATCACCGCGTGATCGGTGAAGGTCGCGTCGTTCTGGTTGCGCCGGAAAACTGCGTCGACGGATTTCACCGCCATCGGCGGCTCCGTCGTGAGCAGCGGCGTCATCGTCGCGTCGAAGCCTTTCGACAGATGAAGCGTCTCGGCCTGAACGTCGAGATCGAGCGCGCCGGCAGTGCCGTTCCACCGATCGATGCGGAACTGCACGGGCAGGTTGTTGGTCAGGCGGTTGCCGTCGTAATGAATCTGCGCCGTCGCGATCTCGACGCCATCGCTCGACGTCACCTTCACGCCGCCGATCGCGTTCGCTTCCTTCGTTTCGCTGTTGAAGTCGGCCTGCGGACACGTCAGCTCGTACGACAGCCCGTTCAGCCGATACAGGGTGAGCCGCACGTCCTCGAGCGTGTTCCATGACGATTTGTAGGCGACGACGCGCTTCGCAACGATGTGCGAGACGACCCGCCCGCCGATCGACTGCGTGTCCTCGAAGCCCTTCGACTCCGCGAGCGGGCGGTCCTTGACACGCGTGGCCGCGACCGGCTCGCTGACGCTGCGGTCCCTCCCGATGTGCGCGCGGTTCCAGTTCAGCGCGAGCAGGAGGATGAACGCGCCGAACGCGATCGGGAGTGCGACGCGAAGAATGCGGATGGTGCGTTGCATTTTGCGGGGTTCGGGATTCGGGGTTCGCTGTTCGGAGATGCGCGTATTTTGCGAACCCCGAACTCCGAACCGCGAACTCCGAAACAGCTATTCCGCTGCCCTCGCGTCAATCACGCTCATCCTCCCGCCGATCTCCGCCCACCCGTCCGCCTCGATCTGCACGAGCAGGTCCAGCGGCTTGCCGTTCATCTCCGGCGCGAGCTGTTTGACCGACGGCCAGAGGACCGCGGCGCCTCTCCCCGTCTCATCTTCCAGCGTCAGCTCACAGCAGTCCTCGGCGAACGGCCGGCGGCCGCGCACCGACGCGCGGCGGATGACGAACATCGGCTGCGCGTTCCCGGCTCCGAACGGCTGGAGCATCTCGTGCGCGAGGACGAAATCGCGGTCGACTTCAGCAAGCGAGACGCTGCCGTCGACGTGCGCGACGCGGCGGAAGAGATCGTCGTCGAACGTGGCGAAACGCTCTTCGAGCCGCTCGCGCAAGCGCGCCACGTTTTCGGCGGGGAGCGAGAAGCCGCACGCGAACTCATGACCGCCGAAGTGATCGAAGAGATCGCTGACCGCCGTGAGCTGCCCGTGCAGGTTGATCGTCGGGATGCTTCGGCCGGAGCCGGTGGCGTGATCGCCGTCGATCGAGATGACGAGCGCGGGACGATGGAACTGCTGCGCGATCCGGCCGGCGGTGAGTCCGAGGACGCCTTTGTGCCACTGCGAGCCGGCGAGGACGAGGATTCGCTCGCCGCCTCCGATCTGCTTCAAGGCCTCCACCCGCACTTCGGCTTCGATCTGCTGGCGTTCGGTGTTGAGCCGATCGAGCTCAGCGCAGATCGCCCAGGCGTCGTCGTCGGTCGTCGCGGCGAAGAGCTGGATCGCGGTATCGGCGAGCGCGAGCCGGCCGGCGGCGTTGATGCGCGGCCCGATTTTGAAGCCGACGTCGGCCGAGCGCAGCGGGCGGCCGGAGAGGCCGAGGCGGCGAAGGAGCGCGCGGAGTCCGAGATTGCGTGCGTCGGCGAGACCGTCCAGTCCGAGCCGGGCGATCACGCGGTTCTCGCCGATGAGCGGGGCGACGTCGGCCACCGTGCCGATCGCCGCGATCTTCAGCAGCGACTCGGTCGAGATCTTCTTCCCGCTGCGCCGGATCAACTCGCAACACAGCTTGAACGCAACGCCGACACCGGCCAGCTCCTTGAACGGATACGCGCAGCCGTCCTGCTTCGGATTGAGAACCGCGGCGGCATCCGGGAGAACGCCGGGCGGCAGGTGGTGGTCGGTGATGATGACGTCGATGCCGCGCTCGATCGCGAGGCGGACCGGCTCGATGCTCGTGATCCCGCAGTCGACGGTGATCACGAGCTTCACGTTGCGGTCGGTGAGCACGCGATCGAGCACGTGCATCTTCAGGCCGTAGCCGTCGATCAGCCGCTGGGGAACGACGTACGCCGGCTCGGCGCCGATCGAGCGCAGGACGGTCTGCAGCAACACGATCGAGGTGACGCCGTCGACGTCGTAGTCGCCGTAGATGACGATGGTCTCGCGGTCGCGAACCGCGCGGAAGATGCGCTCGCACGCCGAATCGATGCCGTGGATACCGCTCGGATCGTGCAGATCGTCGAGCGAAGGCGCGACGAACCGCGTGAATTTTTCCAACGTATCGACGCCGCGGCGGACGAACACCGAGCGCAGCGTGGAGTTGGCGATCGGGATGGGCGCGTCGGCGCCCTCGGCCAATACCCACGCGTCGTAGATCACTGCCACGAAGGTAACAGGTAACGGAGAACAGGTAACAAAATCTACGAAGCGTTACCTGTTACCCGTTACCTGTGGCCATTCAGCCTTTTTCAAACACTCCCATCTTCCTGAATTTCTTGTATCGCTCTTCAAGGAGTAGAGAGGGTTTGAGCTTCTGCAGTTCCTTGATCGCGCGCTCGAGATACGGCGCGAGGAACTCGGCCGACTTCGCCGGATCGCTGTGTGCGCCCCCCGGCGGCTCCGGCACGATCTCGTCCGCGATGCCGATGCGCTTCAGGTCCTGCGCGGTGATCTTCATCGCCGCCGCCGCTTCCGGTGCCGCCGCAGGATTCTTCCAGAGAATCGCCGCGCAGCCTTCGGGCGAGATCACCGAGTAGACCGAATGCTCGAGCATCAGCACGCGATCGCCGACGCCCAGGGCGAGCGCGCCGCCGCTGCCGCCTTCGCCGATGACCGTGATGATGATCGGCACCGGCAACGCCGCCATGTCCCTCAGATTCACCGCAATCGCCTCGGCCTGTCCGCGCTCCTCCGCGCCGACGCCGGGATAGGCGCCCTGCGTGTCGACGAAGCTGAAGATCGGCAGACGGAACTTCGCCGCGAGCTTCATCGCCCGCAAGGCCTTGCGGAACCCTTCGGGCCGCGGCTGGCCGAAATTGCGAAGCACTTTCTCCTTTGTGTTCCGTCCCTTCTGATGGCCGACGACGCAGCACGCGTCGCCGCGAAAACGCGCGAAGCCCGTCACGACCGCGGCGTCGTCGCCGAAGTTGCGGTCGCCGTGAATCTCGGTGAAATCCTCGAACAGCGCCGCGATGAAATCGAGCGTGTACGGCCGCTGCGGGTGTCTCGCGACCAGGGTTTTCTGCCACGGAGTGAGGTTCAAGTAGATTTCGGTCGAGACTTTGATAAGCTCTTGCTCGAGCTCGGCGATCTCAGCCTTTCTCGCGGGCTCTTCCTCCATCGCAGAGAGCTCCTCGATCTGACGCCGAAGCTTCAGGATGGGCTCTTCGAACTGCGCGAGGTCGCCGTTCATGAGGCGCTGACGCTAACAAATGAACAGCATGGTGGCAACTGACGCGGGCGTTGCACCCGAAGAAAAACGTGCAACAGCTCCGGCGCTCGAAACATGGGCGACGAACGAGCTCATGCGCCATGTCCCGCCCGTCGACTGGATGGTCCGCAAAGTGGAGGCGGACCTGCGCAAACGCATCGCCAAACTGACCTCCGTCTTCGCGAATCTTCCCTTCGCCGACCCGCGGCATCCTGCAGTGGAATCCGAATTTCGGATCCTGTGCAAAGCGATCGAGCGCCTTTCGGACGCGGCAAGACCCTCTCGCCGGAGCGCACAGCAAGGCGACCTGCCGACGCTCATCGATTCGCTTCTGACCCAGGCGGCCACGAACCTGCGCTCGCTCGAGCAGACGGCGTTCGGACGGCGCGGACCTTTCCACTTGTTCGATCGCTCGAAATCCGAGCCGGTCTACGCCGCGCTGCTGGCGGTCATTGCGCACACCGAGCGGATCGTCCCGCTCGTCCGCAGCATCGACCCGACGATCGACGAGCGGCTGCTCGAAGGTCTGGTCGTGCTCAGCGATCCGGTCGACGACCGCGTGCTCACGCCGATCGCCTGAAAGCAGAGCGCGGTGCGCAG
>DASWBH010000273.1:0-3358 GCA_036390755.1 Thermoanaerobaculia bacterium
AAGCGATGCCAGATGCTCGGCCCGGCGCCGTCGGCGAGCGGCGAGCCTTCCACCTGATACGCCGCAGTCGCGGCGCCCCACAAAAACCCTCCCGGAAACTGCTTCTGCGCCATTGCCGGCCGAGTCTATGCCACTGCGCGGGCGCGCACTAAGTTCCCGTTCCGTGCGTGGCCGACGCTCCGGCGCTGCCCGTGCCGACCGCGCCGCTCGTTCCTGTCGCGCCCGGCGAGCTCGTGTCGGTGTTGCTGCCGGCAGTCGTACTCGTCTGCGCCGTCGTCGTCTTCCCCGTGCTCGTCGCCGCGGTGTCGTACGACGTCGCGGTCGCCGTTCCCGGTGCGCTGGTGTCTGAGGCGGTGACTCCCGCTCCGCTCGTGTCGCTGGTCGGCGGATTCTTGTGGCATGCCGCCGCCGCGACCGCGATCAGGATCGCTGCGCCGGCGATCAATAACGTGCGTCTCATTCGTACTCCTCCCGCGACAGCGCGAGAGCAACACTCGCGCCTTATGATGCGGACCCGTGGAGATGATCGACGTCCTCACGGCCGGCGGCGAGCCGACCGGCGTCGTCAAACCGAAGCGGCACGTCCATCGCGACGGCGACTGGCACCGCTCGGTGCACGTCTGGATCATCGCGCCCGATCGCCGCGTCCTCGTGCAGCGCCGCTCGCTCACGAAGGAGAACAATCCGGGACTGTGGGACGTCTCCTGCGCCGGCCACATCTCCACGGGTGAGAGCGCGATCGAGTCCGCGATCCGCGAGGCGCACGAGGAGCTCGGCCTCGATCTCGACCCGCGCGAGCTGCGCCACGTGGCGACGCTGCGCGAGCAGTCGGTGCTCAACGGCGGCACGTACATCGACAACGAGATTCACGAGGTGTTCGTCGTCGAACGCGCGATCGACCTCGCGTCGCTGCGCCTGCAGGTGGAGGAAGTGGACGACGTGCGTTGGGTCACGCGCGAGGAGTTGTTCGCGCTTCCGCGCGTGAGTCATGCGGAGGAGTATGCGGTGGTGTTTGGCAGAAGTTTTTAGTTGCTAAAGTTCATGCCTCGCCAGGAACGCCGCGCCATCCAGCAGTTTGTGGCTCCACGGGCGATTTCTCCACTGGTCGAAATCCACTTCCACGGCTTCGCGCATGTCCTCGAAGAATTTCTCGCGGAGTTGCCGTGCGATGTCGGGATCGGGGAAGCCGACGCTCACCTCGTCGTTCAGCTGGAACGAGCGGTCGTCGAAATTCGTCGAGCCGACGCACGACCACATCTGGTCGACGATCATGATCTTCGCGTGCAGCAGCGTCCGCTGGTACTCGAAGATGCGCACACCGTTCTCGAGCAGGTCGCCGAAGTGATGATGGCTGGCGTGCTGCACGATCGGCGTGTCGATCACGTTTGCCGACGGAAGCATGATCCGCACGTCCACGCCGCGCTTCACCGCTTCCTTCATCTCGTCGATGGCGTCCTCGTGCGGCAGGAAGTACGGGTTCTGGATCAGCAGCTCCTTCTGTGCCGACGAGATCGCGAGGTAGTAGAGGAGCTGGACGGCGGAGATGCTGCCGCGCGGTGAGGTGAACGCGACGTGTGCGTCGATGTTGCCGGCGCGCTCGAGTTTCGGGAAGTACTTCTCGCCGGCCGGCACGAGGCCGGTCTCCTCGATCCAGTTCTCGCAGAAGACTCCCTGTACCGTGTTCGCGACCGGGCCCTCCATGCGCACGAACGTGTCGCGCCAGTGGTCGCGGTCCTGCGCGTTTCCCGTCCATTGCTCGGCGATGCCGTGACCGCCGATGTAGGCGATGCGTCCGTCGAACACGCCGATCTTGCGGTGCGTGCGGTTGTTCATGCGGCCGAGGTTGCTGAGGCGGAGCGGATGAAAGAGGCGGACCTCGCATCCGGCGTCGCGCAGCATCTTCATGAGCTTGTGGTCGGCGCGCGAGGAGCCGGAGTAGTCGAGCATCAGCCGCACTTCCACGCCTTCGCTGGCGCGTTTCGCCAGCGCGTTCGCGATCCGCACGCAGATGTCGCCGGTCCACCAGATGTACGACTCGATGTGAATCGAGTCCTTCGCCGTGGCGATGTCGTCGAGCAGGCGATCGAAGTAGCGGCCGTTCTGCAGGATCTCCACGCGATTGCCAGGATCGATGGCGCCTTCGGTCAGTCCGACGAGCGTCGGGACCATCTTTTCGGCATCGGCGCGGTCGCTGAGCTCGAAGCTCGGCTTGATGCGGCGGCGATTCGTCGTCCAGAGCAGGAGCCAAAGGAGGGCGATGATGCCGTCCTTCCACTCGAAGCGGACCTTTTTCCTGCGCCGTTTCGCTGCCATCGCTCCATGCGCGGGCGAGTTTCGTGCCTGGCGCGCAATCCTCCCTCTCCCGCCTGCGGGAGAGGGTGGCGCTTCGCGCCGGGTGAGGGCCGGCCCTCATCCGCGCTTCGCGCACCTTCTCCCGCCTGCGGGATAGGGTGGACTAGCATGTCGGGCGATGCGCAAGCTCTTCCTGCTTCTCGCTCTCGCCACCGCCGCGTCCGCCGCTGCCCAATCGCGCGACGCGGTCATCGATCAGACCATCGCCGCGCTGCAGCGCGTGCAGAAGTTCGAGCAGGTGGCGATCGCTCCCGACGGATCGCGCGTCGCGTATGTGAAGACGGTTCGTGGACCGGACGGACAGCGCACGAACGAGTCGGGCATCTACGCCGGCGCAACGCACATCACGGCAGGCGCACCGAACGGACGCCTCCCCGAGGAATCGGACTTCGCGTGGTCGCCGGACAGCCGAAGGATCGCGTTCGTGTCCGACGCCGGCGGAGAGCCGCAGCTCTACGTCGCGTCGTCGGACGGCACCGGCGTCCGCGCCGTCACGAAGATTCACGGCGCTTTGGCGATGCCGAAATGGTCTCCGGAGGGGAAAGCGATCGCGGTGCTCATGATCGAAAACGCTTCGCGGAAGGGCGGCGCGCTCGAAGCGATGACGCCGCCGTCGGGCGACGTCGACACGCAGGTCGAAGAGCAGCGCCTCGCCATCGTCGATCCGGCGACGCAAACTTTGCAGTTCGCCACGCCGCCGGACATGTACGTCTACGACTACGACTGGTCGCCGGACTCGCGCAGCATCGCCGCCGAGGCGACGTTCGGATCGGGGGAGGACAACTATTGGACGGCGCAGCTCTTCCGGTTCGACCGCGGCGAAATGAAGGGACGCTCGATCTACAAGCCTGCGCTGCAGATCGCGAATCCGAGCTGGTCGCCGGACGGCAAGTCGATCGCGTTCATCGAAGGGCTGATGAGCGATCAGGGCGTGACCGGCGGCGATGTTTTCGTCGTGCCCGCCACGGGCGGAGAGGCGACGAACGTGACGCCGGGGCTGCAGGCG
>DASWBH010000274.1:0-1904 GCA_036390755.1 Thermoanaerobaculia bacterium
CGCGGAGGGCGCCGTGAGCATCCTCTACCGCGGAGCCGAGGATCGGGACGCGAAAGTGGCCGAATATCGGGAGAAGTTCGCGAATCCTTACATCGCTGCCGAGCGCGGCTATATCGACGAGATCATCGAGCCGCGCTTCACCCGCCGGAAGCTCATCACTACCTTCGCCATGCTTCGGAACAAGCGGGACAAGAATCCGCCCAAGAAGCACGGGAACATTCCGCTCTGACTGCCGGGCGGGGCGATAGAATGGATGGTCCACCATGACCAAATACCTCGCGCTCCCTGCACTCCTGCTCGTCATCGCGTTCGCGGCAACGGCCGATCAGAAATCAGAGACGCCGAAATCGCTGGCACCGCTCGTTGAAAAGGTCAATGTCTCCGTCATCAACGTCGACGTCACGGTCACGAGCCGGACCGGCCAGCCGGCGATGGACCTCAAGCCGGCGGACTTCGAAGTATTCGAGGATGGCAAGCCGCAAACGATCACGAACTTCTATGTGGTCGACCATGCTGTCGTGCGGCAGGAGGGTGCCGGCGCGCCGGCGGCGACGCAGACGACATCGGACACGCACTTCCGCCGCAAGGCAGTTCTCCTCATCGACAACCACTTCGTGGACAAACGGAGGCGCGACGAGTGTCTGCGCGAGCTCCGGAAATTCATCCAGTCCGATTACGCGGGCGAGTACGACTGGTCGATCGGCGTCATCGGCGGCGGCGTGCATATGATCCTGCCGTTCACGGCGGACAAGGCGGCGATCAACGCTGTGCTCGACAACGTCATCGCGCGCGGCACCATCGCTCCGGTCGCGCAGGTCACTCCGGAGGCGATCGCCGACCCGTCGCAGCGCGTGGTCGGCGGAGGTGAGCGCGGCGACGCGGCCGCGGCTTCTGCTCTCGCGAGCGCGATGGTGCAGCGCCGCGCGGAGGTCGAGGCCGAAGTCGATCGTGATTTCCGCTTCCTCAACGCGCTGGACGCGATCCGCGCGTCGGCGCGAGCAGTGATCGACGCGTGCCGCGCCCTTTCGCCGATGGACGGCAAGAAGCTGATCGTCCTCGTGACCGGCGGCATGGAGATCGACAACCGCACGGCCGATCCCCGCAGCCTCTCGAGTTTCAGCAGTCCGGGCGATCACGACCGCGAAGCCGCCGACATCCGCGAGTCAATGGCCCGCGAGGCGAACGCGGCCAACGTCAACCTCTACCTCATCAATGCCGTCGGCACCGCCTCACCTGTCCTCGGCTTCGATACGGGACAGGGGAATCCTGCGACTGCGCTGGGCAACGACGTGCGCAACCTCGATTCCTTCCCGTCCGCACTCGCGCGCGAGACAGGTGGCATGTACCTGACGAGCAACACGCTCGCCGATTCCATCCGCACGATCGACACCGTCTCGTCGACGTTCTACTCGATTGGTTACAAGCCCTCGCACTTCGAGGACGGCAAGTACCACTCGATCACCGTCCGCCTCAAAAAGCCCGGCTACGTCGTCCGCAGCCGCTCGGGCTACGTCGACGAATCGAACGACACGCGTTTCGAAGAGGCGATGAAGGTTGCACTCAGCACTGCGGTGCCGCAGGGACTCCTTCCCGTCCACGTCGAAGTGGGGCGGGGCGTGCCGAAAGGCGAGTATTCGATTGTGCCGGTGACGGCCTCGATGCCCCTCAAACGGCTGACCACGATCCGCAACGGCGACAAGAACAGCGGCCGCGTGCACGTCTACATCTCCGTGTTCGATCAGACCGACGCGAACGTCGGCTACCACCACGCCGTGCAGGACTTTCAACTGACCGACGCGCAGTTGCGAGACATCGAGAACTTCCGCTACACGATGAAAGTCGACCTGCATCCGGGCCTGTATCGCGCTGTGGTCGTCCTTCGCGACGACGTGACCGACGAAGTC
>DASWBH010000275.1:0-4851 GCA_036390755.1 Thermoanaerobaculia bacterium
GGCGCGAAATGCCGACCGCGAGGTGATCGCGCAACAGCTCGAACTGCGCACGCGTGAACGGCTCGCGCAACTCGACGCCGCCCAGCGCATCGTCGCCCTCTACCGCGATCGCGTCGTGCCGCTCGACGAGCTCTCGTTCGAATCGGCTCTCACGAGCTACATCGCAGGAAAGGTTCCTTTCATCACGGTGCTCGACGCCGTCGACACGCTCTACAGCGACCGCAACGTTCTTCTCCAACGGACGGCCGAAGCGGCGAAGTGGCGCGTGGCCATCGACGAGGCCAGTCTCGATCCGACCCCGCTCACCGGCGCCACGTCGATGCCGTCGTCGGCGCGTCCGTCCACGACTCCTTCCATGACTGCAGCGCCGTCGAGCAACACGAACGGCGCATCGACCTCGATGAGGTGATCACGATGAAAACGAAACTCCCGTGGATCCTGACCGTCATTCTCGCCATCACGCTTGTCGTGGTCGTCGTGCGCGCGGATCGAACGAAAAACGCCGCCGTGCCCGCCGGCACCGGTCAGAAACCGGCAGCGCGGAAAATTCTCTATTGGGTCGATCCGATGCACCCCTGGTACAAGTCGGACAAGCCCGGCAAGGCGCCTGATTGCGGCATGGACCTCGTGGCCGTGTACGAAGGCGGAGCCCAGGCGACCTCCACGGTCGGCGGCTACGCGAACGTCACGCTCACGCCGGAACGCCAGCGACTCATCGGCGTACAAACCGCGCCGGCCGAACGGCGCACGATCAGCCGCACAGTGCGCGCAGTCGGTCGAATCGCAGTCGACGAGACGCGGCTGCACACGATCACCACGAAGTTCGACGGCTACATCGAACGCCTTTACGTGAACTTCACGGGACAGCCGGTGCGCCGAGGCGAGCCGCTGTTCACGATCTACAGCCCGGAGCTGCTATCGGCGCAGCAGGAATACCTGCTCGCCGTCCGGGCCGGCCAGCAGTCGCCCGGCCTCCTCGAAGCTTCCCGCCAACGCCTGAAACTGTGGGATGTCAGCGACGCAGACATTCGCGCGCTGGAGCGCGGGGGCACGCCGCGGAAATCGCTCACGATCGCCGCTCCGGCAAGCGGCGTCGTCACCGTGAAGAACGTGGCGCAGGGGGCGCACGTAGCGCCGGGCAGTCCCCTGTTCGAAATCGCCGACCTCGATCGACTCTGGGTTCTGGCGGACATCTACGAGTCCGAGCTCGCCGCCCTTCGCCCTGGCTCTCCCGCGACGATCACGCTGTCATACATCCCGGGCCGCGCGTTCACCGGCCGCGTGTCGTTCATCGCGCCGATCGTCGACCCCATGACCAAGACGGTGAAGGTGCGCATCGACGTCGACAACCGCGATCACGCGCTGAAACCCGATATGTTCGCCGACGTCCTCATTCAGGCGCCGAGTCGTGAAGTCATCGCCGTGCCGCAGTCCGCGGTACTGGCGACAGGAACGCGCTCGCTGGTCTTCGTCGCCGGTCCCGACGGTGCGTTCGAACCGCGCGAAGTGACGACAGGCGTGAACGATGGCCAGTTCGTCGAAATCAGCAGCCGTCTGAGCGCGGGCGAGAAGGTCGCCACCCAGGCCAACTTCCTGATCGACTCGGAATCGCGGCTCAAGGCGGCGCTCACGCAAACGGCCGGAGGGCACAGCAGCCACTGAGGCGACGCCATGATCGAAAAACTGATCCGCCTCTGCGCCACCAACAAGTTCGCGACGCTCACCATCGTCGTGGCGCTCGTGTTCGCCGGCCTCTGGTCGATGAACCGCATCGCGCTCGACGCGCTGCCCGACCTCTCCGACACGCAGGTGATCGTCTATTCGAAGTGGGACCGCAGCCCCGACATCATCGAGGACCAGGTCACCTACCCCATCATCACTTCGCTCCTCGGCGCGCCGAAGGTCAAGGACATCCGCGGCTTCTCCGACTTTGGCTACTCGTACGTCTACGTGATCTTCGACGAAGGCACGGACCCCTACTGGGCCCGCAGCCGCGTCCTCGAATATCTGTCGAAGGTCCAGGCGCAACTGCCACAAGGCGTGCAGACCGAGCTCGGTCCTGACGCGACCGGCGTCGGCTGGGTGTTTCAGTACGCGCTGGTCGACAGGACCGGCAAGCACTCGCTCGCCGACCTGCGCTCGCTGCAGGACTGGACGATCCGGTACCAGTTGCAATCGGTGCCGGGCGTTGCCGAGGTGGCGTCGCTGGGCGGGTTCGTCCGGCAATACCAGATCACCGTCGACCCGAATCGCCTGGCTGCCTACGGCATCCCGCTGATGCAGGTCACCGAGGCGGTTCGCGCATCGAACAACGAAGTCGGGGGACGGTTAATCGAGTGGAGCGGCGCCGAGTACATGGTCCGCGCGCACGGCTACGTGAAGTCGATTGGCGATCTGCAGGACATCGTCATCAGGAATGACGCGCGCGGCACTCCCGTCCGCCTCCGCGACATCGCAAACGTTCAGCTCGGTCCGGAGATGCGCCGCGGCGTCGCCGAGCTCGATGGTGAGGGAGAGGTCGCATCAGGCATCGTCGTCATGCGAAACGGCGAGAACGCCCTCGAGGTCATCAAACGCGTCAAGACGAAACTCGCAGACATCGAGAAGACGCTTCCGGAAGGCGTTCAGGTCGTGACGACGTATGACCGCTCCGAGCTGATCGAGCGCTCGATCCACACGCTGAAGCACGAGCTGCTCATCGAGATGATCATCGTCTCGCTGATCATCCTCATCTTCCTCTGGCACATTCCCAGCGCGCTGATCCCGATCTTCACCCTTCCCGCTGCGGTGATCCTCGCGTTCATCCCCATGAAGTTCCTGGGGATCAACGCCAACATCATGTCCCTCGGCGGCATCGCCGTGGCGATCGGAGCACTCGTCGATGCATCGGTCGTCGTGGTCGAGAACGCGCACAAGAAGCTCGAGGTGTGGGAAGCCGACGGCAAAAAAGGCGACTACCGCGAAGTCCTGATCAGGGCCATTCAGGAAGTGGGACGGCCGAGCTTCTTCTCCCTGATGGTGATCGCGATCTCCTTCATGCCGATCTTTGCGCTCGAAGCGCAGGAAGGCAGGCTCTTCAAGCCGCTGGCGTTCACGAAGAATTTTGCGATGGCAATCGCCGCCGTGCTCGCCGTGACCCTCGATCCGGCCATGCGGCTGCTGTTCACCCGGATGAAGGAGTTTCGCTTCCGCCCGCAGTGGCTCGCCACGGTCACGAACGCAATCGTGGTCGGCAAGATGTATCCCGAAGAGAAGCACCCCATCTCGAAGGTCCTCTTCCGGCTGTACACGCCGCCCGCGAAGTTCGTGCTGCGTCATCCGCGTTCGGTGATCGCTGCCGCGCTGCTCATCGTGCTGCTCACGATTCCGGCGTACCGCAAGCTCGGCCACGAGTTCATGCCGCCGCTCAATGAAGGCGCCATCCTCTACATGCCCACCACGCTGCCGGGCATCTCGGTCACGGAAGCGGCCGCGCTGCTGCAGCGGCAGGACCAGTTGCTGCGCCAGATCCCTGAAGTGGAGCGCGTGTTCGGCAAAGCCGGCCGCGCCGAGACATCGACCGATCCCGCTCCGTTCTCCATGATGGAGACAACGGTCGTCCTGAAGCCGCAGAGCGAGTGGCGTTCACGCGAGCGCTGGTACTCGGGCGTGTTGCCCGGGTTCCTCAAGCCGATCGTGCGCCCGCTGTGGCCGGAGACCATCTCGTGGGACGAGCTCGTCAACGAGATGAACGAGAAGCTCACACTGCCCGGTCAGACCAACGCGTGGACCATGCCGATCAAGAACCGCATCGACATGCTCACCACCGGAATCCGCACGCCCGTCGGCGTGAAGATCTACGGCTCCGATCTGAAGGAGATCGAGCAGATCGGCAAGCGCGTCGAAGGGATCCTGCAGAGCGTTCCCGGCACGCGCAGCGTGTATGGCGAGCGCGTGGCGGGCGGCTACTTCGTCGACTTCGATCTGAATCGCGAACAGATCGCACGCTACGGTCTGACGATCGCGCAGGTGCAGGACGTCATCATGACCGCGATCGGTGGCGAGAACGTCTCCACCACGATCGAAGGGCGCGAGCGGTATCCGATCAACATCCGCTATTCCCGCGAGCTCCGCGACGACGTCGGCAAACTCGCCCGGACGCTCGTTCCAACCATGGGCGGCGCGCAGGTGCCGCTTGGACAGCTCGCCACAATCAAGCTCGTCGAGGGGCCGTCGATGATCCGCGACGAGAACGGGAAGCTCTCCGGCTATGTCTACGTCGACGTCGATACGGCCAAACGCGACCTCGGCGGCTACGTCGAGGATGCGAAGCGAGCAGTCGAGTCGCAGCTCAAGCTGCCGACCGGCTACCTGCTGCAGTGGAGCGGCCAATACGAAGCGATGACGCGCGTGCGCGAGCGGATGAAGATCGTCCTGCCCCTGACGCTCTTCATTGTCTTCATGCTCATCTACATGAACACGAAGTCGTTGACGAAGACGACGATCGTCCTGCTGGCAGTCCCCTTCAGCGCCGTCGGCGCCATCTGGCTCCTCTACCTCCTCGGCTACAACATGTCCATCGGCGTGTGGGTCGGCTTGATCGCGCTCCTCGGGCTCGACGCGGAGACCGGCATCTTCATGCTGCTGTACCTCGACCTCGCCTACGCGGAGCGCAAGCCGGAAACGCGAGAGGATCTCGATGCGGCGATCCTTCACGGAGCCGTGCAGCGCGTCCGTCCGAAGGTCATGACCGTTGCGTGCGCGTTCTTCGGCCTCGTGCCGATCATGTGGTCGACCGGAAGCGGCGCCGACGTGATGAAGCGCATCGCCGCACCGATGATCGGCGGCCTCTTCACTTCGTTCCTGATGGAG
>DASWBH010000276.1:0-20049 GCA_036390755.1 Thermoanaerobaculia bacterium
TCCGCGAGCTCCTGAAGTCCCGCGAACTCGAGGAACGCCACTTCCGGCTCGACCATCCAGAACTCCATCAGATGACGGCGCGTTTTCGATTTCTCGGCGCGGAACGTCGGGCCGAAGCAGTAGACGCGGCCGAACGCCGCCGCTGCGGGCTCGAGATACAACTGGCCCGACTGCGACAGGTACGCCTTCTGGCCGAAGTAATCGGTCTCGAACAGAGTCGACGTTCCTTCAGCGGCGTTCGCGGTGAGAATCGGCGAATCGATCAGGACGAAGTCGCGATCGTAGAAAAAGTCACGGATCGCCTTCTCGATCTCGTTGCGCACGCGCAGCACGGCGTACTGCTTGGACGAGCGCAGCCAGAGATGCCGCAGGTCCATGAGGAACGCGGTGCCGTGCTCTTTCGGCGTGATGGGGTAATCCTGCGCGAGCTGCACGACTTCGAACGACTCGACGCCGAGCTCGACGCCGCCGGCTGCGCGCTGCTCGGCGCGAACCGTGCCGGTGACCCGTACACTCGACTCCTGCGTCACCTCTTCGACCGCCTTCCACGTCTCCTCGGACACTTCCTTCTTGAAGACGACGCACTGCAGGTACCCGCTGCCGTCCCGAACGATCGGGAACTGAAGCTTGCCGGACGTGCGCTTGTTGTAGAGCCACCCGTTGACGGTGACTCTTTCTCCAATGTGCTGGGGCAATTCCTTGATGCGGACGGCGGCCATGAGTCGCGGGATTATAGAAGAAGGATGAAGGCTGAAGGATGAAGGATGAATTCGGCCGCCCACTTCATCCTTCATCCTTCATCCTTCATCCTTCATCCTTCATCCTTCAATCGGTCAATCGCGGCGCGGATCGTGAGCGCTTCCGCTTCGATCGTTCGAAGCTTCTCCGCGAACCGTTCGATCTTCTCCGACTCAGTCGCGTAGAACCGCTGATACGGCTCGAACGCGCCGCGGATCGAGCCGAGCATGCGATCGATCTCGGTTGCCGACTCGCGTTCCAGTGATTCGCGCATCGTCGTGCGCAGCTCGTTGATCCGGTGCTGGAACTCCGTCTTCGCTTTGCTGCGCTTGTACGGCAGGATCAGGAAGCTCGTGACGAGCAGCATGGTCGCGGCGGTGAGGCCGGTGACGTCGAGCGCCATGCTGCTGACGGCCGACGTGATGATGTAGCCGAGGCCGAGGGCGCCGGCGCCGAGTCCGAAAGACTGGATGACGGCGCGGATGGCGTTGTCGATGATGCGCCGGCTCTCGATGTTGATGTCGTACGAGGCGAGCCGCTGTTCGGCCTGCGCACGCATGCGCGAGTAGACCTCTTCGCGGTTGTACGCGAACTCGCGTCCGACCCGGCCGATCACTTCTTTGTCGCGCGCATCGCGCGTGGCCTCGCGGTGGAACTCCTCCACCGTGCCGTTCCACAGTTTCATGTTCTCGCGCACGAGCCAGTCGACGGATTCCTGGATCGTCGAGTCGACGCTTCCCTTGAATCCCTGGAAGACCTGGCGGTCGAACTCTTCGCGGAAACGGAGCGCGTCCCGCAGCATCATGAAGTGCTGGATGCGGACGTAGCGGTCGAGGAAATCGACGCCGCGGCGCTCGAGGTCCATCAGCAGGTTGTCGATGCGGAGGACGAACTGCCTGAAGTTGCTCTCGAGGTCCGCGCGCGCCTTGTCGAGCTGCGCGGTGATCGACTCGATGCGCGCCATGTCGCCGGCCAGCAGCTCCCGCCGTGAGTCGATGATCGAGAATTGCTTTTTCGAGAGGCTGGCTACGGTGTCGAGCGGCGCCTGCAGCTTGATGCGAATGCGCTCCTTCTCCGACAACACTTTGAAAATGTAGTTCTCCAGCTCGTCGAACCGCGCACGGGTCTTCGCGCTGACCGGAAAAATCAGTGCGTCGAAACCGAAGATGGTGCGGATGTTGGTCCTCAGGTAGTCGACGACCTGTGCGATCTCGTTCTCGTCCTTCGTGTCGATCTTGTTCAGCACGAAGACGACCTTCTTTCCCCACTCGCGGATGTACTCGAGGAAACGCCGTTCCGACTCGGACAGCGGCCGGTCGATCGACGTCACGAACAGCACCAGATCCGCCCGCGGAATGTAGTCCTCGGTGATCTCCTGATGGCGCTGCACGATCGAGTTCGTGCCCGGCGTGTCGACGAGCGTGATGTTCCGGAGGAAGTCGACCGGATAGAACTGCTCGATGACGAAGTCGGAGATGCGCTTCTGCGATTCCGTTTCGGCGTAGCGGAGGAGCGAGATGCGATCGTCGACAGGGATCGGCCCTTCGACGCGCAGCTTCACGCCGAAGAGGGTGTTGATCACCGACGATTTCCCGGCGTTGAACTCGCCGACGATGACGATCGTGAAGAGGTCCTCGAGCGTCGCCAGCAGCTCGTCGACGCGGCGCCGCTCATCGGCCTGCTCACGTTCGAGCGTCTCGCGCAGCTCGACGAGCAACTGCCCCTCGCGGCGCACGAGCGCCTGCACCTGCGGGTCGACGACGGTATCGAAGATTCCAGCCATCACATCAATCTGCCTTCGCCCCGCATCGCGGGGAGAAGGTGCCGCGCAGCGGCGGATGAGGGGCCCTCACCCGGCGCTTCGGGCGCCACCCTCTTCCGCGACGCGGGAGAGGGAAAACTATTGCACGCGAGGACATCGCACCTGCAGCGACTTCGGCACAATCGTAATCGTCAGCGGCGTCTTCATCGTGAACAACTCACCGTCGACGCCGACGCGGAACGTCGGCCGCGCCGTCTGGACTTTCATCGCAGCCGTGCGGAACGAGCGAAATCCCGGCGTCTCGCGCACGTGTCCGGCGAGATAGTGCGCCATGAACGTGGCCAGCCGGAGGCGCGACAGATGCGGCAGCCAGTAAACCGAAAGCCTCCCCTCCTCCAGCGTGCTGCGCGCCGCCTCGATGCCCAGTCCCGATAGATCGTACGAATTGTTCGACACGATGAAGACATGCGTACGGACGACCTCGGCATGGTGCTCGGTCTCGATGTTCAGCGTCACGTGCGGGTACTTCTTCAGGGTCGCGTACGCAGCGTACAGCCGCGCCCGCCAACGCGGGTAATCACGGCCGCGCTCCTCGCGTCGCGCCACGAGCTCGGGGTAGAGGCCGAGGGAGAGGTTGTTGACGAAAAATCGGTCGTTGACGCGGGCGGCGTCGACCTGGCGCGTGTCGCCATTGAACGCGATGTCGAGCGCTTCGCGCCAGTCGAGCGGAATCTCGAGGTCCTTCGCGAAATGGTTGTAGGTTCCGACAGGGATGACGGCGAGCGTGGCATCGGTGTTCACGAGCGGCTGGACGACGTTGTTGATCGTCCCGTCTCCGCCGGCGGCCACGAAGAGCCTGACGCCGCGGCTCATACGTTCACGAATTGTTTGCGCACTGTCGATCTCGCGATTCAGACGAACGACTTCCAGCCCTGCGTCAGAGGCAGCGGCCCTGAGCGCGTCGCGGTCGCTCTCAGAGAGACCGGCGCCGGACGACGGATTGAAGAAGAGCGTCCCCTTGCTCGGCAATATTCAGCTCCGCGCGCACGGTTGAACACCGCGCAAATGACTCGTCTAGAGGCCCGATGAAGAAATTCGTAATGTTGCTCGCGATTCAGATGATCGCGTTGTCGGCTGTTGCAGCCGACAAGCCAAACGAGTGCACCCTGTGCGTCGGGGCGGTTTCCGACCTCTCCACAGCACCGGCAGCGGTGGTCCCCCTGCTCGTCGAGACCTCGCTGAGCGACCTCGCCACGACGGCGACGCGCATCGACGCCCTCACGCCCGAGCAGCGCAGCAAAATTACGCTGGTCGTCAACTACTCGATCGATGAAGGGAAGGATCCGCTGCTGGACGTCGAGTCGAAGACGGCCACGATCGTGGACTGGGCGAAGCTTCACGGTGCGTTCGACCTCCTCGCAGTCAGCGTGCAGCATCCCGATCCGGCGGTGGTCGCGTACGCGATCAAGCGTGTCGCCGTGACCGCACAGGGCGCGAACGCAGCGAATCGCATCGCGCTGGCTCGCATGCCGCTGGACGATTTGAAGAAGATCTACGAACACGGCGCGAACTCGTACTTCGATGTGCTGCTCGTCGACGCACAGAACGTGACCGAGACCGCAGCGTGGCTCGTGGCGAACGATCCGGTGAAGAAGATCTACGCCGTCGTCGCTCCGCAGTCGCCGAACGCGCTCTTCGATCTCGCACAGGCTCTGTCGCAGGGCGCGACCCGCGCATATCTGGCCGGGACGGCGAACATCGCGGCGCTGGCGAGCTTCAACCGCGCGATGATCGGCGACTTCGCCTACGACGCCACTTCGCAGACGGCGATCCTCGACGCCAAAGGCAACAAGACCACGACGCCGGTGCTCACGTTCATCCGTGGCGAAGACCTGCGTGCGCTCGTCGTCCCGCGTGGCGAAACCGCGGCGGCGACGATCGTGGCGATCCCGAGCGATCAGTTCGAGAAGCCTCGCCGGATCGACGCCGCCGGCGAAAAGGCGATCACCGATACCGGCAAGAAGGGCGGCAAGCTGCTCGTCGGCGTGCAGCCGACACAGGAGCCGTACGCGATCGTCGTCGACCGCGCCGAGAAGCCGCAGCGGAACGTGACGAAGGAAGCGATCGAAGTGGCGACCCATCGCGGCATCACGGTCGAAGAGATCATCCGCAATCACCAGGCGTATCAGTCGTACCAGGAATCGATCCGCCCGCGCTACATCGCGCTCGACGCGACCAAGCTCCGCTTCGACATCGGCAACGGCGCCGACGCGATCGAGGCCACGATCTCCGGCGACTACTTTTCCGATCCGCACGCCGGGAAGTCCGACTGGATCTGGAAGGACTTCTACCTCAACGGTGTGAAGTGGAAGTACGGACGCATTCCCGAGCTGCCGCTCATTCAGCCGGAGAAGGTCACGCAGCTTCCGCTCGACATCCACCTGACGAACGAATACCGCTACCAGCTCGCCCGCGAGACGGACGTCGACGGCTACCACACGTACGAGGTCCGCTTCGAGCCGCCGCCCAACGCGCCGCCGAGCCTCCCGCTGTACCGCGGCACGGTGTGGATCGACTCCCGAACCTGGGCGCGCATCCGCATCACGATGGTGCAGCTCAACCTCACCGGTGAAGTGCTGTCGAACGAGGAGCGCGTCGACTTCCAGCCGTTCGCACGCGAGGAAAACCAGCCGATCGACGTCGCCGCCGTCGCGAAGCGCGACGCGCGCTCGATCCTCTGGCTGCAGCGCGACGTGTCCGCGCAGCAGGTGGTCTCCGCGGCGGGTCGCGCGAACGTCGTCCTCCGCTCGACAACGTTCAGCAACTTCCGCCTCGATCCGGCCGACTTCGACACCCGTCTCGCCGAAGCGTCCGCCTCGGATGCGCGAATGACTCGCGAGACGCAGGCCGGACTCCGCTACCTCGAGAAGAGCGGCAGCGGCGAGCGCGTCGTCAAAGAGGGCTTCGACACTTCGCGCACCTTCATGCTCGGCGGCATCCACCACGACGCCGGTCTCCAGTTTCCGGTCGTCCCCCTCGGCGGCATCGACTACTTCAATTTCGATCTCGCCAAACGCGGCATTCAGACGAACGTCTTCTTCGCCGGCGTGATCCTCGCCGCGAACGCAACGAACCCGAACGTCGGCAACACGCGGACGAACATCGGAGCTGATTTCTTCGGCATCGCCATTCCCACGGAGAACTCGATCTTCCGCGGCGGCTTCGAACAGAAGGGTGAAGCGGTGAAGTCGGTGCCGCTGAATCTGACGCTGCGCGCCGGCCACCCATTCCTGCAGTTCGGCAAAGTCGACGTGTCCCTCGGCATCTCGCACGAGACCTATCAGCGCTCCGCGGACACGGCCCCAAACTTCTCCGTACCGTCGGATACGTTCGAGATCGGACCGTCGCTCGAAGCCCAGTACTCGCGCTGGGGCTACTCGCTTTCGGGCTTCTACGACTGGCGCACGCGCACGTCATGGCAGCCGTGGGGCAATCTCGCCGAGTACAACCCCGATCAGAAGACGTACACGACGTTCGGCGCTTCGTTCGGCAAGAGCTTCTACCTTCCGAAGTTCCAGCGCATCGGCATCGATCTCAACTACCTCGACGGCCAGCGGCTCGATCGCTTCTCGAAATACGAGCTCGGATTCTTCGGAGCGAATCGCATTCACGGCGTCAAGTCCGGCTCCGTCCGCATGGAGCGCGGCCTGCTCGGCCACCTGTCTTACGGCTTCGTCTTCTCCGATCAGTTCCGGATGGAGGCGTTCTACGACCAGGGGCTCGTCGACGATGCGGTGGCCGGCTACAACCGCGAGCCGTTCCAGGGCGTCGGCATCGCCGGTCAGACCGTCGGTCCCTACGGCACGCTGCTGCGTCTCGACATCGGCAAGACCGTCGGACGAAACGCCCAGGGCGGTTTCGTGGCGAACGTGGTGTTCTTGAAGTTGTTCTGAGCTCGCACAAAAAAAAGCCCGGCGGGTGCCGGGCTTTTTCGTTCCTGCCTCTACACCGTTCAGCTATGGCGTGGGCGTGGAGTTGAGAACGTAGAAGTCGACCGAGCCGATCTCGTTGCGATTCCCACGGCCGTTCAGCACTCGCGCGGTGAGGCGATGGCGCGCGTTGCTCAGCTTCGTCGTGTCCATCGAGAACTGCCAGCCTGAGTTGAGCGATCCGGGGAACTGAGGATTCTGCGCCTGCACATCAGGACGCGGGAAACCGTACTGCGCGACGCCGACGAGGTTGCCGTCGATGATCAATTCGACCGCGGCCACGCTGCTCAGATCGAGCGCCCAACCCTGGAAGACCACCGTGCCGGTCACGTAGTCGAAGGAATCAGGAATGTCGATGAATCCGATCGACGGCGACTCCTGGTTCGTGTCGGCGCACTTGAAGAACACCGGAATGCCTTGCGGTCCCGGAATCTCGGCGACGGTCTGCTGGAGATCGCCCGCGCGAATTTTCAGCGTGTGCAATCCCTCGCGGACGCCGAGGTTGAGGAGGTTGCCGACGTCGAGGGTGAAGATGTAACCGGAGCGCGGCGCGTCGGGATAGTTCGGATAGAAGCGCGCCACGTCAAACCGCGGCACGCCATAGCAGTTCGCGAAGCCGCCGAACGGCAGCGTGCAGTCGTCAGTCGAGATGAAGCGGATGCCGTCGACGAGCAGCTCGACATAGGACACGCGACCCAGGTCGACGCGGGCGCCGAGGTCGAGAACCCAGCCGCTGACCGGCGTGATCAACGCGGTCGGGCGTACGAACGGCGAGAACACGGGCGGCTGGCCCTGAGCGCCGCAGCCGGATCCGAAAAGGACCGCATCGCGCTGCGGCGTATCGATTACGCCGAACGGCTTCAGATTCTGTTCGCTGTTCGACACCTGGATCTGGCGGCGACCGATGAGACGCGAGGCGCCCAGGCGGTCGACTGCGCGGACTTCGAGGAGATGAACGCCGTCCTGCACACGAGTGGTGTCCACGTTGCCGATGAATCCGCTGAACAGTGCCTCCGGAAAATCGGGGAACGTTGCGCCGACATCCGGGCGCGCGTCGCCGTACATGGCGGCCTGCAGGTTTCCGCCGTCGATCAGAACGTCGATGCGTGCGACACCATCAGTATCTGCAGCCCAGCCGACGACCGGGAACGATCCGCTGGTCGTGAAAATCGCGTCGCCGCCGGGCTGGTCGAGAGAGCCGAACGGCGTCTGATTCAGCGTGTTGTCGATCGTGATCGTGCGGCGGCCGAGCTCGATGATGCTGCCGTCGCTGAGATAGACGCGCACGAAAACTGTGTGCGGGCCGTTCGAGAAACGGCCGGCGAGGAATCCGGTCGTGAAGCCGGGCGCCGTCTCGTGGATGCCCGGATAATTCGGATACGCCTGCTCGATGTCGATGCGCGGCAGGCCGGTGATCGCGCGGTACTGGAACTGATCATCGACGTACAGCTCGATCTTGGAGATCTGAGCCGGATCGAGAGCGAATCCTCGGACGAGAATGACGCCACTTTGCACTGCGGCGGGATCAGGTAAGTCGAGCTCTCCGATGAATTGCGCCTGAGCGAGCAGCGCGGGTGCGGAAAGCGCCGACAACAAGGCGAGAACCAGGCCGCGGGTAACCCATCTCCACATATCCCCAACCTCCAACCCGAAATGACCTAGATGCTAAGGCGTCAACCGACGATACTCTGGTGACTTTTAAAAATCAAATAATCGCGGGGTCGGATACGCCGATCCACTTGCTTTTGCACGAGTTTATACTAAGCCGCTTGACATCTCAAAACGAGTCCATCGCGGCCGAATCGCTCCCCGGAATCGAGACGATTCGAGCCGCCGCCGAGCGCATCCGCCAGCACGTCCACCGCACCCCTCTTCTGCCGAGCCGATCGCTGTCGGAACGCGCAGGAGTGGAAATTCGCCTGAAGTGCGAGAACCTGCAGCGCGCCGGGTCCTTCAAGATACGAGGGGCGATGAACGCGCTGTTGCAGCTGACGCCCGAGCAGCGCCGGCGGGGCGTCGTCGCGTTCTCCTCCGGCAACCACGCCCAGGGCGTGGCCCTCGCCGCGAAGACCCTGGGCATTCCGGCGACGATCGTGATGCCTGAGAACTCCGTGAAGACCAAAGTCGAAGCGACGAAGGCGTACGGAGCGGAAGTGGTGCAGGGCGGCGTCACCGCGGCAACGCGGGACACGGTCGCGCGCGAGATCGCCGAGCGCACCGGCGCCGCAGTGATTCCGCCGTTCGACGACGAGCGGATCATCGCCGGCGCGGGAACGCTCGGGCTCGAAATCGTCGAAGAATGGGAGGAGGTCGCGACCGTCGTCACGCCGCTCGGCGGCGGCGGACTGCTGTCAGGTGTTGCCCTCGCCGTGACATCCGCGAAGCCGGGAATCGCCGTTTACGGCGTCGAACCGGCCGCAGGCAACGACGGCGAGCAGTCCTTCCACAGCGGCCGCATCGTCTCGATCGATCCGCCGAATACGATCGCTGACGGCGCGCGCACGCTCGCCATCGGCAAACGCAACTTCGCGATCATTCGCGAGCGAGTGAAGGATGTCGTCAGCGTCGACGACGACGTGCTGCTCGACGCCGTCAAGTACGCGATGTACCGCACCAAACTCGTGATCGAGCCGACAGGAGCACTGGGACTGGCGGCGCTGTTCAGCGGGAAGATCCGGCCGAAGGGGCCGGTCGCGGTGGTGATTTCGGGAGGGAATCTCGATTTCTCGCTCTTGTGCAAATGACGTCATTCAACATTCCTCGTCATGACCGGCAATCTCTTCGGCGACTCCGAAATCCGCGACGCACCCGAAAAAACGTCCGAGGATGCTCCCCTCGCCGAACGCCTGCGCCCGAAGTCACTTGACGAAGTCGTCGGCCTCGAAGAGATCCTCTCTCCCGGCCGCTTCCTGAGAAACGCGATCGAGAGCGATCGCATCCCGTCGATGATCTTCTGGGGTCCTCCCGGATCGGGCAAGACGACGGTCGCGCGGATCATCGCCAGGACCACGCGCGCTCGCTTCGTTCAGTTCTCCGCGACGAGCAGCTCGATCAAGGACATCAAGACGCTGATGGAGGAAGCGCGCAAGGCGCGGCAACTTCGCGGCTCGAAGACGATCGTCTTCATCGACGAGATTCACCGTTTCAACAAAGCGCAGCAGGACGCGTTTCTCCCGTACGTCGAGTCCGGCGACATCACTCTGATCGGCGCGACGACTGAGAACCCGTCGTTCGAAGTGAACTCGGCGCTGCTGTCGCGATCGAAAGTCGTCGTGATTCCCGCGCTCGAGCGCGAACAGGTCATCACCATCCTGCAGCGTGCGGTCGCTGATCCAAGCGTGAAGCGCTACGGGATTGAAGTCGCGCCTGACGCGCTCGACTTCATGGCTGCGACCTCAGCCGGCGATGCGCGACAGGCGTTGAACAGCCTGCAGCTCGTCGTCGAGACGGCGTCGAAAGACGAGAGCCCGATCGACGCAGCGAAGGCGAAGACGATCCTGCAACGCCGCTCGCTCATGTACGACAAGTCGGGCGAGGAGCACTACAACATCATCTCGGCGCTGCACAAATCGGTGCGGAACGGCGACGCCGACGCGGCGGTGTACTGGCTGGTGCGGATGCTCGAAGGCGGTGAGGATCCGCTCTACATCGCGCGGCGCATGGTCCGCGCGGCGTCTGAGGACATCGGAAACGCCGATCCGCAGGCGCTCGTCTTCGCCATCGCCGTCCAGCAAACCGTCCACTTCCTCGGCATGCCCGAAGCGGGAGTCGCGCTCGCGCAGCTCGTGACGTATCTGGCAGCGTCTCCGAAGTCGAACGCCGCGTACGTCGGCTACGGCGAAGCGGTGATGGAAGTGCGCCAGGGCGACAACCCGCCCGTTCCCCTCCACATCCGCAATGCCCCCACGCGCCTCATGAAGGACCTCGGCTACGGCCATGGCTACAAGTACGCGCACGACTTCGATGACCAGACGGCGGCGATGGAGTGCTTGCCGGAGTCTCTGCGCGGACGGCGATTTTATGAGCCGAAAGATGCGGGGTTCGAGCGGGAGATTCGCGAGAGACTGGAGAAGATGAAGAAGGCCCGAGAAGACTGAGTCACTCCGAGTAGGCGTTGACCTTCCTCTGAATCGGCGCCGGCTTCCGATCCTCTCCCACATTCACGTACACCACGTGCGCCTCGGTCACGACGACGCGCTGATCGGGGTCGTTGCCGCGGATCGCCTCGACCACGACTTTGATCGTGATCGAGGTGTTGCCGATGCGCACTGTCTCCGTCCAAAAGCTGACCAGGTCGCCGACGAAGACCGGCTGATGGAAGACGACCTTGTCCATGGACACGGTGACCATGAAGCGGCAGCCCTGGCGCCGCGCTTCGATCGCGCCCGCCTGGTCGAGGTAGGAGAGGATGACGCCGCCGAAGATGGTGCCGTGCGCGTTCGTGTCGCGCGGCATCATGAGCACGCGGATCGCGGGCTCACTCCACTTCGACGACACCTGTTCGGTCAACGTCAGGCGCCCTGCTGCTGCTGCGACTTCGTCGTCCGCTGCAGCACCTGATCGTTCACATCCACCGTCGATTGTTTGCGCAGACGCGCCAGCAGCACGGTCCTGAGGCTCCGCGCCTGCTGCGAGCGGAGCGTCTCCATGTACTGCACCTCGTTCTGCTTCACTTCGGCGTCGCTGACCTTCCGCTGCTCGATGACCTGGAAGACGACGGCGCCGTCGCTCACCTGCACCGGTCCGCTGAGCTGTCCCATCGGCGAAGCGAACGAAGCATCGATGAGCTTCGACACGTCGCCGCTGATCCCGCCGACGTAACCCTGATGGCTGACGCTCGTGTCGGTCGCCGGCAGTCCGACCTTCTTGGCGACGTCGTCGACCGTCTTCGCGCCGGCCGTCGCGCTCGCGAGAGCCTGCCGCGCGAGATCGCGCGCCTTGCCCATCTTCGCGTCCTGCGTCACGCGATCGCGGATCTCGGCGAGCCCGGTCACGCCCGCCGGGCGGATGCCGTACAGATAAGGAATGACGATGCCGCGCTGGGTGCCGGTCATCTCGCCGATGTCGCCCTGCTTCGCGCCGTACGCCCAGCCGACGAGTGCCGGATTGGGTCCGAGGCCGGGGATGGTGTCGCTTTTCTGGAACCACTGAGTGTCGTTCGAGCTGACCTTATCGTTCGCGAACGCGGAAAACGCTTCCGGCGTCGCCGGCTTGTTCTGCCGCAGGCGCGAGGCGATGCGAGTCATCTCCTCGCGCGCCTGGTCCTTGGCCATCTGATCGGCGACCTGCGCGGCCAGTTGCGGCTTCACTTCATCGAACGACTTGTAGCCGCCAGGCCTTCGCTCGAGCACTTTGATGATGTGGTAGCCGTACTCTTTCGAGCGAATCGGATCGCTGATCTGATTCAGCGGAACCGTGAACGCCGCTTGATCGAAGGGCTGAACCGTCGAGCCCTTGTCGACCCAGCCCATGTCGCCGCCTTTCGATGACGACGACGGGTCGGCGGAGTCTCGCTTCGCCAGCGTCGCGAAGTCGGCTCCTGCGCGGAGCTGCTTGACGAGCGACTCCGCTTTCGCGCGCGCCGCCGCGTCGACTTCCGGCGCGGAGGTCGGGTCGACTTTGATCAGGATATGGAGAATGTGCGCGGCTTCGGGCGACTTGAAGTCCTCGCGCGATGTGTCGTAGCGCTTCTTCAGTTCCGCATCGGTCGGGATGATCTGCGACCGCAGACGGCCGTAGTCCGCGAGCAGGTACTTCACGTCGCGCTGTTCGCCGTGCGAATACTTCGTCTGGTTCGCGCGGTAGAACGCGTCGACTTCTGCCGGCGTCACCGTCACGGTCGCGACCTCGCGGCTCGCCGGATACAGGACGTAGCGGATCTTCGCGTTCTCGCTGAGCCGGCGGTATTCGGCGTCGGCCATCTTCGGCGAGACGATCACGGAGTTCGACAGCGCGCTCTCCATCTTCTGGAGCGTGATCTCGCGCGCGAGCTCGTCCTCGAATTCAGACGGCGTCTGATAGCCCATCTGTCCGGTGACGTAGCGCGTGTAGAGCTCCGGACCGACGAACTTGCCGTCCGGATTGAGAATCGGGATCTCGAGGATCTTCTTACGAACCTCTTCGGGGGTCGCGCTCAGATGAAGGCGACGCGCTTCCTGGAGGAGCAGGCGCTGCTCGATGAGCGAGTCGAGCACCTGGCGCGGGAGGCCCATCTGGTCGAGCATCTCCTGCGTCACCTGCGAGCCGTACATCTGCCGATAGTTCTGTTCGGTGTAGTACAGCGCGCGATCGAAATCGCGGAACGAAATCGTTTCGCCATTCACGCGAGCGGCATAACCGCCCGTCGCAGCCGCGCCGCTGGCGCCGCCGGCGCCCCAGTCTACGAAGATGAACAGGATGAAGATGGCGACAATCGCGACAAGGATCCACTTGAGCTGCTGGAAGCTGTCACGCATCAACTTGAGCATTTGGAGACTACCTTTCGGACCGCTTGAGGGTTCGTCGAATCTGTGAGAAAAAGCGGGTCAGTTTACCTATTCCCCGAAGCGGCGTAAACCGTTCTGTGTGCTATAACAATTCTCGGGGGCGATGGCCAAACAGCGCAGCAAGGTGATGGGGACCAATGTCGATTGGTATCTCATATCAATCGACCGGCTGAAGCAGGTGGGCCTCATCGTTCTTCTCGTCCTCCTGGCCGCGGGCGGCTACTGGTTCTGGCTCAAGGAAAAAGGAAATCCGCGGAGCAACGCGGAGTCGGCGATTGCGGACGCCCGGCAGGCGCTCAACGCCCTCGCCGCTTCGAAGGATTTCAACCTGCACCGGACCGAGTTCGACCGCGCGCAGCACAAGCTCGATGCGGCGAACACCTTCTTCGGCGGTGCCAGGTACACCGAGGCGCAAGGTGCGGCGGTCGAGTCGCAGACGATCAGCCGCACGGCGCTCTCCGGCGGCGACCGTGAAAACGACGCGCAATTCCTGAACGTCGAGGGAGACGTGAAGTATCAGAAAGGCTCGTCAGGGGACTGGAAAGACGCCGACACGCGCGCACCGCTGTTCAACGGCGACTGGGTCAAGACCGGGGACCGGTCGTCAGCCGAGCTGATCTTTTCGAACAATTCGATCTACACCGTCGGCCCCAACGCCCTGCTCGAGATCTACTCGCAGGTGAATCCGGCGACGTCGAAAAAGCAGAACGAAGTGAAGATGCAGATCGGCTCGGTTGAGGTCGCGACGACCGACGATCAGTCGACCGTCCGGACGCCGGGCACGCGCGTGGTCGTCGACTCCGAGTCGACAACGCAGGTCGGCGTCGATCGCGGACAGCAGACCGCGGTCGTTGCGACGCGCGGATCGGCGTCGGTCACCTCGACCGCCGGCGGCGAGCCGGTGAAGCTGGCCACCGGCGAGAAGGTCACCGCTACGCCGGTCGGCTCGCTCTCCGGAGTCAAGAAGCTCGTCATGCCGCCGGCGATCCTGTCGCCCGCCGACAATCAGGTGTTCCAGCTGACCGGCGACCTGCGCGTGCAGTTCGCATGGGACACGCAGCCCGGCGCGACCGGCTACGTTCTGCAGGTGTCGCGCTCCCGGCTCTTCTCGACGCTCGAGATCAACTCCAGGCGCCAGAACACTTCCGCCTTCGCCAAAGTCACATCGGAGGGGGCGTTCTACTGGCGCATCGCGTCTTTCGGGCCGGATGGAGACGTCGGTCCCTTTTCGTCGTTCCGGCGTTTCCGCGTGAGCGGGGGCAGCCGCAGCGGATCGAACGCCGCCGGCGCCGACCGCGAGCCGCCGAAGCTGCAGCTCAACAAGCCGTACTCGATCGGCGGGCCGTTCTTCATGATCGAAGGCGTGACGGAGCCTGGAGCGACAGTGTTCATCAACGAGGAAGAGGTCGATGTCGAGTCGAACGGCCACTTCAAGAAGCTCGTGAGCTTCAACAAGACCGGCGCGAACGCGGTCGTGGTGAAGGCGATCGATCCCGCGGGAAATCAGACCGTGAAGTCGGAAACGGTGTTCGTAGAAGAGTAAGCTCCGGCGGGGCAAACGTTTTGCACCAGGCCCTCGCGACAACGGACCAAGACTCGCCGACAGGGGAAAAAGCGCTTCAATGGCAGTGAAATCGTTGCTCTCGATGTTCTCGAACGATCTCGCGATCGATCTCGGGACAGCCAACACGCTCGTCTACGCCAAGAACAAAGGGATCGTGGTCCGCGAGCCTTCGATCGTTGCGGTCAACAAGATCAACAACAACGTCGAGGCCGTCGGCAAGGAAGCGAAGGAGATGCTCGGGCGCACACCGGGCAACATCGTCGCGATCCGGCCGATGAAGGACGGCGTCATCGCCGACTTCGAAGTCACCGAGAAGATGATCAAGTACTTCATCGAGAAGGCGCATGGACGGCGCTTCCTCGTGAAGCCGCGCATCGTCATCTCGGTTCCCTCGGAGATCACGCAGGTCGAGAAACGCGCGGTCAAGGACTCCGCGCTCCGCGCCGGCGCTACCGAGGTCTACCTGATCGAACAGGCGATGGCAGCGGCGATCGGAGCCGGCTTGCCCATCACCGATCCGACCGGAAACATGATCGTCGACATCGGCGGCGGGACGACCGACGTCGCCGTGATCTCGCTCGCCGGCATCGTGTACTCGCGGTCCGTTCGCGTCGCCGGCAACGAGATGGACGACGCGATCATCCAGTACATCAAGCGCAAGTACAACCTGCTGATCGGCGAGCGCACGGCCGAGCAGATCAAGATCGAGATCGGCTCCGCGTTCCCGCTCGACGAAGAGATGACGATGGAGATCAAGGGCCGCGACCTCGTCGAGGGCGTGCCCAAGACGCTCGTCGTCTCCGACGAAGAGATCCGCGAAGCGCTCTCGGAGACCGTGGCCACGATCGTCGAGGCCGTTCGCGTGGCGCTCGAGCGCACGCCGCCCGAGCTGTCGGCCGACATCATGGACAAAGGCATCATCATCGCCGGCGGCGGATCGATGCTGAAGAACCTCGACAAGCGGCTGCGCGAGGAGACCGGACTCCCCGTCACGCTCGCCGAAGATCCGCTGGCGTGTGTGGCCCTGGGAACGGGTCAGATGCTGACGGACTTCAACCTGCTTCGGAAGATCTCGATCGAATAATCGATCGTCACGCGCTGGCCTAATTTCTGCTCAGGGCGGTTTGGAGTCATGGCAGTTACCGCAGACGTCATCCCGCGTCGTCCAACGCTGCTGTTCATCGTCGTTCTCGCGCTGCTCTTCATCCTCATGAGCCTGAGCAGCCGGACGCGAATCTTCGGCGAGACGCGTACGCTTTTCGAGCGCACGGTGATGACGATCTTCTCGCCGGTTCCGCGAGCGGTGAACTGGATCGGCAGCGCGACCTCCGACATGTTCCACGGCTACCTCGATATGCGCCGCGCCGTGAACGAGAATCTCGAACTGCATCGCAAAGTGGCCGCGCTGACCACCGAGAACCTGAAGCTCCGGCAGTCCGCGACGGACATGCGCCGCCTGCGAAGCCTGCTCGGCTACTCCGAGCAGCTCAACTTCGACACGTCGCTCGCGCAGGCGATCATGCTCGACACCTCCGGCCGTTTCAATTCGATGATCATCGACCACGGATCATCGAGCGGCGTGCAGGTGAACGATGCCGTAGTGAACGCAAACGGCCTCATCGGGCGCGTCGTGCTGACCACGAAGGACCTGGCGAAAGTGCAACTGATCACCGACAGCAACGCGTCGGTGGGCGCCCTGATCGAGCGCTCGCGGCGGCAGGGCGTCGTGCGCGGTGACGGTGCCGGTGGCGCGACGATGAACGACGTGCCGGCCCTTGCCGACGTCGTTCCGGGCGACCGCGTGCTGACCGCCGGCATCGACGGGATCTACCCGAAGGGCATTCCGGTCGGCGTCGTGGTGAAGACGGACCAGGGTACGAATCTTTTCAAGAGCATCAGCGTCAGACCGTTTGTCGACGCCGGCTCGATCGAAGAGATCATCGTCATCCACACGCGGAAAATCCCCCAGGACGTCGTGAGGTACGCCCCTTGAGATGGTTGCGGTTTGCGATCGGACTGCTGATCGCGCTGACGTTGCACTCGCTGCTCGACAGCTTCTTCCCGAACGCGCTGGCGTTTTTCAACCCGTACGTGATCCTGGTCGTGTACTACGCGATGGGCGGGAATGTCTTCGGGGCGATCATCGCCGGCGTCATCGCCGGCCTGGTGCAGGACGCATTCTCCTCATCGATCTTCGGCCTGCACGCGTTCTCGCTCACCGTGTGCGCGTACATCGTCGCGTACATCAACTCGCGCCTCTCGCTCCGCGGCACCTTCGCCTTCGGCGCGTGCCTCGGCGGCGCTGTTGTCGTGAACGAGCTCGTGATCTACATCCTCGTCAACATCCTTCTGAAGCAGCGCATCGAGATGTTCGAGCAAGGCCTGCTCGTCAAGACCATCTTCACGCTCGTCTTCGGAATGTTCGTCTACCAACTCCTTGCGCTCTTCCTGCGCGAGGAACCGATCGAAGCAGCAAGATTCACCTGAGAGCTGACAGCTGAGAGCTGAGAGCTGATTCCATGCGCGTGTATCGAGACGATCAGAAGTTCCTGCAGTTCCGCATCAACGCAGTGTTGTGGGGCATCGTGGCGGTCTTCGTATTCCTGGCAGGCTCGTTCTGGTTTGTTCAGGGCGTCCAGGCTGACAAATACCGCGGCCTGTCCGAGGCGAATGCGCTCCGCGAGAACGTGATCCCCGCGAAACGCGGTCTGATCATGGACCGCAACGGCAGGATCCTCGCAGACAACCAGCCGGCGTACTCGCTCTCTGTCGATCGCATCGTGATGCGGCCGCTCGTCAAAGGAGACCCGAATCATCTGCCGAAGCTGATGACGTTCCTTTCGGCCGTGCTCGGCGTACCGCCGCAGGAAATGCAGGCGCGCTTCGACAAGGGAAAAGGGATCCCGGCCGCGCGCCCGCTGGAAATCGGCGAGGACCTGACGATGGAGCAGGTCGCGTCCATCCAGGCGCAGGCGGTCTCGTTCCCCGAGCTCAACGTCATGCCCGTTCAGCGGCGCAACTATCCGTACAACACGATGGGTGCGCACGTGATGGGCTTCATCGGTGAGGTGAACGAGCGTGAGCTCGCGCAGCACAAGGATCTCCGTCAGGGTGATCTCATCGGCAAGCGCGGTGTCGAGCTGATGTACGACAACTATCTCCGCGGCAAAGACGGCGCGGAGTACTGGGAGTACGACAGCCACGGACGTCGCCTCAGCGAGTACGTGCCGGCACGCAAGCCTGCGGCGCCGGGCGACAACGTCTACCTGACGCTCGACTTCGAGTTGCAGCGCCGCGCCGAGCAGTACTTCATCGAGAACGAGATGGTCGGCGCGGCGATCGCACTCGATCCGCGTAACGGCGAGATTCTGGCGATGGCCTCATCGCCGGCGTTCAACCCCAATGTCTATTCGAAGCGATTCACCGCTGACGTCTACAAGACGATCAGCTCGAACCCGTTCAAGATCGAGCTCAATCGCACGATCCAGGGCCTCTACTCGCCGGGTTCTGTCTTCAAGACCGTCATGGCCGTGGCTGGACTGTCCGAGAAGGCGATCGAGCCCGGCACGACGTTCACCTGCGGAGGCAGCGCGGTGTTCTTCGGCCGCCGTTTCCGCTGCTACAAGAAGGATGGGCATGGCACCGTCAGCGTCATCACCGCGTTGAAGGTCTCCTGCGACATCTTCTTCTACAACACCGGCGCGCGCCTCGGTATCGACAGGATCGCCAAGTACGCGAACCAGCTCACGTTCGGAGAGATCTCCAAAGTCGATCTCGACGGTGAAAAAGCCGGGATCGTGCCCTCGACAAAATGGGCCACGGAGAAGCAGCACCGGAAGTGGTATCCCAGCGAAACGATCTCCGTCGCAATCGGCCAGGGTCCTCTGATCGTGACGCCGCTGCAGGTCGCGAACATGATGGCGGCGATCGCAAACGGCGGAAAGGTCTACCGGCCGCACGTCGTGCGCGTGATCGAGCATACGGACGAGAACGGGAGAACGCAGCGGCTCAAAGTCGCAAGTGAAGTGCTGCACGAGGTGAAGCTCGAACAGGCACCGCTGGAGGCTGTGCATCAGGGACTCTGGAAAGTCGTCAACGAGGATGGCGGGACCGGCAGCAATGCGCGCATCGAAGGCCTCGACATCTCCGGCAAGACCGGCACGGTGCAGGTCGTCGCGCAGCACGGCTGGGTGAAAGCCGCGGGGCTGCCGTTCCGCAGCCGTGACCATGCGTGGTTCGCGTCGTTTGCGCCGCGCGACAACGCGCAGATGGTCGTTGTCGTCTTCATCGAGCACGGCGGTCACGGCGGCACGGAGTCGGCGCCGCTCGCGAAGTTGCTGTACGAGGCTCGATTCAAGGATCAGGTCACCGCGGCACGTCTCGATCTCACGAACCCGGACACGCTCCAACAGATCAAGGAAGGCCAGCTGCCTCTGCCTGATAAACCCGTTCGATGATCCGTGAACGCACGATTCCGACGCTCGACTGGAATTTCATCGGCACAGCGCTGCTGATCGCCGCCGTCGGCTGTCTGGCCGTCTACAGCGCGACGTGGAACAACGACCCGAGCGGCGTCGCGTTCAGCACGTTCAAGAAACAGCTCCTCTGGGTCGGCATCGCCACGGGTCTGATGATCCTGTTCATGTCCGTCGATTACCACGTGCTGTTCGACATCGCGCCGATTCTCTACGGGATCAACGTCGCGCTGCTCGTCTACCTCCTGGCCTGGGGAAAGGTCACCGCACACGTGAAGTCGTGGATTCACATAGGCGGGTTCCAGTTCCAACCCGCCGAGTTCATGAAGATCTTCACCGCGCTGATGCTCGCGAAGTTCTTCGACTCGAACGACCGCGCCTACCTCAATTTCCGATCGTTCCTCTACGCGATGGCGATCATCGGATTGCCGGTGGGGCTCATCATCGTGCAACCCGATTTCGGCACCGCCGCCACGTTCTTTCCGCTCATCGGTGTGGCGATGTTCTTCGGGGGCATCCGGCTCCGCGTCTGGCTGGTGATGATCCTGATCGTGTTGATCCTGCTGCCGGCGGCGTGGCTGTTCTTCCTCAAGCCGTACCAGAAAGAACGCATCATGATCTTCCTGAATCCGGAGCGCGATCCGCTCGGCACCGGGTATCAGGTCACGCAGGCGAAGATCGCCATCGGCTCGGGCGGAATTCACGGCAAGGGTTTCAAGCAGGGGACGCAGGCCTCCCTCGGCTATCTTCCGGCGAGGCATACCGACTTCATCTTCGCCGTGCTCGGTGAAGAGTGGGGGTTCATCGGTGTGCTGATCGTGCTCGGTCTGTATCTGTACCTAATCGTTCAGGCGATGACGTTCGCCAAACACGCGCGCGATCGCGGCGGTACATTCCTGGTGATCTGCCTGATCTCGTTCATCATCTTTCACGTGCTGATCAACATATCGATGCAGATCGGCGTGCTGCCGACGACCGGAATTCCGCTGCCGCTGATCTCGTATGGCGGATCGTCGACGATGATGTTCATGATCGC
>DASWBH010000277.1:0-7105 GCA_036390755.1 Thermoanaerobaculia bacterium
CCAGCGGCGATCCCGTTCTGTTCGCAGGAATTAGGTGAGTTCATCCTGAGCGAAGCGAAGGATCTCCTGCGAGCACGGCGCAGATCGCGCTTTGTGGTTCGCCGTCTCGCCGTCCGCGCAGGAGATCCTTCGGCGCTTTGCGCCTCAGGATAAACGCCAGCGGCGATCCCGTTCTGTTCGCAGGGAATTAGGTGAGTTCATCCTGAGCGAAGCGAAGGATCTCCTGCGAGCACGGCGCAGATCGCGCTTTGTGGTTCGCCGTCTCGCCGTCCGCGCAGGAGATCCTTCGGCGCTTCGCGCCTCAGGATAAACGCCAGCGGCGATCCCGTTCTGTTCGCAGGGAATTGACGCGCAGTGTCATCCTGAGCGCGAAGCGCGAAGGATCCCCTTGTTGCAGGGGTTCCTTCGCTTCGCTCAGGATGACACGTCGATGCCGTTCGAAGCTTTCCAGGAATCCGACTACCGCCGTTTCTGGACCACGCAGTTCGTCTCGAACGTCGGCTCGTGGATGCAGGCCATCGCCCAGGGCTGGCTGATCTATCGTCTGACCGACTCTGCGTTCCTCCTCGGCTTCGTCGGCTTCGCGAGCACGGCGCCGGCGATCGTGCTGATGCTGCCGGGCGGCGTGCTCGCCGACCAGCTCAATCGCAAACGCGTCGTCGCGATCTCTCAGGCGGTCCAGGCGCTGGCGGCACTGATGCTCGCCGTCTTGATCTACCTCCACCGCATCGCGGTCTGGCACATCGTCGCGGCCGCGCTCGCGGTCGGCATCGCGCAGTCGTTCTCCGCGCCGGCGTGGCAGGCGATGGTCGTCGATCTGCTCGAGGACCGCACCAGGCTCCCGAACGCCGTGGCCATGAATTCGCTGCAGTTCAATCTCTCCCGCGTCGTCGGTCCGCTGCTCGCCGGAATCGCGCTGTCGGCGTGGGGCGCGTTCTGGTGTTTCTTCCTCAACGCGCTGTCATTCGTGCCGCTGATCCTGGTGCTCTACACGATTCACAACCGGCAGCAGCTCGTCGCGGCCGACGAGGCGCTGGTGAAGCGATTCACCGACGGCGTGCGATTCGTCCGCAGCGATCGCATCATCCTTCTGCTGATTGCGATGGTCGCCGCGGCGAGCCTGTTCGGCTATCCCTATCTGAACCTCATGCCCATCGTCGCGCGCAAGCTCTTCACGAACGACGCGCAAGGCATGGGCTACTTGATGGGCGGCGTCGGCGCCGGCGCTCTCCTCGGCGCGCTGCTGCTGTCGCTCAAGACGCTCACGCCGAAACGCGCGCTGGTCGTGATCTTCGTTTGCCTGACGCTGTTCGGCGTCGCTCTGGGACTCGTTGGAGCCACGCACGTGACGATGATCGTCGTCGGCCTTCTCGTGATCTGCGGCTTCACGATGGTGACGATGCTCGCGCTGTGCAACACGTCGATCCAGCAGCGCGTGCCCGACACGATGCGCGGCCGCGTGCTGAGCATGTACACGTTCGCGTTCTACGCCTTCCTTCCGTTCGGCAATCTTGCGGCAGGCATGCTCGCGGAGCGGCGGGGAATCACGATCACACTCGCCGCGCTCGGTGGCGGACTGGTGTTGTCGGCCGTCGTGGCGGCGGCGGCGCTCAAGGTCGCAGGTGGCGAGTCGCAGGTCGCAGGAGTTGCTGATCTGCGATCTGCGACCAGCGAGATGCGATCTGACCTATCCGAGTGATTCGAGAATCTCTTCGATCGTCGTGCGGCGGCACGTGTACATCGGCGTATCGCGGGCGGTGTACTTCGAAGACTCCGTCTCGCGCAGGTCCTGCACCAGATCGAGAAATTCGGCCGGCGACTCCGCTTCGAACGCGACGACGAAATCCTGGTCGTCGAGACCGAACGAGTACGTCGTGTTGATCTTCACCCGCGGGTACTTGTGTCCGATGGCGATGTGCTCGTTCATGATGCGCTGCCGCTCTTCTTTCGAGAGCAGGTACCAGTCGCGCGTCTTCACGAACGGATAGACGAACAGGAACGGCCGCTTGCCGGGAACGATGCGCAGGCGGCGCCCTTCCTGAGCTTCGTGCACGTGATCGTCGACGTACTGCGAATGCTTCGTCATCGCCAGGTACGAGTGCGGCACCTCGAGGTAGCGTCCGAGGAACGAGCGATTGATGTCGGCGACCATGGTCTGGAATGGCGCGATGTCATAGCCGATGCGCCACAGCATGAAGTCGACGCCCGACTTGAGGCCGAGGGTCGAGTAGGGCAGGACGAACATCGGGCCGGTGTAGCGGCGCACGATCTCCGCAAACTCGCGTTTCGCTTCCGACTTCACGTCGGCGCTTTCGCGGCGGAACGCGCGATCCACGCGGAAGAACATGAAATTGACGAACTGGCGCGCGGCCGATTTGTCATCGGCGGGAGCGGTCTTGGTCTCGGGATGTGTGACTGTGGTCATGGCCGGTGATTCTACCGTTTGGCTGGCAACCTGTCTGCTACGATCCAAAATGTGAACCGTCCCGCCGTCAATGCGCAGCCGGCGACGTCTTCGTCGGCTCGCTCCTATCAGCAGCTCCTCACGAAGCTGCTGCGCCACGGGGCGTATCCGCAGCTCCGGAAAATCGTCGACAAGACGCTCGCCGCCGACCTTGCGCCGGTGCTGCCGCTGCTGCTCGAAGAGGACCGCAATCGCGTCCTTTCGCTGCTGATCGAGGCGGGAAAAGCGGCGCGCGCGCTCCTCGAGCTCGATCCTTCCGACCTCAGGGAGATCATCGATCCGCTCGACGACGCGACGATCGCCGCGATCTGCAGCTCATCGGCACCCGATGACGCGGCCGACCTTCTCGACGCCCTCGACGACGAACGCCGCGAGCGCATCCTCGAGCTCCTCGGCGCTACGCAGAGCGCGAAGCTCGAGTCGCTGCTCGAAGGCGAAGAAGAAACCGCCGGCTCGCTGATGAACACGGAGTTCCTCGCCCTCGACGAGAACTTCACGGCGGCCCAGTCGATCGAAGCGATCCGGCAATACCCGCGGAAGGAGACGTTCTTCTACGTCTATTGCGTCGATGAAGGCGGACACCTCGTCGGCGTGCTGTCGCTGCGCAACCTGATCCTGGCCAGTGCCACTGCGCATCTCAAGGACCTCATGGTGCAGAGCGTGGTGCGGACGCAGGTCGACTCGCCGCCGGAAGAAGTCGCGCAGATCGTGTCGAAATACGACCTGCTGTCGGTGCCGGTCGTCGATCTGCAGAACCGGCTCGTCGGCGTGGTCACGGTCGACGACGTGATCGACGTGATCCAGGAACAGGCCGAAGAGGACCTGTTGCACCTCGCCGGCGTCGCGGCCGAGGAGCGTGTGACGACGCCGGCGCGGCAGTCGTTCAAGATGCGGTTCCCGTGGCTCGCGATCAACCTCGCTACAGCGTTCCTGGCGTCGTGGGTGGTGAGCTGGTTTCAGGGGACGATCGCGAAGTGGGCCGCGCTCGCGGTGTTCATGCCGATCGTGGCGGGAATGGGCGGCAACGCCGGCACGCAGACGCTCACGGTTTTCGTGCGAGGCCTCGCGCTCGGCGAGGTGGAGTGGTCGAACGGCTTCCGCGCGATTCGCAAGGAGGCGCTCGTCGGCCTCGGAAACGGACTCGCGAATGGTCTGTTGACGACGGCCGTGGTCGGACTCTGGACGGGCGACTGGATCATGGCGACGATCCTTCTTCTGGCGATGGTGGCGAACCTGATCATCGCTGGCGTGGCCGGAGGTCTCGTGCCATTAGCACTGGAACGGTACGGTTTCGACCCGGCAATTGCGTCGTCTATTTTCGTGACCACCTTCACCGACGTGGGCGGGTTCTTCTCGTTCCTCGGCCTTGCGACACTGGCCCTCAGGGTCTTCCATCACGGCTGACGTGTGATGTCCTGCACTACAACCATGTCAAGTCCGTGTGAACACACAATTTGTGGAGGCCCCGATTTTCAGGTGAGGTTGTGGAAAGTGCTGTACGCGAATGGAAACTGCACAAAACGGGCTGCAACTTGGAAGGTTTTTCATGAACAACCATCCTGGATTCAGTCGTTTACGCGTGTTCGCCCAACTCGTTGTGCAAATCGCTCAGCGCGGCTGCAGGTTGGCGGCCCAAAACGTTTTTCACAGCGATTTCCGCAGCGTTTTCCGCACTTTCTGTGTAAACAGACTTTCACCCTCACGTATAACTTTCGGGTCGCCCGTAAAGTCTACGATCGTCGATGGTTGCCCGTGAAGGTCGCCTGCGTCGAGGATGCCGTCGAGCGATTCCTGCAGGTCGGATGACAGCCGTTTGGGATCACTCGCGGGCGTGTCGCCGCTCACATTGGCGCTCGTCGATGTCAGCGGTCCGGTGATCTCGAGCAGCGATCGAAGCCAGTCGAGCGCGGGAACGCGCATCGCGATTGTCATCGCGCCCCGGCTCGCGGCGATCGCGTGACGCAGCGGAACAATCGCGGTGAGCGGACCTGGCCACAACTGCGCGACGGCATCGCGCGCGGCGACCGTGAGCAGCGCGCCGATCTCTTCGAGCTGCTTCGCCGACGCTCCGATCACGACGAATGCTTTGGCGGCGTCGCGGCCTTTCATCCCGGCGATGCGCTCGTTTGCACGCGCGTCGTTCGCGAGCGCGTGCAATCCGTAGATCGTATCGGTCGGGAGCAGAACGACGCCGCCGCGCCGAAGCGTCTGCGCGATCTCGTCGATCTGCTCCTCGGCCGGAGCGGCGCTCGCCGTCCAGATCTTCGTCATGCGCGCGACTTCGTCGTTCGGCCGCGCGCCGACTCGAGCAGCTCGCGCGCGTGAACGATTGCAGTCTCGGCGATCTTCTCGCCGCCGAGCATGCGCGCGATCTCGGAGACGCGCTCGTCGTCGCTGTCGAGGAGGCGGATGCGCGCGCGCGTCTGCCCCTTCACGTCTTCTTTCCAGACGTAGAAGTGCGTCGAGCCGAAGCTGGCGATCTGCGGCAGGTGCGTCACGCAGATGACCTGGTTGGCCGCCGCCAGCTCGCGCAACTTGCGCCCGACGACTTCGGCGACGCGGCCGCCGATGCCGGCGTCGATTTCGTCGAAGACGAGCGTCGCGGTCGCGGACGCTGACGATCGTTTGAACAGAGCCGCTGCGATCGCGAGCTGGATGCGCGACAGCTCGCCTCCCGACGCGATCCTCTGCATCGGCTTCGGCTCCTCGCCACGGTTCGGCGCGACGAGGATCTCGATGCGATCGAATCCGTTCGCGCTGTCATTCGCGGCGGCGACATCGATGCGCACGGCCGTGCGTTCCATCGCCACGTCGCGCAACTCGGTCTCGATCGCCTTCTGCAGTTGTTCGGCCGCCTTTCTGCGCGAGCTCGAGAGCTTCTCGGCCGCTTTGCGATAGGCAGCGGATCGCTGCGCCTCGACCTGTTGCAACTTCTCGAGACTCCCTTCGAAGTCGCTGAGCTGCTCGAACTCGTCGCCGATGCGGCCGAGGTGTTCGAGGACGGCGGTGATGGAGCCGCCGTATTTTTTGTTCAGGCGCTCGATCGTCACGAGCCGTTCCTCGACCATTTCGAGGCGCGCCGGATCGTGCCGCACGGAGTCGGTCAGATGCTGCAGCGTCCGCGCGATGTCCTGGAGACGGTACGTGACCTCGCTCAGATCGTCCGTGACCTGCCCGAGCTCCGCGATCTCGCGCGACAACGGTTGCAGCAGATGCGAGGCGCGCCCGAGCTGCGTGAGCGCGGACGATTCGTCGTCATCGATCAGGTTGAACGCTCCGGCGGTGGCTTCGATCATTTCCCGCGCGTGCGCCAGGATGCTGCGCTCGCCGCGCAGCGACTCCTCCTCGCCCGGATCGAGCTTCGCGGCGGAGATCTCGTCGATCTGATACTGCAGCAGGTCGAGCTTCAGCGAGCGGTCGCGCTGCGCGTCGGTCAATTGTGCAAGCTGGCCGGCCGCTTCGCGCCAGGCCCGATACGCCGTCGCCGTCGCGGTCAGCAGATCATCATGGCCGGCGAATTGATCGACGATCTCGCGGAACGTCTGGCCGGCGATGCGCTGGCGCGAGTCGCTCTGGCCGTGGATCTCCAGCACCGCGTCCATCGCTTCGGCCAGCTCGCGGACGGAAAGCGCGGAGCCGTTGACGAGCACACGCCCGCGGCCGCCGGCGGCGATCTCGCGCTTGACGATGATCTCGACCGCGCCGTCGCGCGGCTCCGTTTCGATCCCTCGCTCGTCGAGCGCCGCAGCAGCGGCGGCAGGCAGCTCGACGACGGCTTCGGCCGACATCTTGTCGGCGCCGGCGCGGATCATCTCCGTCGAGCCGCGCGCGCCTCGAAGGAACTCCAGCGAGTCGATCAGAAGGGACTTCCCGGCGCCGGTTTCGCCGGTAAGGACGTTCAGACCGGGTCCCGGCTCGATCGCCAGCTCGTCGACGATCGCCAGGTTCCGTACCTTGAGATAGGTGATCACTCCGCAGAGATTAGAGCAATCGGAGGCGCTGTTCTTCGTTTTCGTCCTCGGTCCTCGGTTTAGCCGCCGCGTCATGTACCGAGGACCGAGGACCGAGGACCGAGGACGAAGACAGGGCAGCTTCTTTGCTAAGTGATCAGGTATGAAACGTTTCCTGGCGGTGGCGATGGCAGTTGCAGTGTTGGGGGCGTGCAGCAGGGAGCAGGTCCAACAGAAGGCCAAAACGGTTACGGCGAAGGTCAAGGATGCGGCCGACGACGTCGCCGTGCCGTTCGGCGGGAAGCGCGACGATGCCGCCTCGCGCGAGCGCGAGCGCTTCGATCAGCACTGGCGCCAGCTTGTGTCTTTCCGCGCGCAGCAGCAGGCAGCGGCGAAGCAGCAGGCCGAGGCGCAACAGCGGGCCACGGCGCCGCCGCCCGCACCGCCGGCGAACTTCCAGTTCGTCTCGAACAAGAAGGAGTCGTTCAAAGGACTGGATGCGGACGGAATCAACAATGCGCCGGTCGTCGTGCCGATCACGGGCGACATCCGCGGCCCCTCGGTTCTGCGCGCGCAGGTCTACCTCGACCGCATTCACTTCGCCGTCGGTACCATCGACGGCCGGTGGGGAAGAAACTCGGGAATCACGGTCTGGTGGTACCAACGCGCGCGGGGCCTCGAGCCGACCGGC
>DASWBH010000278.1:0-2829 GCA_036390755.1 Thermoanaerobaculia bacterium
AGCAGTTGTGGTCGTAAGCAGCAGAATCGACAGGAGAATGGCAGTTCGTCGCATGGTGGGTTCTTTATGGGTACGCGGCTCGAGGCGGAATCGTCCGCACCGCGTAACCTCGCTCAAATTGCACGAATTCTACCGGCGCGGCCGCGCGCTGCTCGTGACGGCCGCGCAGATGTGTCAACAATCTGGTTCAGCTTGGCTGGACACGAAGCCACATGGCGATCGTCACCGCGATGCCGAGGACGTACAGCGAACCG
This sequence comes from Thermoanaerobaculia bacterium, assembly GCA_036390755.1. Classification (GTDB taxonomy): domain Bacteria; phylum Acidobacteriota; class Thermoanaerobaculia; order Gp7-AA8; family Gp7-AA8; genus DASVHS01. The sequence continues at coordinate 255 of DASWBH010000278.1, forward strand.
AATATGAGCTTGTTGTACCGCGCCACCCACTCCGGAAGGTAGATGTCGAAGTTGTCGCGGCGGTCTTCCGTGAACTGCGCAGCGACGCCGGTCAGCGGACAGCGCATCCCGTTGAACGCGAGGATCAGGCATTCGACGAAGACGACGCCGATGAGCACAGTGGCAGCGGCGATCTTGTGCAGCGATGCGAAGACCGGAATGGCGAAGATGCAACCGGCGAAGAATGCCCAGACAACGGTGTGAGTGACTTTGACGGCGCGGAGGGACGGAGCCAGGGCGGTCATGGTGTCAGTCTGCATGATCGCCGGCGCGAGCGCGGTTTCAGCCGTCACATAAAGCTGCGGCCGTGGACGAGCGCCGGGGCCGGCTCGTATCAAATCCTGAGGCATACATGAGGCTTGCTGCTCTCTTCCTTCTCGTCATGACGAGTACCGCGTTCGCCGAGGATCTGAGCAATTTCGAGCGCGTACTGATACCGGCAGTGACGAAGCAGGAAATCGCAGGCGCGAACGGATCGCGCTTCGTGGCGAGTCGCGTCTTCGTCAGCATGGACACCGCGGTTCGCTATTTCCCGCACTACGCCACCTCGGTGAGCGAGCCCGCGATTTCTCAGGCGAGACCGCGAGAGCTCGTCGACCCGTTCATCGTCGGTCCTCCTTCGCGCCTCGGCCGATTGCTGTTCCTCGAAAAGCCTCTCAGCAACGATGTCGTCGTGGATGCCGCGCTTTTCAGTCGCGCCGGCGACGATCAGAGGGCGAACGAGACGCGATTGCCGATCGTGCGAGAGCGCGACTTCAAATCGGGAAGAACAGAGATCCTCGGCGTGAACTCGACTTACATCTACGGCCCCAACGCCTGCCCGAACACGGCCACGCCGCAGTTCCGGCATGCGCTCCGCGTCTACGACGTCGACAGCCGTGGCGATGGCGCGGTCATCGTTCGCGTGTTCACGGATATCCTCGGCGCCGGTCGGGCGGTGACCACGCCGATCCGCGAGTTCACGCTGCCACTGACGTCGCGCGAAGGATCAGATCCAAGCTATCCCGCGTATGGCGAGGCGACGATCGACGAAGTGTGCGTGCCGTTCTCGTGTCACACACCCTGCTCCAACGTTCCTCTGCGCGTCGAGATCGAACCGGTGACTCCGGGAATCCGCTATTGGGCGATGGTCAGTGCGACGGACAACTTCACACAGCAGGTGAGCCTGGCGTATCAGCAGTGAAGCCGGCTCATTCGCGCGCGCTCTGCCGGTCCGTCGTCATTCAGTCTGCACGAGCGTCGGTGCGAGCGTCGGTTCATCCATCGGACAAAGCTGCGGTTGTGGATGAGCGCCCCGTCCGGCACGTATCAGTGGTGAGGCATATATGCGAGTTGCAGCTCTCTCCCTTCTCATCGTTGCGCGATCCATTCGCGCCGGCGATCACATCCGTCGTCTCCACTGGTAGCGTTGGGCAAGCAGAACCGCGCGAGTTCGTCCTCCCGTTTATCGTCAGTCCTCCTTCTCGCCTGGGCCGATTACTCTTCCTCGAAAAGCCTCACAGCAGCGATGTCACCGTCGACGCGTCGCTCCTCAGTCGTGCCGGCGATGACGGAACGAATGAGACGCGATTGCCGATCGTGCGCGAACGCGACTTTAAGACTGGAAGAACAGAGATCCTCGGCGTGCAGTCGAATTACATCGTCGGCACGAACACTGTCCCCTTCACGACCACGCCGCGATTCCGGCATGCGCTCCGCGTCTCTGACGTCGACGGCCGCGGCAACGCGGCGGTCATCGTTCGCGTCTTCACGGATATCACCGGTAACGGCCACGCCGTGACTTTCCCCCTTCGCGAGTTCACGCTGCCCCTGAACTCGAAAGAAGGGGCGGATGCGAGTTATCCCGCGTACGGCGAAGTGACGATCGACGAATTGTGCGAGAGGATCTCGCTTCTAATTCCCTGCATAGGCGGACCGCAGCGCATCGAAATCGAACCCCTGGCTCCGGGGCTCCGGTACTGGGCGATGGTCAGTGCGACGGACAACTTCACGCAGCAGGTGAGCCTCGCGTATCAGCAGTGACGCTCGCTGCCTCGCGAGCGAGAGCCGAGAATGCAAAACGCAAAATGTTCAATTTTTCATTCTGCATTTTGCATTCCGCGAAGCAGTCCTTGGTGCCCGAGGCCGGACTCGAACCGGCATGCCCCGGAGGGCGGCAGATTTTGAGTCTGCTGCGTCTGCCTATTTCGCCACTCGGGCCACTTCCGACTGCGTCTCCTGCCAGTGCCGCACCGCGCCGTGAAGCTCGTCGTCGGTCAGGATCCTGTTGGTCGACTTCGCCAGCGTGAAGATCTCTTTCGCCAACGACTCTTCCTGACGATATCCGTGCGCGTCGAGCCAGTAGATCACGTTCGACAGGCCGCACATCGGACCGACTTCGATCACCTGCTGCAGACCGAACATTCCGGCCGGCACGCCCGAGTAAACGCGGTCGGCGAGCCAGTCGCTTCCCTTCTTCCGGGCCTTGATGATCGCCGCGGCGTGAACTCCTGTGCCGGTGCGGAATGCGTCGCGGCCGAACACCGGATAGTTGTCC
>DASWBH010000279.1:0-8394 GCA_036390755.1 Thermoanaerobaculia bacterium
GGAACGCCGGGCGAGATCTTCATCACGATGGCGAAAGAGGGCTCGACGATCTCGGGTCTGATGGACTCCTTCGCCACGATGACGTCGCTGGCGCTGCAGCATGGCGTGCCGCTGCAGCTGCTCGTCGACAAGTTCACGCACACGCGCTTCGAGCCGTCGGGCTTCACGCGCAATCCCGAGATTCCGATGGCGAAGTCGATCATGGACTACATCTTCAAGTGGCTGGCGATCAAGTTCCTGTCGCGCGACAGCCAGGAAGAGGCCGGCGTGATCAAGCGGGACGAGCCGCCCACCCTCGCGGCCGCGCCGCCAAACGTCTCGAAGCCGACACCGAAGGACGTCTCGTTCATCGATGCGGTTGCGTCGAGCGTCGCCGCAGCGCCGTCGATCGGTTTCGTGATGCCGCCGCGCGACGCAGACGGCCCGACGCTCAGGACCGCCGCGCCGCCGATCCGTTTCCAGCAAGATGCCCCGAGCTGCAGCGACTGCGGCTCGATCATGGTGCGCAACGGCGCCTGCTACAAGTGCCTGAACTGCGGCAGTACCAGCGGATGCTCGTAATGCGGTGAATGGCTGGACCCCACCGGAAGCATCCGCACGAGGTGGCAGTAGAGGGGCGGCCGAAGTGGCCGCCCCTTTGTATTTCGTTCAACCCGCGATGACTTTCGCCTGACTGAAGAAGTCGAGCGGCATCGGCCGATGGAGGCGCCAGAGAATCGCCATAGGGCGCTCCCCTTTGTGCTCGATGTAGGTGACCGGCCCGAGAAACGTAAACGGCACGGTCCGTCCATTCGCGTCTTTGTTTCGCGGCCGAACGAGGAGCATCACATTCGAGCCGAGCTTCTCGTGATTCATGTAACGCTGGCCCGTTGGACTGTTCTCCGGCGTCTGCGACTGTGACTCCCAGTGGAACACCTCGGGTGAAACGGCGTAGTCGCGGTATCGCGTCGACGGCGAGTAATACTTTTCGCTCTTCTCGAGCGTCACGAAGAAGTAGTCGGTGTTCGTGACTCTGTCCCACAGCGGGCCTTCGCGATGAGTGAAGGGCTTTGCGAGCGTCGAGCGCCCAATCGCGGCGAGGACTTCGTCGCGCGTGTATTGCGCGTGCACCTGGAGTGGCATCCGTTCGAACATCGATCCCGCCAGCGGGTACGTTCGATGAGCCGCGCGATCGTCGAGCACGTTCACGAGTTCCTGCAGCTCCGTCCGCACGGTCGCTTGATGCCACAGACGATCTACGGCGCGCTGGACGTCGCGCTCCTCGTCTGCCCAGATCGTCAGCATCAGGCCTTCGAGCATTCGGCGTTCGGTCACCGTAAGCGAGGCCACGCTCGGCGGCTCTTCGCGAGAGAGGAGGCTGCGGAGAAACGTCAGCCGCGCATCATCGTCGATGTGCAGAATCCTGCCCAGCGCGCCGAGAAGGCGTTCCTCGTCTCTTTTGCCAGGCATGACCTCCCCGTCGCCGATCTGCGCAACTACTCGCTCGTGACCGGCTTCGCGTTTCAGCCTGGTCCACGACCAGCCGCGATTCCTATACAGCTCCTCCGGTTCGATCGCCGCGTCGCGGAGAAACTGCGCGAGCGAAACGGGCGCGGTCATCGTTCTTAACTCAGCGACGAAGCTCCTGAAGTTCGCGCCGATGGACTGCTTGAGGTTCTCGAGAACGATCCGGCTGGACTCGCGATCGAGCTGAATCGAGCAGCCGGCCGGGAGATAAGGAAATCCGCCGGCGATTTCCTCTTCGATTTCGCGCCTCGACGCGCCGGTGATGGCGCGGTAACGAAGATCGAACCGGAAATTTCGATTCGCATTGCCGATAAAGTCGAGAACGGTCAGCACCTGTTTGTCGCGCACCCGACGCAGTCCGCGACCGAGTTGCTGAAGAAAGATCAACGCACTCTCTGTCGGCCGGAGGAACATCACCGTGTCGATCTCGGGAACGTCGACACCTTCATTGAATATGTCGACGGCGAAGAGGCAATTGATTTCGCCGCTCTTGAGACGGCGAAGCGCACGATCCCGATCTTCACTGTCCGTCATTCCGAGCACGGCCTCGGCCCGGATGCCGGCATCACAGAAGCGGCGGGCCATGAACTCGGCGTGGTGAACGCCGACGCAGAATCCGAGAGCGCGCATGCGGCGAAGGTCGCTGATCTTTAACCGCAGCTGCTCGACGATCTGAACGACGCGAGCATCGTTTCCGGTGTAGACGTTCTCGAGCTCGGTCTCGTCGTAGCGGCCGCGCCTCCAGGCGATCTGCGAAATGTCGACATTGTCGTGAATGCCGAAGTAGTGGAAAGGCGACAGCAGACCTCGCTCGAGCGCTTCCCAGAGGCGCAGTTCGACGGCGATGCGGCCATCGAACCAGGGAAGCACGGACTGACCGTCGGTTCGCTCAGGCGTCGCCGTCAATCCAAGGAGGACGCGCGGCTCGAGGCGGCGAAGGAGGCGCTCGTAAGTCGGCGCGGCGGCATGGTGGAATTCGTCGACGATGACGACGTCGAACCGGTCGGGCGGAATCGTGTCAACACCGAAGGCAGTCAGCGACTGGATGGACGCGAAGACGTGACGCCACTCTGTCGGCACGGCTCCGTCGACGTACTTTTCGCCGAACGAGCCGTCGCGCATCACCACCCGGAAAGCGCCGATCGACTGATTCAGGATTTCTCGACGATGCGCGACGAACAGAAGTGATAACGGCCGGCCGAGTTCGTCGCAAAGCCGCCGGTAATCGAAAGCGGCGACCAGAGTTTTTCCAGTGCCGGTCGCCGCGACGACGAGATTACGCCAGCGGTTGTGGCGGTATCGCTCCACCGTAAGCTGCTCGAGCATCTCGCGTTGATGCGGCCATGGCTCGATCTCGAGACCGACGAATGTGGGTGGCGCATCGTCCGCCGCGTTTGCGACCGAGCGATCGAATCTTTCCGCATCGCGTGAGGGGTCATAGCTCTCGTAATCGGAATCGGCCCAGTACGCGTCGAACGTCGCTGCAAATTTCTCCACGATCGTCGGGGCATCGACCTGGCTGAGCCGGACATTCCACTCCACTCCGTCGACCATCGCCGCCGTGGAGAGATTCGAAGATCCGATGAACACAGTTGAGAAGCCGGAGCGGCGATGGAACAGCCACGCCTTCGCGTGCAGGCGTGTGTTGTCCGTCTGATACGACACCTTCACGCGAGCGCCGAGCGAGATCAGATGCTCGATCGCGCGCCGCTCGGTCGATCCGGTGTAGGTCGTCGTGATCGCGCGAAGTTCGCCTCCGCGCTCTGTGAACGCCCTCAGTTTCTGTTCAAACAGTCGCAGGCCGCTCCATCGGATGAACGCGATGATGAGGTCGATGCGGTCGGCCGACTCGATCTCGCGTTCAATCACGCTCAGTGCGCGAGGTTCACCACGCGCATTCACGAGCAGGTCGCTCTGGCTCAGCGGGATTTCAGGCGACGGCGGCCGCGCGCTGCGCAGCGGATCGAAGCGGTACAGCGCCGCAAGCCGCCGCGGCGGCTGTTCGATCCAATCGTTCGCGTCGATTTCGGACGGCAGTGCGGTCCCCATCGAGCGGACGATCTCGTTGCAGATCTCCGCCTGTCGATCGGCGCGCTCGTTTTCGGGCACAGCGCGTAGGGCCTCCCGAACGATTGCAGCGATGTAGCGCGAAAGAACAAGGTGCGAGTCAGCCGGTTCGAGCGGCTCGACATCTGCGCGCCGATCACTTCCGAGTTGTTCGATCTCGCGTCGAATCGCCTGCGTGACGAGCAGGTCGTACAACCCGTCGGGCAGTCTTGTCATCGTTGACCGCTTCCGGATTCTACAGCCCTTGGAGTTGCGGATCGGCGCTCGCGGTCCGAGGTATCCTCGGGCGATGGCTGACAATTCGATCGAGAAGACTCGGTGGATGGAGTTAGCGATCGTGTGTCCGCATTGCGGAAACCATGGCCATCCGGCCGACGTCTGGCCACGTAACGCCGACGTTCCGTTCAAGCTCGTCGAAGAGGTTGTCCGTTCATTCGAGTTCTTCGCGGTTCTCGACGAGAAAGGGGCGCTCGACATCGTTGGAGACGTGGACACGGACTCCGTCGATTGGGAGAGTGGAACCAACTTGCGTTTCGAGTGCATGGCATGCTTCGGCCAGTTCCAGATCCCGGAGAGCGCCAGTGTGGATTTCGATTGAGGCCCAGACGTCGTGATGGAGCGTAGTGGTCTTCGGGATACAACACTACGCGAGGAGGAGCGTTACTTCGAGCACCTCCGCTCAATGACGTACGCGCAACGAGGCGAACTCATGACCGCGATCACGTTCGCCGTTCAGGACCTCGCCATGGCAAGCATGCGGCTCGATTACCCGAACGCTACCGACCGCGAGCTATGGCTGCGCCTCGCCGCGAAACGGCTCGGCAACGACGTCGTGGGGCGCATCTGGGGCTGGTCGCTCGACCACAACTGACTGCGAGAAATCTGTTCCCACGCCGAGACCGCCTGTGTCGTACTCCACAAGCAGGCGCTCGGCCTCTGCGGCGAATGGCTGGTCCCGCCGACCGGCGTCTGCGCTGCAGCAACACGGCGGCCGAAAGGCCGCTGTTTCTTTTCTGACGCGAACGAAGCGCGCTCCCGCGGGTTGATAGATCATTCGCTCTGCGAGGAGCCGCTGATGAACATCGATACGAAGCTCGTGCACGCCGGTGAGCCCGTTCCGCGATATGGCGGGGCGGTGGCGTTCCCCATCTTTCAGTCGTCTACGTTCGAAGGGCAGGGCGGGGTCGGGTACCACGACATTCAGTACGCACGCCTGAGTAACACGCCGACTCATGACGCGCTGCACGCGAAGCTGGCGGCGCTCGAGAACGGCGAAGCCGCGCTCGTGACCTCCAGCGGCATGTCCGCGATCACGACCGCACTTCTGACCGTGCTCTCCGCCGGCGATCATCTCCTCGCTCACAACATCCTGTACGGCGGCACGTTCGACTTCATCAGCAAAGATTTCTCGCGGCTCGGGCTCGCTTACGATTTCATCGACACGACGAATCGCAGCGGGTGGGAGGAGAAGATTCGACCGAATACGAAAGCGATCTACGTCGAGTCGCTCACGAATCCGCTCCTCGATGTCGCGGACCATCGTGCCGTCGTGCAGTTCGCGCGCGAGCACAACCTCGTCTCGCTGATCGACAACACGTTCGCATCGCCGATCAACTTCAGGCCGCTGGAGCTCGGTTATGACCTGTCGCTGCACAGCGCCACAAAGTATCTGAACGGACACACGGATCTCGTTGCCGGCGCAGCGATCGGAAGCCGCGATCTCATCGAGCGAGTGCGGATCAAACTCAACCACTTCGGCGGCAGCCTCGATCCGCACGCGTGCTTCCTGCTGCACCGCGGCGTGAAGACGCTCGGACTGCGCGTGCGCCGGCAGAACGAATCCGCGCTGCAGGTCGCGCGATTTCTCGAAAAGCACCGCGCGGTCAGACGCGTGCTCTACCCGGGACTCGAGACCCACCCGCAGCACGGGCGGGCCAAGGAGCTCTTTTCCGGCTTCGGCGGCATGTTGTCGATCGAGCTCGCAGGCGGAGGCAACGCGGCCGTGCAGTTCCTCGAACGCGCCAGCCTGGCGATCAAAGCACCGAGCCTCGGCGGCGTCGAGACGCTGATCTCGCGGCCGGCTGCGATGTCGCACGCCGGATTGACCGAGGAGGAACGCGCCAAATCCGGCATCTCCGAGGCGCTCGTGCGGATCTCGATCGGAATCGAGGACCCGCAGGACATCATCGCCGACTTTGACTCGGCCCTCCGCTGACGCCAGGCAGACTCATCAAAAGTTATTTTGGGTGAACTTCTTGCACCACGCGCAACAGCGCGTGCTGAAGCGCGCGAATGACGCTCAGGAGAAATGTGTATGCGATGCACAAAATTCATCATGACCGCAATTGCAGCGGGTGCTCTGATAGTGGCGAGCGGCTGCAAGAGCACTTACCATTCAACGACGACGACCGATACCACTCAGACCTCTACTGCCACCTCACCGACCACAACCCCGAGCACTGACAACACCTATTCGACAAGTTCTTCCACAACCTCGACGACGTCAGTTCCGGCCTCGAGCTCGCTGACCTCGAGCACCTCCGGCACGACGACCACCGACGCGAATGGCAACACCGTCACGACCATGCCGGACGGCACGACCATCACGCGCAGCCAGACCACCACGGTCGTCACGAAAGACGGCGTGGTGCAGAACGCCAGCAACACCGGCACCTCGACGGTGACCGATCTCGCGAACGTTCCTCCCGGCAGCGTCGTCACCAAGACCACGACGACGATCACGACCAAGCCGGGCACGGTGACCGCGCCGCAGCCGGTGTACGTCACCACCACTCCGCCGAATCTTTATGTGAACACTCCGCCCCCGATGACGAGCTCGACGACGATCTATCAGCCGACGCCGTCGATTCGCGGGCGCCGCTTCCCCGGCTTCAACTTCCTGGTCTTCGCCGATCGCGCGTCGTTCAGCAACAGCAACTCCGCTCTGAGCGGGACGCTGAACACCGGCGTTCTCGGCAGCGACATCAGCCACGAGAATGGCTACGGTCTCGGATTCAACACTTATCTCGGACGGACGAACCTGTCGACGGAGTTCACGGGATCGATCATCCGTTCGCGCGCGACGCTGACGCCGGCCAACACGCAGTTCAATCCGATCACGAACTTCCGCTTCAAGATGGAACCGATCACCGGTGCGCTGCAGCTCCACTTCAATCCGCGTTCGTCGGTTGACGCCTACCTCGGCGGCGGCGGTGCGTACGTCATGTTCAAGCCCGACAATTCATTCGATGCGGCGAACACCGGCCTGACCGGCGTTCACTTCCGCAACGAGTTCGGTCCCTTGGTCAACGCCGGCATCGGCCTGGGCTTCAGCCCCAACTTCGGCCTGAACTTCGACGCGAAGTACATGTGGGTGCGCGCGAAGGCGACAACCACGTTCAACCATGTGACCGTCGGTAACGTAGGTAATTCGGAGCGGATCGGCGTGAATCCGTTTATCATTTCAGCGGGTCTTCGCTTCGGCTTCTAACAACAAAGCTCGCAACGTGGGCGAGGAAGGTGGAAACACCGCTCTCGTCCCGCCATTGAGGAGGCGGTAACGCCTCCTCATTTTTTTGCGCATTGAGCCGCGCGTTCCAGCAGCATCTCGCGTTCGCGCGCGTTTCTGGTGAGCGACGCCGCGCGCTCGAACTCCGACTTCGCTTCGTCGACGCGCCCGAGCTTCGACAGGAACTCGCCGCGGACCGCCGGCAAACGGTGATAGCGGCTGAGCGCCGGCTCGGCCGCGAGCGCATCGACGACCTCGAGTCCTGCCGCAGGGCCGAATGCCATCGACACCGCCACTGCTCGATTCAGTTCGACGACCGGCGACGGCGCGATGCGCGCCAGCTCGTCGTACAACGCTGCGATGCGCGGCCAGTCCGTCTCCTCCGCCGTTCGCGCACGCGCGTGACACGCAGCGATGGCCGCCTGCAGCGTGTACCAGCCGGTCGCGCCGCCGAGCGACTCGGCGCGCTCGAGAGCGGCAAGGCCGCGATGAATCGCAAGGTGATCCCACAGGCCGCGTTTTTGATCGAGGAGCAGGATCGGCTCGCCCGACGGTCCGGTTCGCGCGGCGGATCGCGACGCCTGAATCTCCATGAGCGCGACGAGCCCGTGCACCTCCGGCTCCTCCGGCGCGAGTCCGACGAGAATGCGCCCGAGGCGCAGCGCGTCTTCACAGAGCGCGGGACGCATCCAGTCGTCGCCCGCCGTCGCGGAGTAGCCCTCGTTGAAAATGAGGTAAATGACCTCGAGCACCGATGACAGCCGCGCCGCGAGATCGTCACCGCGCGGAATCTCGAACGGCACGTGCGCGTCGGCGAGCTTTTGCTTCGCGCGGACGATTCGCTGCGCGATCGTCGGCTCGGGCGTGAGGAACGCGCGCGCGATCTCGTCGGTCGTCAATCCCCCGAGAAGCCGCAGCGTCAGCGCGGTGCGCGCGCCGGTCGGGAGAATTGGATGACAGGCGATGAACATGAGGCGAAGGAGGTCGTCGCCGATTTCGTCATCGAGACGCTCGTCGAGTGCATCCACGCCCGTCTCCTGCCGCGCTTCAAGCTCGCGGCCGAGCTCCTGATGTTTTTTGTCGAGGAGTGTGTTGCGCCGAAGGGTATCGATCGCGCGATGCTTCGCCGTCGCCATGAGCCACGCCCCGGGATTGTCGGGAACTCCTGACTCAGGCCACTGTTCGAGCGCAGCGACGAGCGCGTCCTGTGCGAGCTCCTCGGCGACGCCGACATCGCGCACGATGCGCATGAGGCCGGCGATGATCCGCGCCGACTCGATTCGCCAGACTGCGTCGATGGCGCGACGTGGATC
>DASWBH010000280.1:0-22633 GCA_036390755.1 Thermoanaerobaculia bacterium
CGAAGCCGGGGCTCGTGTCGTGTTGCGCTACTTCTTGAACGTGCGGATGTGGCCGACGAGGGCCTTGATCTCTTCGGCGGTCAGCTTTCCCTTGAAGGCGGGCATCTTTGCCTTGCCGTTCGAGATGACGTCGCCGATCTGTTGATCGGTCTGTTTCTGCACATCGGCGGAGCCGAGGTCGCGAATCTTCTGCGATTTACCGATGGAGGTCTCGCCCTTGCCATCGGCGCCGTGGCACATCGCGCACTTGCTCTTGAAGATCGCCGCAGCATCCGGAGTGGCGTCCGCGAAAACCGGGACCGCGAGCATCACGAGAGCGACCGTGACGAGTGTAACGATCAACTTCTTCATTCATTCTCCTTTTTAATCTACGTGGAATTCACATTCCGCTGCCGGTGTGGCAGTCGGAACAGTTCACTGCGCGCAAATCGCCGAGATCGACAGGATGCTGGAACTGGGCATTCGGCGCCTGCACCATGACCACTTCGGACTCGGACTGTCCGAGCAACGTGTGGCAGATCGTGCAATCCTTCGAGATCTTCTTCCCGTCCGCGCTCACGTGGTTGTCGTCGTGACAGCGGAAGCAGCCCTGCGAATAGAAGTGGCCGACGTTATTGGGATGCGTGCGCCAGTCGACGTTCATCTCCGGGAATCGCGATGTCTGAAAGATCATCTGCACCGCAGCAATCGCCTGGTCGAGGTCTTTGCTTCGGTTTTTGGCGATGTCGGGGTAGGTGGTCTGGTAGTACTTGCGCAGGCCGGCCGCGATCGCGTTCGCCGCTTCCGGCGTCGACTTGTAATCCTTCGTCAGCACCGTCACGGCCTGCTGCTTGATGTAGGGCAGCGTGCGGCTGATGCGTCCCGCCAGCAGCGCCGTATCGACGGAGCGATCGGGAGGCTGGTAAATGTGCGTCGGGCGGTTGTGGCAGTCGACGCAGTCCATGCGGCGCAGTTTGTCGGGGCTCATCTGCGCCGGACTGATCTTCGCGTCCGCGAGTTTGTATTCGATTGACTGCCCGGTGTTGCGGTTGCGCATGCGCACCCACGCGATCTGCTGGCGATGTTCGTCGGTGGCCAGGTATGTGATCTCGTTGGCGATGTTCATGTGCCAGTGGATGCCTGCGACCATGCCGCTGGAGGGGCTGCCGCCGCCGGTCTTGATGAGCATGCGCGTCTCGCGCGGAGTGTTCGCTTCGTCGTAGGCGAAGTGGTTGAACACCTTGAGCTGCGCACCCCAGAACTTCTCCGGCCAGTGGCACTGCTCGCACGTTTCCTGGGCCGGACGAAGGTTGTGGACCGGCGTCGGTACGGGCTTCGGATACTTGTTGGCGATGGTCGCGTACACCTGATACGCGCCGGAGAGCTTCGACTTCACGTACCAGGTCGCGCCGGCGCCGATATGGCAGTTCACGCATCCGACGCGCGCGTGCGGCGAGAGTTTGTACGCCGTGTACTCGGGATGCATGATCTCGTGGCACATCGTTCCGCAGAACGAGTCCGAGTCGGTGTAGTGGTAGGCCTGATAACTGCCGAAGAGGCTCACGGCGATGAACGTCGTGAAACCGATCAGCGACACGACGAACGCGCGCCGGATGTTGGGGTTGTTGAGATCGATGTCCGGATACTCCGCGATGTCGCCAGGCGCTCTGCGCCGCCGTCGCCGCCGCTCCACGAGCATGCCGACGATGAACAGGACGAGCCCGAGCACCAGGAAAGCGGGCACGATGCAGTAGGCCAGCACGCCGATGTATGGATTCGAGTGTTCCTGACCGACGTCGGCCAGAATCAGAAATGCGATGTTGACCAGCGCGACGAGCGCGATCAGCGCCCCGATGCTGCTGGTCACGTTCCGGGCCAGAGACGCGGCCTTGCGCGGTGCCGCTTCCTCCTCGGGCAGCGTCTCCGGACTCGTTTCCTCGGGCGTATCTACCATTCGTCTTCCTCCGTCATTGCGCGAACCGCGTCACGACTGTGAAGTAGATCGCGACGATCAGAACCAGACCGATACCGAGAGTGGTGAAGCCGAAGATCCGGGCGAAGAGCATCTGCCCGGAGGTCGGCGGGGCAACGAAGTCGAACCCCTTCTCCCGCGCCAGGCGATCGTACTCGTCGGGCCGCTCGTCGCGGAGACGCTCGAGCGGCATCTTACCCGTGAACATGACCGGGTCGAGCGGGAACGCCTCCGGACGGAGATGCGTGTGGAAGAAGTGGAACGTGAAGATGAAGCCGATCGCGAGCAGCGCTTCGTCCCCATGGACCAGCATCGCCACGTTGAGCGCCCAGCCGGGCAGGAACTTCGTCACGACCTGCGGGATCCAGAGCATCAGCCCGGAAAGGCCGATGACCGGGACGCCCCAGAACACGGCAAAGTAATCGAACTTCTCCCAGTACGTGAAGCGATCGAACCGCGGCCGCGGTCCCAGGTAGAAGAACCACTTGAGCATGTTCTTCAGATCGGTGATGTCGCGGACCTGCGGGGTGAGCGACTTCGGGCCGAAGAGCATCGAGAGATCCTTCCTGGCGATCAGTCCGTACAGCACGAAGCCGAGGTGGTAGAGCGCGTAGCCGAAGGTGACGACCGCGAAGACGCGGTGGACGACCGTGGTGCCACCCACTCCGCCGAACACGGTCGCGATTCTCTTTCCCCACGGCGTCTGCGAGTACATCAGCGGCAGCCCTGTGGCGGCGAGCGTCAGGAAGCTGACCACGATGGCGATGTGAGTCAGACGATGCTTCCGGACGAACCGCGTGACCCAGCGGCCGCTCTCGGAGGTGTGCTTCGGCAGCTCTCCGCGAATCGCGGCCACGATGGAGCGCTGGATCCAGAGGATCGTGTGGATCCCGAAGAATCCGAAGACGCCGAGGAGGAGCCACTTCATCAGATAGTTGTAGACGTAATAGACCTGCGGCGACTTCACCGGATCGTGCGGATCCGCGTGCGGCTGGAACGACGAGAAGCTCGCGCTCGCATTCGGATGGCACTTGCCGCAGGTCTTCGGCAGGTTCGCCGGGGCGACCGAGGAGCGCGGATCGCTCTTCGGAAGGTTGAGGTGCGCCGTGTGGCAGTCGGAGCACTTCGCCGACGCGCTGAACCCGAGCGATGTGGCCTGGCCGTGGAAGCTGTCCCGATAGGTCGGGGCCTTCGCGGCGTGGCAGTTCGAGCACTGGGTCACGAGTCCGAGCCGGAACGAGGGACTCTCGGTCCGCCGGATTCCGTGCGCCTCGTGGCAAGTGATGCAGACCGGGCCGCGCAGATCGCGCTTCTCCCAGAGCTGGCCGTGCGTGCTGGTCTGCCATTGATTGAAGATGCCTTCGTGGCATTTCCGGCAGGTGTTCGGCACGTTGAAGTGTGCAACGGTCGACTTCGGATCGCTCTTCGGCAGTACGTTGTGCGCGCCGTGGCAGTCGGAGCAGACCGCGGAGACGTTGAGCCCTTTCTCGAGCGTTCCCCTCCCGTGCACGCCTTCGAAGTACTTCTGGATCGCCTGCGGGGGCGGAACGGGGTGCGACCTCGTCACGCTGGTGTTCTCGTGACACGACGCGCAGGTCTTCGGAATGTTGAACCGGTTGGTCCTCGACAGCGGATCGGACCTCGGCAGGATGTCGTGCTTTCCGTGGCAATCCACACATGTCGCCGCGTCCTTGTCGCCGTTCGCGCGCGCTTTCGCATGGATGCTCGTCTGGTACTGCGTGACCACGTCGGCGTGACAGCCGGAGCAATCGACTTTCTGCACGTTCTCGTGCGGATAGGCTTTGATCGACGCGTGGCAGTCGTTGCAGCTCAGACTGCCGTGAATCGACGATGCGAATTTCTGCGGATCGACGTGAACGCTCAGAGTCTTACCGCCGCCCAGGTCTTTGGTCAGGGAGGCGTCGCTATGGCAGCCAAGACACTCGTCGTTCGCCATCTGCGCGATCGCGGCTGCTGAAACGAAGAGGAGCAGGAGCGTGATCGCGCAACGCAAGTTGAAACTCATTGTTTCTCCCCCGCAGCCACGTTACCGGCTGCGGGTACATCGCACGATGCGAGGGGACACGGTTGTGGTGTGTGCCGTGTCACCGGAGGGAAGTACAAAGTAATGAGTGTGCGTGATGGGTGGTTCTTCGCCACTCATCACGCATCACTCATTACTCATCACTTACGCGTTTACGCGATTTGCGCGGGCGACCGGCTGATACGTGCAAATCGGGTCACTCTCGAACACATCGCCCGTGACCGACCAGGCTCGCGACCTCGAGCCGCCGCACAGCTCGCGGAACTCGCAAATGCCGCATTTCCCCTTCAGCCTGGACGTGTCGCGGAGCGAAGTGAACACGTCGCTGTTGCGGTAAATGTCGACGAGCGACTCCTTCTTCACGTTACCGGCCTTCAGTGGCAGGAACCCGCTCGGGAAGACATCGCCGATGTGCGAGATGAACGCGAACCCCTTCGCCTCGTTCACACCTCGCGGCGCGCGCGTGATGGCATTCGGCTGGATGCCGCGAGGGATGTTCTTCTGGATCATGTTGACGAACAGCGTGGACGGATCGACGAGCCCGGTCTTCGGATCGATCAGCGACGAGCAGTCGCCGCCGTTCATCTGCTGCAACTGGAACCGGCGGTAGTGCATCGCCTCGGTCGTGCGGACGGAGAACGGCACGCGCTTGCTGATCTCGTACAGCTTTCCAAAGAGCTGCTCCACTTCCTCCGGCTCGATCATGTCCGCCGTCTTGGCGCGGCCGGTCGGGACGAGGAAGAACACGCTCCACATCACCACGTTGTCGAACTGGATCAGCAGGTTCGCGAGGCGCTCCATGTCGTGGACCGTGCGCCGGCTGACCGTGCTGTTGATCTGGACGGGAATGCCTTCCTTCTGGGCCGCGCGAATCGCGCGGATCGTCAGGTCGAATGAGCCGGAGACGCGGCGGAAATCGTCGTGCGCGACCGGATCCGACGCGTCGAGGCTGATCGCCAGCCGCGCGACGCCGTGCTGCTTCATCTTCGTGATCGCTTCCGGAGTGAGGAGCGGAGTCGCGCTCGGCGTGACGGAGGGATCGAGTCCGATCTGCTTCGCGTACCTGATCATGTCGTACACGTCATCGCGCTTCAGCGGGTCGCCGCCGGTGATGACGAAGACGCGCGGATCGAGCAGCTTGATGTCCTCGATCAGACGGAAGCCTTCCTCGGTCGTGAGCTCGAACTGGCTGCGCTTCGACTGCGCCGCGGCGCGGCAGTGCACGCATGCGAGATCGCACGCGCGGGTCATTTCCCAGATCACGACGAACGGATTCGCGTTGAAGTCAGTTCCTTTATGTTCGTACATGGCTACACCAACCCTCGCGTCACTGCCCACTCGCGATAGACGGCCGGTGAGATCTCGCTCGGCTTGATCTCGGCGCGGCCGCCCCAGTAGACGTTCGTGTAATTCAGGCCGATGCCGGTGTCGATGAGGTGCTTGTCGATGGCGGCCTTGTGCGCCATGACCTGCTCCTTCGTCTCGCCGTGCGCGACGGCCATGATGTTGACGTTGTTCAGTTCCGGACCGGCGTCGCGCCAGTAGCAGTGCGTGAGGATGCGGAAGCGGCCGATCTCGCGTCCGCCCTCGATCTCGCGTCCCTTCGGCACGGCCCAGTGAAAGAGGCCGTTGAAGCTCGAGAGGCGTTCGCTCGCGTCGCCGACGGGCTTCGTGTGCTCGAGGAACGTCGAGAACCGTCCGATCACGCCGCGCCGATCGAGATCCTCGGCGACTTCGAAGAACATGTCCGGATCGATTGCTGCGGCGAGCGCGCGGCGCTCCCACATGCTGAAGCCGATCTCGTCAGCCGTGAAGTCGCGCTTCAGCTCGACGAGCACGCGCCAATCGCGATCGGTGAGATCGACGATCGCCGGCGTCATATCCATCGCCGGCTCGTCCGCCATCTCGCCCACCTTCATGTCTTTGCGGCGCATGTGCCCCACGCCGAGGACGAAGGCGCGGAGAGCGGGCATGATGCGGTACTTCTCGGCGCCGACGCGATCGCGGAGAAAGTCGCAGTGTTTCTCGACCGAGAATCCCGTCGGCACTTTCAGCGTCGTCCAGAGCGGCCAGTCGGTCGAGCCGAATTCGGAATTGCGGATGACGACGTGTCCGGAGAACGGATCTTCCTTCGCGATGAAATCGAATCCCGCTGCGGCTCTTTCAGGCGTGATCTTCCAGGCGATGAGCGCACCCTGCGCGAGGTTCGTCGCCAGCAGCGTCTGCCGGACGCGGCGAATGACCCCGGTTTCGAGCATCGCCTGAATGCGCTCGACCACGATCGCGACATCGATGCCGCTGCGGTGGGCGATGGCCTGCATCGGATCGCGTACGAAGCCTTTGACCTGATCTTCGGAGACCTCGAGGATCGCGCGGTTGATGACGTCTTTCGGTGAGGTTGGAACCGTCACTTCGACGCTGGTCATCGCGCGATCTCCTCCTCCGTCAGATAGCAGGCCGGGTCGGATTCCCAGTAGTCGCTGAACGCTCCCTCGGCACGAGCGCGGAAGTTGCCGTTGCAGCAGGGCAACCACCGGCAGGTGGCGCAGCGGCCGCGCAGCTTCTCTTTGCGGTCGCGAAGGCCGGCCAGCATCGAGACGTGCGGGTCGGTCCAGATCTCCGAGAACTTGCGCTCGCGGATGTTGCCGACGATGTGCTGTTGCGTGAACTGGTCGGGGTGCACGAATCCGAAGCTGTCGATGGCGCCGATCGCGACGCCGGTGCGGTTGCCGCCGTTCTTCATCACGAGGTCGTAGGCGTACGGCGCGCGCTCCGGATCGTTCTCGAGGAGCCAGAGGTAGATGAATGGACCGTCCGCGTGGTTGTCGACCGTCATGACTTCGATGTCGCGCTTCTCGGCGTTCCATTTCTCGACCTGGCGGATCAACTTGTCCATGAACACGCGCTTCGTTTCATTCGGCACGTCGATGCCGGAGAGGTAGGCGCCGCGTCCGGAGTAGACGAGGTGGTAGATGCACAGCCGGCCGATGCCTTCTTCTTCGACGATGCGGAAGATGGCGTCGATGTCGCCCATGTTCTCGGACGTCACCGTGAAGCGCAGGCCGACGCGGATGTTGTATTTGCGGCAGTTGCGGATTCCCTTGAGCGTTTCCTGGAACGCGCCGGTCTTGCCGCGCATGTGGTCGTGGCGCGGCTCGGAACCGTCGACGGAGATCCCGCAGTAGGTCACGCCGATTTCGGCGAGCTTCCTGGCCTTCTCGTCTGTGATGAGGATGCCGTTGGTCGAGAACGTGACGCGGATGCCTTTGCTGATCGCGTATTCGGCGAGCTCGATGATGTCGGGGCGGACGAGCGGCTCGCCGCCGGACATCAGCAGGGCCGGAACCTTGAACGCGGCGAGATCATCGATCATCTCGCGCGCTTCTTCGGTGGTCATCTCGCCCGGGAACTTCGCCTTCTTGGCCGAGGCGTAGCAGTGGATGCATTCGAGATTGCAGGTCTTGGTGGAGTTCCAGACGACGACCGGGCCGGAACCTTCGTTCGTGCCGTGCTTCTGCGCGTGGGAAGTTGAGTCGTAGCGTAGGCGATCGCCGAAAAACGAGGGTCCACCGAGTAGCTTGGTAACGCTGATCATTCTGTTGCCTCCGTCGTGCGTCACACCGTCATGTGCGCAGGGGCATCGTCTCGCCGGGGCGGACCCGCTGCTGGTGCAGCGAGTCACCCCGCCGGGTGACGATCATCACAAGAGGGAAAACGCCGAGGGGAACCCGTCAGACGGTTGCCTGAAGACTCATCGGAGCCGGTGCCCACCCGGTCCCGCAAGCGATCAGACCAAAGTCCCGACGGAAAGGTGAGGAAGCACGGTGAAACGCGGCAGCGCAGCACGGCACACGGCGGATTCCCCTCGGCTGCGCGACGGATGGCATGCACTGCGACGCGATCACGGGGAGACACTAGCGCCACGACGATTCGCGGCGGATGACGGGCGTCAGGGCTTGTTGTGATGAGTGTCACCCGCCTCAGTTCTTCCCTCTCCCGCGCGCGGGAGAGGGTGGCGCGAAGCGCCGGGTGAGGGTGCTGATTACAGCGCCGGCCGCACGTAAATCTCTCGCCCGATCTCGTCTTCGACCGCAATCGAGGTATGCCCGCAGGAGAAGACGACGGACGGTTTCCGCTCGATCAGGCGGATGCTGCTTCCGGGCACCACGCCGAACGCGGCCAGGCGATTCAGGCGCGAGACGGACCTCGGGGCGATGAACACGACGGATCCGGACGCGCCGAGGGGCAGGTCCACGAGGCGGGTGATGAGCGGGTCGACTTTCTTCGTGTACACGCGGCAACATTCGCCCTGCGGAATCGGCTTGCCGTGCGGGCATGCGGGCGGGTGACCGAGAAATGTGCACACGCGGTCGACGACGCGCTCGGCGAGAATGTGCTCGAACTCGCACGCGGAGCGCTCCGCATCGCGGATGTTCACGTCGAGCACCTGAGTGAACATGATCTCAGCGAGGCGGTGGCGGCGGACGATGCCTCGTGCCTTCGATTCACCCTCCGGCAGCAGCTCGAGCGACTCGGTGATCTGGTTCGTGCTGATCAGGTCGCGCAACGCCGCCGCGGTCTCGCCGTTCAGCGAGCTCAGATCCGCTGCCTTGTTTTCTTCGCGCGCGTACCAGAGCCGCTCGAGGATCTCTTCATTGATCGGGTGAATCATGTTTTCTCCAGTTCGGAATCATTCGGCGGATGAGCGCGACGACGGCGCTGTCCTCGACGAACTCGTATCCGCACGACGGGCACCGCACCATCGCGCAGCCGGAAGAGATCGGGCACGACGCATGGCACGTCTCGCTCTCGAACTCCAGGCTGCACAGCGGGCAGTGGTAGTAGTTCACAGCCGCACTCCAAGTACGTTGAACACCGCATGCATCACGGCGCCGATGCCGAATGCATAGACCATGATGAATGCAGAGATGAGCAGTCCCATGCGCGTGCCGCGTTCTTTCAGCATGACCAGGAAGTTCGCGACGCACGGCACGAAGAGCGTGATCACCGTCAACGCGATCACGGTCTGCACCGGCGCGAGGTGACCGGCCTTCTGCATCGCATAAAAGCCTGCTGCGCCGTAGTCCCGACGCAGAAATCCGATGAGGAACGCATTCGCCGATTCGGCCGGCAGCCCGAGCGCGCCGACGACGAGCGGCGCCATGATCCGCTGCATGCGCGTAAGCACATGCACAGCGTCGAGGACATACAGCAGCACCGTGCCGACGATGAACAGCGGCACGGCTTCCTTCAGGTACCACTCCGTGCGCGCGAGAACTTTGATCGCGATGTTCGACAACTTCGGGACGCGGATCGGCGGGATCTCCAGGATGAAGTCGCCGGTCTGGCCGGGGACGACTTTCGACGCTGCCCAGCCGACGATGAAGATCGTGCCGATCGTGACTGACAGCCAGATCACAGTCGCGGCCAGCGGAAGCGGGCCGAGCATGGCCATGATCACGCCGAGCTGCGCAGAGCACGGCACGCCGAGAGCGAGCAGCAGCGTCACGATCGTCGCTTCTTTCTTCGTCTCGAGGATGCGCGTCGTCAGCGTGGCCATCGTGTCGCAGCCGAGTCCGAGGACCATCGGCAGCACCGCTTTTCCGTTGAGGCCCATGCGGCGGAAGATCCTGTTGAGCATCACGGCGAGGCGCGGCAGGTAGCCGGAGTCTTCGAGCACGCCGAAGAAAAAGAAGAACGTCATCACGACCGGCAGCACGATGGCGATTGCATACGTCAGCGCCATCGTGATCACGCCGTACGGGCCGACGAGCAGATTGCCGACGAACTGCGGCAGACGCATCCACGCGACGGCATTCGTCGCCCATACGTTGATGTGCTGCTGGAACACACGTCTCTCCAGCAGGTCGACGAGTGTGCCGGCGCCGAGTTTGCCGACGAACAGCCAGGCGATGTACAGCACGAACGCGAGCACGGGAACACCCCAGACCGGGTGCATGCTGATCGCACCGATGCGATCGCGAAGGTTCCCGCGGCTCTCGCGCTGCTGCGTTTCGGCAGTGCCGAGGAGACGGTCGACGGCGGCGAGCCGCGAGTTGATGATGACGACGCTCAGCGGTTGTGCCACGGCGGTCTGCACGTCGTGCCGGATCGCATCGAACGCAGCGAGCGAGTCCTGGGGCAGAAATTGCGTCAGCGTCTCATCGCCGGCGAGGATCGACAACGCGATGCCGCGCGAGGTCTCGAAGACGTCGAGCACCTTGGCGATGCCCTGCTCGATTTCGTCCGGGTAGGGAACGACGATGTTCGCGATCGCCGGCTTGATCGATTCGCGCTTCAGGCGCTCGAGGTTCCATCGCCGCAGTGCCGAGGTGGCGACGACGGGGACGTTGAGCGTTGCCGAGAGCGCGCCGACGTCGACTTCGCTGTCGCGCTCGCGCGCCTCGTCGGTCATGTTGAGGCAGAGCGTGAATGGAATGGCATGCTCGGCGATCTGCAGCGAAAGCAGGAGCGTGCGGCGGATGTTCGACATGTCGCCGACCTGCACGACGTCCGCGCCTTCCGAGCTGATGAGCATGTCGCGCGTGACGCGCTCGTCATCCGATTGCGGGATGAGTCCGTTCGTGCCGGGCGTGTCGACGACCAGGCGCGAGGCGCCGGCGATCGTCGCCTTCGCCGTGGTGATCTCGACGGTCGTGCCCGGGTAATTCGAGACGGTGACGTATCGGTTGGTCAGGCATCCGAAGAGGAGCGACTTGCCGACGTTCGGGTTGCCGATGAGGAGAAGCCTCTTCGGACCGTCGGAGGGGAGTTCCCGGGTGGCGGCGCAGTGCTGGAAAGCCAGTTGAGACATAGTCGCAATGATCATGGGCCCCTTCCGAACGCCGGGGCATGACTTCCGTCATGTCGCCGTGTGATTTTCGTCACCCGGCGACGTGACTACCCGCATCGGTGAAAGTTCACCCCTGGAGCGAGCCTGTTCCTCACATTACGAGGAGGCTTGAAGTGACTCAGGAACTTACTCTTTCCATCGTCGGCTCCGGAGGCGACGGAGCAGTCGCCGCCGGGGACATTCTTTCCATGGCCTGCGCCCGCGAAGGCCTCAATGTCATCAAGACCGAGGCGTACGGACCGCAGATCCGCGGCGGCGAGTCATCGGCGACCGTGCGCATCAGCACGGCACCGATCTACTCCCAGGCCGACGCGCTCGATGCGCTCGTGGTCTTCAACTGGGCCGATTACGCGCGCTTCCGAAACGAGCTCACGCCCGCGCCCGACGCCGTCGTCTTCTACGAAGAGAAAGACCCGCCGCCGGCCGGACTGAACGCGAGATTCTTCCCGATCGCGTTCGCCAACGCCGCCCGCGACGCCGGCGCTCCGAATGGCAAGAACGTTCTCGCCCTCGGCGTGCTGAGCGCGGCATTCGGCCTGCCTCAGGACGCCCTGCGCGCCGCCCTCCGCGCGCGCTTCGGCAAGAAGACCGCGGCGGTGGTCGAAGGGAACATCAAGGCGTTCGACCGCGGCATCGAGATCGGCAACGAAGTCGCCGGCTCGGTGAAGAAATTCGCCTACGAGAAGAAAGCGCCGAAGCTCGTGATGTCCGGCAACGAGGCCAGTGCGGTCGCGGCGATCGACGCCGGCTGCCGCTTCTTCGCCGGGTACCCGATCACCCCTTCATCCGAAATCCTGCACTTCCTCAGCGAGTGGCTGCCGAAGATCGGCGGCACGTGCCTGCAGACCGAAGACGAGCTGGCAGCGCTGGGCGCTGTCGTCGGCGCGTCCTTCTCCGGCGTCAAGTCGATGACCGCGACCTCGGGTCCCGGCTTGTCGCTGATGGCCGAGATGCTCGGCCTCTCGTCGATGGCCGAAGTTCCGTCGGTGATCGTCAACGTGCAGCGCGGCGGACCCTCGACCGGAATCCCGACGAAGAGCGAGCAGTCCGACCTGATGCACGCGCTCTTCGCGAGCCACGGCGACACGCCGCGCGCCGTCATCGCCTGCTCGGACGTCGAAGACACGTACCACGCGACCGTTGACGCGTTCAACATCGCCGAAGAATTCCAGATGCCGGTGATCGTGCTCTCCGAGCAGTCCATCGCCCAGCGGCGCGAGACGATCTCGGGCGACAACCTCGTGCACGACGTGATCGACCGGCAGCTCGCGAATCCGGAAGAGCTGAAGGAGTTCCGCCGCTACCGCGTGACGGAGAACGGGGTCTCGCCGATGAGCGTCCCGGGCATGGCCGGCGGCGAGTATCAGACCAACGGTCTCGAGCACGACGAGCAGGGCAGACCGAACTCGATGTTCGTCACGCATGAAACGATGAATGCGAAGCGCTATCGCAAGCTCGATGCGCTTGCCTCGAAGTACCGCCTCTTCCACCGATTCGGTCCCGAGACCGCCGACCTCGGCATCATCTGCTGGGGTTCGACGGCCGGTGTGGTGCGCGAAGCGGTCGAGCGGCTGAATCAGGGCGATCTGCGCGTGGCCGCGTTCGCGCCGCGCATGATCATGCCGTTGCCGGTTGCCGACCTCGAGAAGTTCATCGCCTCGTGCGGCGAGCTCCTCGTCATCGAGCTGAGCTACTCGAAACAGTTCTATCAATACCTGAGAACCCAGGTCGACCTGCCGAAGAAAACCAGAGTCTACGCACGCTCCGGCGGCAAGGCCCTCGGCGTATCCGAGATCATTGAGCAGTGCGTGGCGGAGGTGCTGGCATGAGCAGCTGCGAATTCAAATTCACACCCAACGAATACAAGAGCGATCTCAAGCCGGTGTGGTGCCCCGGCTGCGGCGACTTCGGCGTCCTCAATGCGCTGTACAAGGCGCTTGCGGATCTGAAGTGCAACCCGCAGGACACCGTCGTCGTCTCGGGCATCGGCTGCTCCTCGCGTCTGCCCGGCTACGTCGAGACCTACGGCTTCAACTCGCTGCACGGCCGAGCGCTGCCGATCGCCACGGGCGCGAAGCTGGCCTCGCCGAACCTGAACGTCATCGCCGTCGGCGGCGACGGCGACGGCATCGCCATCGGCGGCAACCACTTCATGCACGCCGCGCGTCGCAACGTCGACATCGCCTACATCATGATGGACAACGAGATCTACGGACTGACGAAGGGTCAGGCTGGACCGACGACGCCGACCGGCGACAAGACCAAGTCGACGATGTACGGCAATCCCGACGCGGCAATCGATCCCTGCGCGCTGGCGATCTCCTTCGGCGCCACATGGGTGGCCCGCGCGTTCTCCGGCGATATCAAGGGAACCGTCGACCTGATGAAGCGCGCGATCCAGCATCGCGGCTTCGCGTTCCTCAACATCATCTCGCCGTGCGTCACGTGGCGCGGCGACGATCTGTTCAAGGAGCTGCGCGGCAAAGTGAAGTCTCTGCCGCACGATCACGATCCGGGCAGTCGTCGGCAGGCGCAGAACTTCACGTACGAGGAAGAGATCGTCACGACCGGCGTTCTGTATGCGGTGCAGCATCCGACGCTCCTCGACGAGATGGGCACGATCAAAGCGAAAGCCAGCACGTCATCAGCGACGCGGAGCGACATCCTCAAAGTCTTCGCGCCGCGTTTCTGAGTCATCCTGAGCGCCGCAGAGCGCGAAGGATCTGAGTGGTGGCAAGTGCCTGCCGCCCAGATCCTTCGCCGTCTCCGCGGCTCAGCGCCGGGCGGTGAACCAGGAGTAATGCCAGCCTCAGCGGCGCCGGCGGTCGCGGTCCTCAAAGAACATCGGCGGTCGTTCGTCGGAGACGCCGAGCTCGCCGACGATCCGCTCGAGCATGTCGGCGAGATCGCGGACGCGGGCGGGCGGGAAGCGGCGCACGCCGGCGATGAGAGCGTGCTGGACGGGCGGGGGAAGCTTCCTGACCAGTTGCCGGCCTTTCGCCGTGAGGGCTAGCTCCGCGCGCCGGGCATCCTCGTCCGACCTGCTGCTCGTCACCAGTCCCTTCGCGACCAGCTTGTTTGCGACGACAGACACGGTGCTCTGATCGGTCGCAGTCCGTTCGGCGAGCTCGTTGACCGACAGCGGCGAGTGGCGACTCAGCTCGTGAAGCACGAAGATCTGCGCCGCGCCCACTCCGTGCTGCTTCAGGCCGGCGCGGTCGGCGACGCGAAGCGCCTTCACGAGGTGCCGGAACGCGTTGAGCACGCGCTGCGCGTCGTCGTCCTTCCTGCTGCTCATTCCAAAGGCGGGGGCTCGCCGCCGCTATGCATGGTAATCCATGTATCGCAATTGAGGCACGACTGATGCTTGGACCTCGCTTCATGAAATCGGTCGGGACTACGACGTGGGCAATTGCCGAAGGCTATATCCCGGCGTGGAGCAACGGTCCGGAGCCCGAGTTCACCTCGCACGAGACGGCCTGCATCCTCAACTGCGGCGACCGCGACGCCCACGTCGAGATCACGATCTTTTTCAAGGATCGCGAGCCCGCCGGCCCGTATCGAGTGACCGTCGGCGCGCGCAGGACGAAGCACCTCCGCTTTAACGACCTGAGCGACCCGGAGCCGATTCCGAAGGGCACCGATTACGCCAGTCTGTTCGTGTCCGACGTGCCTGTCGTCGTGCAGCACACCAGGCTCGACTCGCGGCAGGCTGAGAATGCCTTGCTCTCGACCATCGCGTATTCGGTTAACGGTTAACAGTTAACCGTTAACCGGGAGTTTCAAATGGCAGAAACAGTCAGCGATTTCCTCGTCAGCAGGCTCCAGGAATGGGGCGTCAAGCGCATCTACGGCTATCCGGGCGACGGCATCACCGGGATCATGGGCGCGCTCGAGCGCGCGGATGGCGCGATCGATTTCATCCAGGTGCGCCATGAAGAGATGGCCGCGTTCATGGCCTGTGCGCACGCGAAGTTCACCGGCGAGCCGGGCGTCTGCCTGGCCACCTCCGGCCCCGGTGCGATTCACCTGCTGAACGGTCTGTATGACGCGAAGCTCGATCACCAGCCGGTCGTCGCCATCGTCGGACAGTCGTCGCGTCTGGCCATGGGCGGCTCGTACCAGCAGGAGGTCGACCTGCAGAACCTCTTCAAGGACGTCGCATCCGAGTTCGTGCAGACGGCGATGGCGCCTGCGCAGATGCGGCATCTCATCGACCGCGCGTTCCGCATCGCGCTCGCCGAGCGCACGGTCACGTGCGTGATCATTCCTCACGACCTGCAGGACGAGAAAGCTGCCGAACCGCCGCACAAACACTCGACGATTCACTCAGGCGTGGGCTGGTCATCGCCGCGCGTGATTCCATCGGAGGCCGATCTGCGTCGCGCAGCCGACGTGCTGAACGCCGGCAAACGCGTCGCGATCCTGGCCGGCATCGGCGCCGCCAAAGCGACCGATGAGCTCCTCGAAACCGCCGATCTCCTCGGCGCCGGCATCGCCAAGGCGCTCCTCGGCAAGCAGGTCGTGCCGGACGATCTGCCGTTCGTGACCGGTTCGATCGGCCTGCTCGGCACGAAGCCGAGCTGGACGCTGATGGATCGGTGCGACACGCTGCTGATGGTCGGTTCGAGTTTTCCGTATCCCGAGTTTCTGCCCGAAGAGGGGAAAGCGCGCGGCATCCAGATCGACATCGACGGCCGGATGCTGTCGATTCGCTATCCGATGGAGGTGAGCCTCGTCGGCGACAGCCGCGACACGCTGCGCGCGCTCATTCCGCTGCTCAAGCGAAAGACGGATCGCTCGTGGCGTGAGAAGCTCGAAGGCGAGATTCGCGACTGGTGGGAGATCCTCGAGGCACGCTCGAAGAACACCGCGAATCCGATCAATCCCGAGCTCGTCTTCTGGGAGCTCTCGCCGCGGCTGCCGGACAACTGCATCCTCGCCGCCGACTCCGGATCGACCGCGACGTGGTACGCGCGCGATCTGAAGTTCCGGCGCGGCATGCTGGGCTCGCTCTCCGGCAATCTCGCCACGATGGGACCGGGAGTTCCGTACGCCATCGCCGCGAAGTTTGCCTTTCCCGATCGTGTGGCCATCGCGCTCGTCGGCGATGGTGCGTTCCAGATGAACGGCATGAACGAGGTCATCACGATTTCGAAGTACTGGAAGCGGTGGAGCGATCCGCGCCTGATCATCTCCGTGCTCGAGAACTGCGACCTGAACATGGTGACATGGGAGGAGCGCGTGATGGGCGGCGACGCGAAGTTCGACGCGTCGCAGGACGTGCCCGGCTTCGAATACGACGAGTACGCCCGCTCCCTCGGACTCAAGGGAATCCGCGTCGATTCGCCGGACCGTATCGGTGCGGCGTGGGACGAAGCGCTCGCGGCCGATCGCCCCTGCGTCGTCTCGTTCCGCACCGATCCGGAAGTCCCGCCGCTGCCGCCGCATATCACCTCCGACCAGGCCAGGAAGTTCATGATTTCGCTGATCAAAGACCCGAACCGTTCGGCGATGCTGCGCAACTCGATCAAGGAGATGTTCGATTCGTTCCGGAAGTGACGTCGTTCCCGTAGACGATCTTCGCGTCGCCGCCTATCGCATTCCGACCGACGCACCCGAGTCGGACGGAACGTACGAGTGGGACTCCACGACGATGGTGCTCGTCGAGATCGCCGCGGGCGGCGAGACAGGCGTCGGCTGGACGTACGCCGATCTCTCCGCGGCGACGTTGATCGAATCGCGGTTCGTGAAGCTGCTCGCGGGCCATGACGCGATGTCGATCTCGGCGGCATGGGCGAAGATGCTCCGCGACATCCGCAACGTCGGACGACCCGGCGTCGCTGCGACCGCAATCTCCGCCGTCGACAACGCGCTGTGGGACCTCAAAGCGAAACTCCTCGGCCTTCCGCTGGTCAATCTTCTCGGGCGCGTTCGCGATGCAGTGCTCGTGTACGGCAGCGGCGCGTTTACGTCGTACGCGCCGGAGCGATTGCGGCAGCAGCTGGGCGGGTGGGCGGAGGAGGGGATGCGCTTCGTGAAGATGAAGGTCGGCCGCGACGCCGCTGCCGATCGCGAGCGCGTGCGCGTTGCGAAGAAGGCCATCGGCGACTGCGCGCTGTTCGTCGACGCGAATGGCGCGTACACGCGCAAGCTCGCGCTCGCGCAGGCGGAACATTTCGCGGAATCGGACGTGCGGTGGTTCGAGGAGCCGGTCGGATCCGACGATCTCGACGGCCTTCGCCTGATCCGCGATCGCGCGCCGGCCGGGATGGACATTGCCGCCGGCGAGTACGGATACGACCACTACTACTTCCGGCGCATGCTCGTGGCCGGGGCGGTCGACGTGCTTCAGGCCGACGCCACGCGCTGCTGCGGCATCACCGGCTTTCTCCGCGCGTCCGCGCTCTGCGAGTCGTTCAACCTGGCGCTGTCGTCGCACTGCGCGCCGTCGATGCACCTTCATGTGGGCTGCGCTGCGCTGCCGCTCGTCCATCTCGAGTACTTCCACGACCACGTGCGGATCGAGTCGATGCTCTTCGACGGCTTCTGCGCGGCGCGCGACGGAGTCGTGCGGCCCGATCTGACGCGTCCCGGCCACGGACTCGAACTGAAGAGAAAGGATGCGGAGAAGTATGCGGTGTCATTCTGAGCCGCGTAGACGGCGAAGAATCTGGGCGGCGGAATCGCGCCACCGCCCAGATTCCTCGCGCTCTCCGGCGCTCGGAATGACACGATCGTGATCCCCAACCGTTTCCCGCCTCTCCCGACCACGCGCACCGGCGGCGCTGCGCCCTCGCGCGTTGTCCACTCCGATCGCATCCAGTCGCTGAATGTCGATGCGGCCGCGCTCGCTGCCGCGCTCGAGCGCGAGATTCGCGGCGAAGTTCGTTTCGACGCCGGCTCGCGGGCTCTCTACGCGACCGACGCCTCGAATTACCGGCAAGTGCCGATCGGTGTGGTGATGCCGCGCGATGCCGACGACGTCGTAGCCACTGTCGCTCTGGCGCGCCAGTTCGGCGCGCCGATCCTCGCGCGCGGCGGCGGCACGAGCCTCGCCGGCCAATGCTGCAACGTCGCGGTGGTCCTGGACTTCACGAAGTACATGCACAACATCATCGAGCTGAACCGGGCCGGGAAATTCGCGCGCGTGCAGCCGGGCCTCGTGCTCGACGACCTGCGCAACGCCGCAGAAGAGCATCACCTCACGTTCGGTCCCGATCCGGCGACACACACGCACTGCACGATCGGCGGAATGATCGGCAACAACTCCTGCGGCGTGCACGCGCTGATGGCCGGCAAGACCGTCGACAACATCGACGCGCTCGATGTTCTGCTCTACGACGGCACGCGCATGCACGTCGGTCCGCTTTCAGACGCTGAGGTCGACGCGATCATCGACAAAGGCGGCCGCATCGGCGACATCTATCGCCGCCTGCGCGATCTCCGCGATCGCTATGCCGGCTTGATCCGCGCGCGCTATCCGAAGATCCCGCGCCGGGTGTCGGGCTACAACCTCGATGACCTGTTGCCGGAGAACGGATTCAATCTGGCAAAGGCGCTCGTCGCCACCGAGTCGACGTGCGCGCTCGTGCTCGAGGCGAAATGCCGGCTCGTCGACTCTCCGCCCTGCCGCACGCTCGTCGTCCTCGGATATGACGACATCTTCATCGCCGCCGACCACGTGCCCGAGGTGCTGCAGTTCAAGCCGATCGGGCTGGAAGGGATCGACGACCGGCTCGTCTCCGACATGAAGGCAAAGCACCTTCATTCCGGCGACGAACGCCTGCTGCCGAAAGGAGCGGGATGGCTTCTCGTCGAATTCGGCGGCGAGACCAGGGACGAGGCCGACGGTCACGCGAAGAAGATGATGGACGCGCTGAACAACGCGAAGATCGTTCCGTCGATGAAGCTCTACGATGACGATCGCGAAGAGGACATCGTCTGGCGCATTCGCGAGTCGGGACTCGGCGCGACCGCCAATGTTCCCGGCCATCCGCTGACGTGGGAAGGGTGGGAGGATTCCTCGGTCCATCCGGAAAAACTCGGCGGATATCTGCGCGACCTGCGCAAGCTCTTCGACAAGTACGGCTACGGTTGCGATCTGTACGGCCACTTCGGTCAGGGCTGTGTCCACACGCGCATCGACTTCGATCTCGAGACCGCGCCGGGCATCCGGAAGTTCCGCGCGTTTCTCGACGACGCGGCGGACCTCGTCGTCTCGTACGGCGGATCGCTCTCGGGCGAGCACGGCGACGGTCAGTCGAAAGCGGACATGCTGCCGAAGATGTACGGCCCCGAGCTGATCGAGGCATTCCGCGAGTTCAAGGCGATCTGGGATCCCGACTGGAAGATGAATCCCGGAAAAATCGTCCAGCCCTACCACCCCACCGAGAACCTCCGCCTCGGCGCCGGGTACCGGCCGTGGTCACCGAAGACGCATTTTCAGTTTCCCGACGACGACGGGCGATTCGAGCGCGCCGTGCTGCGCTGTGTCGGCGTCGGTGAGTGCCGCCGTTTCGACAAAGGCGTGATGTGTCCGAGCTACATGGTCACGCGCGAGGAGGAGCACGCCACGCGCGGCCGCGCGCATCTGCTCTTCGAGATGTTCCGCGGCGAGGAGATCCGGGCATCGTGGGACAACGACTCGGTCAAGCACGCGCTCGACCTCTGTCTCGCGTGCAAAGGATGCAAGGGCGAATGCCCGGTCAACGTCGACATGGCCACGTACAAGGCGGAGTTTCTGTCGCACTACTACGCGCGCCGGTTGCGCCCGCCGCACGCGTACGCGATGGGCTGGATCGAACGCTGGTCGCGACTCGCGTCGATGACGCCGCGGCTGGCGAACTTCGTCATGCAGCTGCCGCCGGTGAAGTCGCTCGCGCAGATCTCGCCGAATCGGAAGATGCCGCGGTACGCGCATCAAACCTTTGTCGCGCAGTTCCGCCGCCGCCGTCCCGAATCCCGAATCCCGAATCCCGAACCGCGCGTCATGCTCTGGCCCGACACCTTCAACAACTACTTCCATCCGCAGACGGCGATGGCCGCGGTCGAGGTGCTCGAGCACGCCGGCTACACGGTCAGCGTTCCACCGCAGCATCTCTGCTGCGGACGTCCGCTGTACGACTTCGGATTCCTGCGGCTCGCGAAGAAGCGGCTTCGCGAGATCATGCAGGCGCTGCGGCCCGAGCTCGAGCGCGGTACGCCCATCGTCGGACTGGAGCCGAGCTGCGTGTCTGTTTTCCGCGACGAGCTTCGCGGTCTCTTTCCCACGAGCGAAGACGCCAAGCGCCTCGGCAATCAGGTCTTCACGCTGAGCGAGTTCCTCGAGCGCGAGAAATGCGAGATCCCGAAGCTCAGGCGGAAGGCGCTCGTCCAGGCGCATTGTCATCACCGCTCGATCATGAAGTTCGACGCGGAGGAGTCGGTGATGAGGAAGATGGGTCTGGATTTCGAACATCCCGACTCCGGCTGCTGCGGCATGGCCGGCGCGTTCGGATTCGTGCGCGACAACTACGAGGTCTCGCTGCGCGTCGGCGAGCGCGTGATCCTGCCGAAGGTGCGCGCCGCGTCGCACGACACGCTGATCATCGCGGACGGTTTCAGCTGCCGCGAGCAGATCGAGCAGACGACGCATCGTCGCGCGCTGCATCTGGCCGAGGTGCTGCGGATGGCGTATGGCGAGTGACAGGTACCGTCCGATCTCCGATTACGCGATCATCGGCGACACCCGCTCGGCCGCGCTCGTGTCGCGAGAAGGATCGATCGACTGGCTCTGCTGGCCGCGATTCAACAGCCGTTCGGTCTTTGCGCGAATCCTCGACCGGGACCGCGGCGGGTTCTTCTCGCTCGCGCCGTCGATCGAGTTCAAGTCGACGCGGCGCTACATCGACGAAACGAACGCGCTCGAGACGACCTACGAGACCGATCGCGGCGTCGTGCGCGTCCTCGACCTCATGCCGGCATTAACGGAGGCAGAGAAACGCGAGCGGCTGATGCCGTTCCGGCAGTTGCTGCGGCGCGTCGAAGGTGTCGAGGGCGACGTGCCGATGGAGGCGCGGTATGAGCCGCGGCCGAACTACGCGCGCGTCGTTCCCCGGCTCGAGCTGCGCCGCGGCGACACGGTTTGGTGCGCCACCGGAGCGGAAGTGTGGTACCTGCGATCGAATGTGGAGATGCAGATCGACGACGCGTGCGCGCGCGGAGTGTTCGCGATCAAGGCGAAGGAGCGGCACCACTTCGCGCTCTCGTACGAGACACACGCGCCGGCGGTGCTCGCGTCGATCGGCGAGAGCGCCGACCAGGAGGTCGACGCGACGCTGGCGTTCTGGCGCAAGTGGTCGTCGAATCTGACCTACAACGGCCCGTACCGCGATCAGGTCCTGCGAAGCGTGCTCACTCTGAAGCTGATGGCGTACGCCCCGTCCGGCGGCATCGTCGCCGCGCCGACGACGTCGCTGCCGGAAAAAATCGGCGGCGTGCGCAACTGGGACTATCGCTTCTGCTGGTTGCGCGACGCGTCGTTCACCGTCGGCGCGTTGTACGACTGCGGCTTCTCGATCGAAGGCAGCGCGTTCGTCGACTGGCTGCTCTACGCGACGCGCCTCACGCAGCCGAGTCTCCAGATTCTGTACGACGTCTTCGGCGAGTCGCGGCTGCCGGAGTCGACGCTCGATCATCTCGAGGGCTACGCCGGGTCCCGTCCGGTGCGCATCGGCAACAGCGCTCACGACCAGTTCCAGCTCGACGTCTACGGCGAAGTTCTCGGCGGCATCGATGAGTACACCGACCGCGGCGAGCGTCTCGATCGAGACACGCAGCGCCTGGCGAAGCGACTGGCCGACACCGTCGTGAAACGCTGGCGCGAGCCCGACAGCGGAATCTGGGAGAAGCGCTCCGGCCGCAAGCAGCACGTCCACGCGAAAATCATGGCGTGGGCGGCGCTCGACTGCGCCGTTCATCTCGTGGACAAAGGCCGCTTGAAAGCCGACGCCACGGCGTGGCAGCGCACGAGGGATGCGATCAAAGCCGAGGTGCTCGAGCGCGGGTTCAATCGGGAGCTGACGAGTTTGGTGGCGATCTATGACGGCGACGAGGTCGACTCGAGCCTGCTGTACGCCTCGCGCGTTGGCTTCCTCGCCGGCGACGATCCGCGCCTCCTCGGCACCA
This sequence comes from Thermoanaerobaculia bacterium, assembly GCA_036390755.1. Lineage (GTDB taxonomy): Bacteria > Acidobacteriota > Thermoanaerobaculia > Gp7-AA8 > Gp7-AA8 > DASVHS01. Next base: position 22,018 of record DASWBH010000280.1, read on the forward strand.
TCGACGCGATTCGCTCAAAGCTCGGCCACGACGATCTGCTCTTCCGCTACGAGCAACGGACCGACGACGGACTCCCGCCCGGCGAAGGCGCATTTCTCGCGTGCAGCTTCTGGCTCGTGGAGGCGCTGGCGATTGCCGGGCGGGAGGAGGAAGCGTCCGAGCTGTTCGAGAAACTGCTCGACCGGGCCAACGATGTCGGCTTGTTGTCCGAGGAGGCGGAGGTCCCGTCGGGTGCGCTCATCGGGAACTTTCCACAGGCGCTGACGCACATCGGATTGCTCAACGCGGCGCTGCGATTGCAGACGCCGGTGGCGCGCAAAGGGGAGCGGCAGGCGAGGTAAACTTTCATTGATGTCCACGCATCGGCGCAGAAGAGACGATCGCACCAGACGGCTGATGGACGATTTCCGCCGGATAGTCCAGGCGCTGCGCAGCTCGCACCGCGCGGCGACCAGGGCGAAGATCACCGGTGCTCAGCTCTTCGTCCTCAACACTCTCGGCACGGCGAAGGGGCCGCTGAGCATCAGCGAAGTGGCCGAGAAGACGCGCACGGACCCGAGCACGGTGTCCGTCGTCGTCGATAAGCTCGTGCGGCGCGGCCTGGTCCGGCGCGTGC
>DASWBH010000281.1:0-2009 GCA_036390755.1 Thermoanaerobaculia bacterium
GCGGCGGATGAGGGGCCCTCACCCGGCGCTTCGCGCCACCCTCTCCCGCGCGGCGGGAGAGGGCAGACAGTCGTTACTTCGCGGCCGTAGCTCCCCAGACGTTGCAGCGATTCGGGTCGTTGCGAACCATCGCGTCGTCGGTCTTGCAGCCGAACGCGGCGGCGAACTCCGGCATGTTCGACAGCGGTCCGTTCACGCGGAATCGCGACAGCGGATGCGGATCGGTCGTGATCTGCACGCGCTGCGCTTCGGGCGTCTGGTTCTCGGCCCAGACCTGGGCCCATCCGAGGAAGAAGCGCTGTTCGGGAGTGAAGCCGTCGACGATCGTGCGCGGTTTCCCTTCGAGCGACTTCTCGTACGCGGCGTACGCGATCTGCAATCCGCCGAGGTCCGCGATGCTCTCGCCGAGGACGAGGTCGCCGGTCATATGCTCGCCGCCGAGCTCGTAGCTGCTGAACTGCTGCGACACGCACTTCGCGCGCTCGAGGAACCGCTGTTTGTCTTCGTCGGTCCACCAGTCGGCGAGGTTGCCGTGCAGATCGAACTGACGGCCCTGATCGTCGAAGCCGTGGATGATCTCGTGCCCGATCACCGCGCCCATGCCGCCGTAGTTGTAGGCATCGTCGGCTTTCGGATCGTAGAACGGCGGCTGGAGGATGCCTGCCGGGAACACAATTTCGTTCATCGGGGGATTGTTGTAGGCGTTGACCGTCGGCGGCGTCATCAGCCATTCGGTACGGTCGACGGGCTTGTCGATCTTGTTCTCGTCGCGATGGAACTCGAAATGGTTCGCGACGAGCGCGTTGTAGACGTACGGCTGCCGCGCGATGGCCGCCTGCGAGTAGTCGCGCCATTTGTCGGGATAGCCGATCTTCAGCCCGAACGCCTGGAGCTTCGCCAGGGCCTGTTGCCGCGTGGCGGGACTCATCCAGCCGAGCGTGGTGATGTCCTCCTGAAGCGCGCGCATGATGTTGTGCACCATGTCGAGCGCCTGCGCCTTCGCCGATTCGGGAAAGTAGCGCTGCGTCCAGAGATGCCCGAGCGCTTCGCCGAGCGCGCCGTCGGTTGCGGCGGTGCAGCGCTTCCAGCGCGGCAGCATCTCCTTCGTGCCTTCGAGGTACCGCTGATAGAAGTCGAAATCCGTCTCCTCGAACTGCTTCGGCAGGCGCGCCGCTTCGTTGTTGACGACGTTCCAGCGCAGATAGCTCTGCCACGTGTCGATCGGTGTGGTCTTGATCAGCTGCTCGAATCCGGTGAGGAAGTCGGGCTGGCCGACGATGACGCTCTGCAGCGCCGGCACGCCGAGCGCGGAGAAGTACTCGCGCCAGGAAAACGACGGCGCGAGCGCCTGCAGCTCGTCGACAGTCATCTTGTGGTACGTGGCGACGGGATCGCGCAGCTCGACATTCGTCATCGACGCCTGCGCGAGCCTGGTCTCGAAGTCCATGATCGCGCGCGCCTCGCCGCGGGCGTTGTTCTCATCGTCGCCGAGGAGCTGGAGCATGTTCTGGACGTGCTGAAGGTAGCGGACGCGGATCTCTTTCGATTTCGGATCCTCCTTCGTGTAGTAGTCGCGGTCCGGGAGTCCGAGACCGGCCTGCTGGATGCCGGCGACGACCTGGTCGGTGTTCTTGAAGTCCTGTGTCGATCCGAACGCGAAGACGGCCGGAATGCGGAACGAGTGCAGGCGCGCCAGCTCCTCAGGCAGACCCGAAACGGACCGCATCCCCGTGATCTTGTTCAAGTCGGCTTGAATCGGCGTGAGGCCCGCGCGCTCGATCGCCCTCTCGTCCATGCAGCTCGCGTAGAAGTCGCCGACTTTCTGCTGATCGGACCCGGCGGGCGCGTTCGCCTTCGCCGCTTCCTCGAGGATCGTGTGCATCTTCTCGAGGTTCGCGGTCTCGACGACAGAGAAGTTGCCCCAGCGCGAATACGCGGCGGGAATCGGATTGCTCTTCAGCCAGCCGCCGTTCGCGAACTGGTAGAAGTTCGTGCACGCGTTCGCGCCG
>DASWBH010000282.1:0-18410 GCA_036390755.1 Thermoanaerobaculia bacterium
GCAAAACTCCGGACGTTTTCACTCGACTCGATGCAGCGCACGGCAGATATCGCGACCGGAGCTGTTCCGGTCGATCTCGCCGTCACGACGAAGCCGAACGTGCTCTCCGCTTCGCGGCTCGCGATCGCCGATCCGGCGTCGAAGCGCGTCTGGGTCGTGGAGGGCTCGCAATCCGTCGCCCGCGCCTTCACCCGCGGTTTCATCCGCGGCCTCCTCGGCCTCGGGCTGTTCGCGCCGGAAAGCTCCGAGCTGCCGAGCGGAGTCGATCGCGTCGCCTCGCGAGGCGCGATCACGGTCGCGTATGACTCGACCACGTCCACGCTTTACCGGATCAGCGGATCGAAGCCGGCGGTGATCGCGCGAGAGGTCGGTCCGCACGCGTTCGCGATCACCGATTCAGCGGTCGCCGTGTGGCAAGCGGGCCGCCTCCGGCTCATCCGTTGACGGTACGCCGGTTGCACGGGCGAACAGCGATGGTGGAGAGGAAGCATTGCGCGCACTGCGGCCGCCCGATCGATGCGTACGCGCGCATCTGCCCGTACTGCAACTGGGACCAGAACGAGACGGTGCCAGCCGCGCGCCCCGAGCAATCGGCTGAGGCGACGTATACCCCCCCGACGGAACACAAGCTGGGCCGCTGGGTGCTCATCGGCGTCGTTGGAGTCTTCGTGCTCATCGGCGCATTCGTGCTCGGCTCCAGGCTGCAGCGCGGCAAGCCGGTGAAGGGGCTGGATCAGGCGGGAAAGAGCCCGGCGGCGGCGGCGACGGCTCCGGTCAGGCCGGCCCCGCAGGCGAACGTGACGCTCGTGCCCGATAACGGCAGCGACACTCCACCAGTCGAACAGCCGATCACCAGCGCACCGGTTGCCAACGCGACGCAGGGTGTGCCTCCCGAATATCAGCGCAGCGATGCGACCGCGGTCTCATCGGTCGAGTACGCGCAACTCGCCGCGCGCGCCGCCGCCGAGAAAAAGCAGAAACAGGCGATCGTCGATCCGCGAACGCTGACGGGACCGGCATACGACCAGGGCACGAAACGATCGCCGGAACCGTCGCCGCAGATGTCGTCCTCGTCGGCTGAACCGCCGGTGACGGCAGGGCAATCGCAAAGCACCGAGCCTGCGCCGCCGGCCGCGCCCACTCGTGAGCCGGCGCGCGTCATCGTCAGCACGCGTCCGGTTCCGGAGTACCAGCCCGTGCCGGACATCCAGGTGAGAGAAACCACCGTCGCGAGGCTGCAACTCGTCGTCGGCGCCGACGGCAGAGTCAAAGAGGTCTACGTCATCCAGGGCATTCCCGGGCAGACAGCGAAGATCATCGACACGGTCCAGACGTGGCGATTCAAACCGGCGACCGAGAACGGATCGCCTGTGCCGTCGCCGTTCACTGTCGACCTGTCCTTCCGCGGGCAATGAACAAGATCGCCTGCGCCGGCTGCCAGCACGAGATCGACGGGGGCGCGAAGATCTGCCCGTACTGCGGCTCCGATCCGTCGACGGGACAGAAAGTCGTCGACTCCAGCGCACTGCTGCAGGAGATGTTTCACCCGCGGCGGATGTCGGCGTCGGAGAGCATCCTCGAGTACGCGCGTCAACGCCAGGGGATCGTCATCGCGGTCAGCAGTGTGGTCCTCTTCCTGATCCTGGCCGCGCTCCATCAGTTCGTGACGGCGCGAAATCAGAACGCCGTCTCCGCCGCACCCGCGGTACCGCTCACCGAAGTCACCGACGTCAGCACCGAGCCCGACGAGACGAAGCCGCTGCCCATGCCCGATCTGCAGTTCCAATATGACGGACATCCGCAGGCGATGCGCACGTTCATCGTCGAGCAGGGCGCGGTGACTCCGCCGGAGGTCGTGGCCGCGCAGCAGGCGGCAGCGCAGGCGGCCGCGCAGGCGGCAGCGGCAAAGCAGCAGGCTGCGCACCCGCCGCAGCAGCCGCCCGCCGGCGCCGCGCCTCAGCCGGTGCAGCAACCTGCTGCTGCTCCGCCGCAGCGACGTCCCACCTAGTCATCCTGAGCGGCTCAGGATGACCCGGCCAGCGCGAGCCGGTGAAACTCGCCCCGGATCTTCTGCATCGCGATCGCATTCGCGCACGGATGCACGCGATTGGTCAGCAGGACCATCACGCGATCGGCGTCGGGATCGATCCACACCGACGTGCCGGTGAACCCGGTATGGCCGAACGCGCGCGGTGAGAGCATTCCGGTGGCGTTGTGGCCGGGATAGCTGAGCAGCCATCCGAGGCCGCGATTCTCTTCGAGGCCGGGAGTGTAGTTGTGCGCCGCCTGCTCGAGCAGTTCGCGCGGCACGAGCGTGCCGTCGAGCCACCCCTGCGCGATGCGATACACCGCGCGCGCGGTCGCGAACAGCCCGGCGTTGCCCGCAGTGCCGCCGGCGTAAAACGAGTTGCCGTCGTGCGTCTCACCCCAGATCAACCCCTCGCGAAATCCGTTGAAGACGACGCTGCGATCGGCGCACATGCCGCGCTCCCAGCGCTGCGACCACTCCGTCGCCGCGATCCACGGGCGCAGATCCGCCGCAGGCCGGAACATCGCGTCGTCGAGCGCAAGCCTCGCGAACACCCGTTCGTTGGCCGCCGCAACGTAGTCGCCGTAGATCGACTGCAGCGCACACCAGAGCATGACGAAGTTCAGATCGGAGTAAACGACGCGCGTATGCGGGTCGTAGTCGGGGCCGTTTCGCAACATTGCTTCGAGATACGAATCCCGAATCCCGACCACCGAATCCCGAATCGACGCATACAACGGCAGCCACGCCCGCAGCCCCGACGTGTGCGTGAGCAGGTCCCGATAGCGGAACCCCTCGAATTCATCGTCGAGGGCAATGCGTCCTTCCGATACTGCCTGTAGAACGAGCGCGGTCGTGATCAGCGGCTTCGTGATCGACGCACAGTCGTAGATCGTGTCGAGGGCCGCCGGGATCCGCAGCGGCACCGCCACAGCCCATCCGAGGGCGTTTCCCCACTCGATCCCTCGCGCAGAACCGACCGCATACACCGCCCCGGGAAAGCTTCCGACCGCGATTTCATGTTCCAGAAACTGATCGATCGCTCGATGTGGCGGCACGAAGTCGCACTGGAGCATGTGCGATGCACATGTGTCAACGGAGACATCCGGTGTAGAACGTGCTAATTTTTCGTCTAACAAAATGCTGAGACTCGAAAAGCTGGAAATTGCAGGCTTCAAGTCCTTCTACGATCCCGCCCAACTCGCCTTCCCCGCAGCGCTGACAGCAGTGGTCGGCCCCAACGGCTGCGGGAAATCGAACATCTGCGACGCCATCATCTGGGTCCTCGGCGAGAACCGCGCGGCGCACATCCGCGGCGAGACGATGGACGACGTCATCTTCCAGGGCTCGGCGCGCCGAAGGCCGCTGAGCATGGGCGAGGTCACGCTGACCCTCGGCGTCAGCAACGGCGACAGCGATCACCCGATGGCCGACGACGGCCGCATCACGATCAATCGCCGCGTGTTCCGCACCGGCGAGTCGGAGTTCCGCCTCAACGGAAAGCGCGTCCGGATGAAGGACATCTCCGACATCCTCATGGACACCGGCCTCGGCATCCGCAACTACTCGGTGATGGAGCAGGGAAAGATCGACCTGATCCTCTCGAATAAGCCGCAGGACCGGCGGCGGCTCATCGAGGAAGCCGCCGGAATCACGAAGTACAAGACGAAGCGCCGCGCCGCGGAGCTGAAGCTCGAAGAGACGCAGCAGAACCTGCTTCGCATCGACGACACGCTCGCCGAGGTGACGCGCAATCTGAATTCTCTGAAGCGGCAGGCGGGCAAGGCGCGCCGCCATCGCGAGCTCTGCGAAGAGCTGTCGACGGCCAAACGCGCGCTGTACAAGGGACGCATCGTCATCGCCGAAGCCGAGCAGCACACGGCCGAAGCGGCGGTCGGCGAGTCGCAGGCGCGCGAGAGCGAGCTCGCCGCGCAGCTCGGAAGCGACGAAGCCGCGCTGGCCGAGACGCGCACCACGCACACGACACGTGCGACGCGAGCGTCCGCGGTGCGCGAGGAAATGGCCGGGCTCTCTGCCGACGTCGAACGTCTGCGCTCGTTCATGCAGCAGTCGGAGATCAACCTGGGCGACCTGATGCAGCGCATCGAGAACGCGCGCGCGCAGATCGCGTCGCTCGAATCGGAAGCGGCCGAGCAGCAGCAACTGCTCGACGAGAAAACGCAGGCGCTCGACGCCGCTCGCGCCGAGCGGAACCGCCTCCGCGAAGTCTCGGACCAGATCGAGCGCGCGCGGCAGGATCGCTCCGACGAGGTCCGCCAGCACGAGAAAGCGCTGCAGGACGCGCGCGAGTCGCTCATGCGCACCATCGCGAGGATTTCCGAGGCGCGCAATCAGGTGCATCAGATCGAGATCGCCGTGGAGAAGTGCGAGTTCTATCTGAGCAAGCTCACCGAGAGCGCACGGCGGGCGCAGGAGAATCGCGACGGCGCTCGCGCGTCGTTGAACACGCAGGAGCAGCGGATACGCGACGCCGAGCAGGCGCTCGTCGACGCGCAGCACGCCGCGCGCGACGCCGCCCAGCATCGCGACGAGCTGACGGCGCACCGCGACGAGATGCGCGACTCGCTGGCCGGCGCGCGCGATCGCGTGTCGCAGACGACGTATCGCATCGACTCGCTGCGCTCGCTCATGACGACGCTCGAGTCGCAGGACGAAAACGTCCGCCGCGCGATCCTCGAGCTGATCCCGAGCGGCACGTCCGCAGCCGAGGCGGTCAGCGCAGCCGAAGGGTACGAGGTCGCGCTCGATGTGCTGCTGCGCGAAGTGTCCAAGGCAATCGTCGTCGACGACACCGAAACCGCGGTGCAGGCGATCGCGCGGCTCCGCGAGCGTGGTGCCGGGCGCGGCGCGTTCCTTGTGCCCTCTCCCGCGAGCGGGAGTGGGTGCCGCGAAGCGGCGGGTGAGGGTCACGCGTCGTATTCGCTGATCGGCGAAGGCGCCGTTGCCAACGCCATTCGCCGGATGATGTGCGACACGTACATCGTCGGCGATCTGCACCAGGCGATCGAGCGCTCGAAGGACCGTCCGTACGCGACGTTCGTGACGCTCGAAGGCGACATCGTTCGCGGCCCGCTGGTCATCGGCGGCAAGAGCGAGAACGCGACGCCGGGCGTCTTCTCTCTGAAACGTCAGCTGTCCGATCTCGAAACGCACCTCGGAAACGAAGAGGTGCGCGCGACCGGCCTCGCCGCCGGGTTGCAGTCGGTCGAGGACGAGCTTCGCGCAGCCGACGACGCGCGGATCCTCGCCGAGGAACACGCTCGCAGCGCTGAGCAGGAGCTTCGCGACCGCCGCGGAGAACGCGATCGCGCCGCCGCCGAATTGAACCGGTTCGAGAAGGACCTCGCCGTCGCGTCCGAAGAGCAGACGCTGTACGCAGAAGAGAAAGAACAGCTCCTTGCCCGCAAGAACGCTGCGCTCAATGACCTCGCCACGCTCGAGAAGATCGAAGCGGACACTCACGAGCAGATTCGCGTTCACGACGAACTGCTCGTGTCGTCGCGCGCCGAATTCGAACGCATCACCGAGACGGCATCGAAGGCGCGCGTGGATGTCGAGGCGGCGAGCGGCAACGTCAACGCGATCCAGCGCGAACACGAGAATCTGTCGCGCATCGTCATCTCACTCGGCTCCCGCGCGACGCAAACGCAGCAGGAGATCGAGGCGCTCGTGCGCAAACAGCACGAGACCGGGACGGCCGTCGAGAACGCCCGCGCGCAACTCGACGCGTCGATTCAGAAACTGCACGAGCTCTCCGAGCTGCGCGTTGCGCTCGAGGCGGAAGTGGCCGATCTCGCGGCGCGTCTCGCCGGACTCGAATCGCGCGCAGTTGCCTCTCGCGAACTGTGGAACGCGGCGAAAGACGCGCTGTTCGAATCGGAGCGCCGCCTGGACCGGGCTCGTTCGGCGTTCGAGCTGCTGCGCGAACAGATCTCGATGGACCTTCACGCCGGCGTCGACGCGCTTGCCGAGGTTGAGCCGCCAGCCGACGATGAAGCGCGCGCGACGATCGAAGCCGAGGTGGCAAAGCTGACGGACCAGATCGAAAGGATCGGGCCGGTCAACGTGCTCGCGATCGACGAGCACCAGGAGCTCGAGCAGCGCGAGTCGTTCCTGCGCACGCAGCGCGACGACCTCGTGCAGTCGATCGAGTCGCTGCGCTCGACGATCCGCAAGATCAACCTCACGTCGCGCGAGCTGTTCCGCGAGGCTTTCGAGAACACCAACAAGTTCTTCGGCGAGATCTTCGCGTCGCTGTTCGGCGGCGGCACCGCGCGCATGCAACTCCTCGATGATGAGGATGTGCTCGAGAGCGGCATCGAGCTGGTGGCGCAGCCGCCCGGCAAGAAGAACCAGTCGATCGCGCTGCTCTCGGGCGGCGAGCGTGCCCTCACGGCGCTGGCGCTGCTGTTCGCGATCTTCCGCTACAAGCCTTCGCCGTTCTGCATTCTCGACGAGGTCGACGCGCCGCTCGACGAGGTGAACAACCAGCGCTTCGTCCGTCTCGTGCGCGAGATGTCGCGCGATACGCAGTTCATCGTGATCACGCACTCGCGACGCACGATGGAAGCGGCCGACGTGCTGTACGGCGTCACGATGGAAGAGGCGGGCTGTTCACGGCTCGTCAGCGTGAACTTCGCCGACGTCGACGCGTAGCAGCGCCGACGTGGCGATCCACGCCGCGAGCAGGCTGATGAGCGCCGAGGCGACGACGTCCGACGGCCAGTGCCGGAACGCCAGGACGCGCGCGACCGCGACGAAGATCGCGAGCAACATCGCCATGACGCGGAGCGGCACATTTCGCGACGCGAACAGCAGCACGCCGCCGAGCGCGAACGCGGCGACGGTGTGTCCGCTCGGAAACGAGTTCGCCGTCGTTCGCGCGTAGTGGAACGGGCCGAGCCAGAGCTCGGGGCGTGTGCGCGCGACAGCGAACTTCACGATCTGCGCGAAGATGCCGGCCGTGATCGCCGCAAGCGCCATGGCGATGCCGTATTCGGTCCACCTGCGGCGGCGATAGACGACGCCGGCGATGAGGAAGAACGCGATGATCATCGGTGGGTTCATCCCACCGCCGAGGCGGTTTGCGTAGCGGATCGTGTCCTCGATGGCTTCAGACGAAACGCGTTCCGCAACGGCGACGATGGCGGAGTCGGCGAGCAGCCAGGTGAACGCGACGATCGCGGCCGCGCCTGCGAGCGCGATCATGAAACCGCGCGGCAACTCGACTTGCCACCGACGCCGGAGCCGGCGCCGCCACACCGAGATCTCCCCGGCTGGTTCGCCGCTCTGCACGACTGCGATTGCGAACAGACCGGCGATGAACCAGAACACCACGTCCCACGACGGCGACTCGCGGCCGAGGAACGAGAGCTCGTCGATCGGAATCGGTTCGTGCAGCCAGAGGCGGTTGATCGACACGACCGGCGCCGGCCAGACGATCGACAGGAGCAGCAGTACGACGAACGCGGCGGCGGCGTAACGGCTCTTATCGTCGATAGACATCGAACCACTTTCCGATCAACTGGAAGCTGTCCACGGTCCTGTAGGCGCGGAGAGTCTCGGCGATCTCGTTCGCGCGTTTGCGGCTCGTCACGATTACGGCCGGCGACTGCCCGCGCAGCGATTCGGGAGAGACGAAACGCACGCGCTCGAGCTCGCGCGGCATGTCGCGTGTCCACAGGTACGGCGAGGAGTAGAGCGCGATCCGCTCTGCGGGCACGTGCTGCGCGGTAATCGCGCGCACGATCGGACGATCCGACCCGAGCTCGTTGATCTGCGGCATCAGAAACATCGTGGCGTACAGCAGCGGGACGAGTGTCACGCAGCCGAGCGCGATCGTCGAGGAAAGCGGCGTGCGCGACACGAGCAGCGCGAGAACCGTTGTCACGATGAGAACGATCAACACCGGCTTCGCCTGCGCCGCCTGCCGGACGAACAGGCCGGCAACGCCGATCAGCAGCAGCAACGCCATCATGACGACGTTCGCGAGCCAGCCGCGGCGCAGCCAGACGTCATCGACCGCAAACATTCGCGCGATCAGCAGAGCCACGGGTGGGATCATCGCCATCATGTACACGTCGAGCTTGCTGCTCATGACCGAGTACGGCACGAGCACCGCGAGAATCCAGCTGACGTAGAACTTCGCACGATCATCCCCTCTCCGACGGGCGGCGATGATCGCGATCGCCGCGAGCAGAAACCACGGGAAGAGATCTCCCGGCGCATGCGCGATGTAGTACCAGAACGGCGAGCGATGAACCCACGCGCCGATCGCGCGGCCGGCGGTCTGCTTCACGAGCACCTCGCGCGTGTAGCTTCGCCCGCCAAGGATCATCGCGGGAATGAACCAGAGCAGCGGAAGAACGACCATCGGCACGATCGCGAGCGCGTACCGGCCGCGCAGCCTCTGTTTCGTGCGGAGCCATTCGAACAGCACCAGCATCAAGCCGATCACTGGCGCCATCGGACCTTTGATCAGCGTCCCGATTCCGAGCCAGAGTCCGGCCCGGACGAACTTTTGTCGCTGCATCATCCAGGCGGCGATCGCGATCGTCAGCGTGAACGTCACGTCCATCCGCGCCGCCTGCGCGGAGCCCCACACCATCAGCGACGTCGAGCAGACGAAGGCCGCCACCGGACCCTCCATTCGCCACATGAGCCACAGCAGCGCGAGAAACCCCGCAATCGACGGCAGCACGAAGGGCCACATCGAATACGTACCGAACGGATACGTGAGCAGATCGATCAGCCAGAAATGCAGCGGCGGTTTGTGCGTGAACGGCGTGCCTTCGAGCGTCGGCAGAAAGAACGCGCCGGCGCGCATTTCGCGCACCACCTGCGCGTACTTTGTCTCGTCGCCGACGAACAGTTCGCGCGTCCATGGCGACACGAAAATCGAGAGCGCCACGAACGCCAGAACTGCGTACAACGCGCGCTCCGCCCGCATCGCCGCGCATTCTACAGGAGCACGCAATTAACTGAAATGAAACGCTTTAGACGGGAGGCCAAATCTTTGCGTCGGTGCTACAATCGGCCGAGCAATTTGGCATCTTCAAGGAGGACAGTCGATGCAGAATGCGCCAGACATTCAAGGGATTCTGAGCAACGAGGACCCTGAGTTCCGGCAGTGGGTCGAAGAACATCATCAGTGCGAACATCGCCTGAGCGAACTCACTGCCAAGAAAGAGGTCAGCTCCGAAGAAGAGATCGAAGAGAAAACATTGAAGAAGCGGAAACTCCAGCTCAAGGACCAGATGGCGGCGCGCATTCGCAACTACGAATCGCAGCATGTCGCCTGAAGTCCCCTGAACCGACGATTCCCAGAGGCGCCTCATGGCGCCTCTTTTCGTTGGTGCGGCTTTCCCTCCGGTGCTCCCTTTGCATAACATCCCGCGCATGCCGAGAGTCCGGTTCGCGCCGGAGGGATGGCTGTTCATCATCCCTGTCGTCATCCTCACCGCGGCAGCGCTGCTGATCCAGTGGTACATCGCTGCGATCATCCTCGGCCTGGCCGCGCTGTTTCTGCTGAATTTTTTCCGCGATCCTCACCGCACCGGCTCCGAGCACCACGTCGACGTCCTCTCGCCGGCTGACGGCACCGTCGTGCAGATCCGCGATATCCCCGACGGCGACGTATGGCCGGGGCTCACAAAACAGGTCAGCATCTTCATGTCCGTGTTCGACGTCCATGTGAACCGCGCGCCGATCAGCGGAAAGATCGTTCACTACCGCTACAACCCGGGAAAGAAGATCGCGGCGATGTCGCACAAGTCGTCGCTCGAGAACGAACAGAACCTCGTCGTGATCGAGGACGAGCACGGCGTGAAGGTCGCGTTCAAGCAGATCGCCGGGCTGCTCGCGCGCCGCATCGTCTTCGACAAGAAGGAAGGCGATCCGGTGCAACGCGGCGAGCGCGTAGGGATGATCAAGTTCGGGTCGCGCGTGGACATCTTCTTCCCCGCTGACGCGGTGCTGAAGGTGAACATCCGCGACAAAGTGAAAGTCGCGCTGACGGTGATCGCGGAAGTGGGAGAGAAGACATGAAGCGCGGCGACGTGCGCCGCAACCTTCGCCGCGGCGTGTACGTGATCCCGACGTCGCTGACGGTGCTGAATCTGTTTTTCGGCTTCCGCTGCATCATCAACAGCACGCGGGCGATGCAGGCGATCACCGACAGCCGCGTCGACCTGGCGATCCGGTACTTCGAGATCGCGTGCGTGTCGCTCTTCATCGCGGCCGTGTTCGACACGTTCGACGGTCTGATCGCGCGCGCGCTCGGCGCGGCGAGCGAATTCGGGAAGGAGTACGACTCGCTCGCCGACGTGGTCACGTTCGGCGCCGCTCCGGCCGTCCTCGTCTACGCCTGGGGCCTGCACATTCTCGGCAATCTCGGCGGAGGGATCGCGTTCCTGTTCCTCGTCGCGGTGTCGCTGCGTCTGGCGCGCTTCAATGTGATGACCGGCAAGACCGACTACCGCTACTTCGCCGGCTTGCCGAGTCCTGCCGGCGCGCTGACGATTGCGGCGATCGTGAACTACGCGCCGTCGCCGGTGACGGACCGCCGCTTCGCCATCGTCATGCTCGTCGTCACGGGAGCCGTCGCGTTCGCGATGGTCTCGCCGGTCCGCTACCGCAGCCAGAAGGGACTGAACCTGCAGAAGGAACGATCGCTGATGTATTTCGTCGTCCTCGCGCTGATCGTCGCGATCGCGAGCAAGTGGCCGAAGGAATTCTGCTTCGTCGGCGCGATCGGTTATCTGACTTCCGGGCCGCTGCTCCGCCTCTGGGCCATCGCGTTCCCGTCGCGCAAACTGCCTGACGAGACCCTCGCGCCCGTGGAAGCGCCGTGAAGCCGAAGCATCCCACCGGCTATCGCCTCGGCATCATCAATCCGCTCACTCTCGTCGGCAACGAGATCAAGACGATTCTTCGCGAGCGCGCGTTTCCGTTCGCGAAAGTGGCGCTGCTCGACTCGACCGGCGAAGCCGCCGGCGCGCTGACGGAAGTCGGCGACGAGCCGGCGGTCGTGACGCCGGCGTCAGCCATCGAGCTCGAGGACCTCGACCTCGTGTTCTTCTGTGGGCCGCCCGCCGGCAATCGCGAATGGATCGATCGACATGGCGAGGACCGGTTCGTCGTCATCGACGTGTCGCAACCCTCCAGCGTCGAGGACGGGACCGTCACCGTGGCCGGCGTGAATCTCGACGAGGCCCTCGGATCGCGGCTGATCATCTCGCCGCATCCGGTGGCGATTCCCATCGCGCTGATCCTTCACGAGATCGAGCGCATCACGCCGATCGATCTCTGCACCGCGACAGTCATTCAGCCCGCATCGGAGTTCGAGCAGCTCGGCGTCGAAGAGCTCGCGAAGCAGACGATCAGCGTCCTGAACATCCAGTCGGTTCCGAAGGAGATCTTCGACCGCCAGCTCGCGTTCAACCTGTATCCGGCGCTCGAGCACCGCGAGGAGTTCATCGTCGCGCAGCTGCATCAGTTGATCGATCCGAAGACCGGCATCGCGCTGCTGATCACGCAGGGGACGATTTTTCACGGCCACACGTTCTCACTGTTCGTGCGCACGCGCGACGAGATCGAGCTCGGCCGCATCATCGAAGCGCTGAGCGGCAACAAGGCCATCGCGTTTGCCGAAGGCGACCAGGCGTTTGGAACGATCGACGCCGCCGGTCGCGACGAGGTCCTCATCGCCGAAGTCCGTGCCGACCCGTCGTTCAGCGGCGGATTCTGGGTGTGGGCCGTTTGCGATAATCTCCGCCGCAGCTCGGCGCTCAACGCCGTGCTCATCGCCGAACACGTTCTGTTCAGCGGCCAGACCAACTGAGGGATATCGATGCAGGACTTCTACGAACCGAAAATCGGCGACGTCGCGCCCGACTTCAATCTGCCGTCGACGCGCGGAAAAGATGTGGGTCTGAAAGAGTTCCGCGGCAAGGATGTGATCCTCTACTTCTACCCGAAGGACGACACGCCCGGCTGCACGGCGGAAGCGTGCTCGTTCCGCGATCACGAAGGCGATCTCACCAAACATGGCGCCGTCGTCCTCGGCGTCTCGACCGACTCGCTCGAAAGCCACGACAAGTTTCGCGGCAAGTACAACCTGAATTTCCCGCTGCTCGCCGATCAGACGGCGGACATCGCGAAGATGTACGGCGCGTGGAAAGAGAAGAACCTCTACGGCCGCCGGACATGGGGCGTCGCGCGCATGACGTATTGGATCGGGCCGGACGGCCGGATCAAGAAAATCTACAAGAAGGTCGACACAGCGAAACACGCCGAGGACATCCTCGCGGATCTGCAGAGCGCGACGAAGAAGAAGTAGTCGCCGCGAGGATGAGGGGCCCTCACCCGGCGCTTCGCGCCACCCTCTCCCGCGAGCGGGAGAGGGCCGAAAGGCGTCGTCCTCCTTCGCCCCGCGAAGCGGGGAGAAGGTGCGGCGAAGCCGCGGATGAGGGGCCCTCACCCGGCGCTTCGCGCCACCCTCTCCCGCGAGCGGGAGAGGGCGGATAGTCTCCGGCACGCCTCTTCCAGCGCGTCGAAGTCTTTCGCGAAACAGAACCGCAGCAGCCGGTCACCTCGCGATGATGCGTAGAACGACGGGCCGGGCACTGATGCGACCCGTGCGTTCTCGATCAGCGAATCGGCGGCCTCGCGGGCGTTTGCGAATTCTGCCGGGATCTCAGCGAGCATGTAGTACGCGCCCTGCGGTACGTACGGCGTGAAGCCGCCCTCCGCAAGCGCGGCGGCGAGCGTGTCGCGTTTCTTCTGGTACTCGGAGGCGAGGTTCCGGTAGTACGCCTCGCCGATGTCGAGTGCGCGGGCGACGCCCCACTGCAGCGGCGTCGGAGCGCAGACGTAGAAGAGATCGTTCACGAGCCCGATCGGCCGCGCGATGGCCGCGTCCGCGGCGACGTAGCCGATGCGCCATCCCGTGATCGAGAACGTCTTCGAGAAGCCGGAAATCGTAATCGTCACGTCGCGGCACGCCGGAACCGAAGCCATCGACAAGTGCCGCCGTCCGTCGTACACGATGTACTCGTAGATCTCGTCGGTGAACGCGACGGCGTTGAACTCGCGGCACAGCGCGCCGATTTTCTCGAGCTCGTCGCGTGTGAAGACCTTGCCGCACGGATTCGAGGGCGTGCAGACGACGATGCCGTGCGTCTTCGACGTGAACGCGCGGCGCAGCGCGCCGAAATCGATCGACCAGTCGGGAAGCTGCAGCGGCACGAACTTCGTCTCGATGCCGAGGACCTTGAGCGTGTTGAGGTGATAGCCGTAGTACGGCTCGAAGAGGATGACCTCGTCGCCGGGATTCAGCGTCGCCAGCGCCGCAGCCGCGAACCCGCCGGTCGAGCCCACCGTCACGATGATCTCGCTCGACGGGTCGACGCGAAATCCGTTGAAGCGCTCGACCTTCCGGGCGATCTTCTCGCGCAGCACGTCGATGCCTTCGAATTTCGAATACGTCGCCTTCGAGCTGGCGATCGCTTCGGTCGCGCCTTCAACGAGCTCGGGGATCGTCGGCAGATCGCAGATCCCCTGGCCGAGGTTGATGCCGGCGACGCGCTCGCATTCGCGGGACATGCGACGGATGTCGGACTGCACGAGACCTTCGAGGCGTTTGCTGATCTGTGCCATGGGTTCGACATCGTAACTCGATCAGGACACGGTGTACGCTCGAGGAGACGGAAGCCCGCGCGCGCGACGTGCGCACCTCAGCAACGACAATGACTTAGGCCGCTCGAACGGATGCGTCCGGCGGCACCTTCTCTGCACCCGCCACCACCAGGATTCTTCGCTCCGCTCGGAATGACTCGAAAGGATTGACCGTGAAACGCTCGACGATCCTGCTCCTCACACTCCTGTCGCTCGTCGCTCTTCCACTCGCGGCACAAGTCAACGACACGTACGTGATTCCGGTTTCGGCCAATTTGCCCGGCGCGTTCGGCACGCGCTGGAAGACGCAGCTCAGCATCTTCAATCCGCAGCTCGATCGCTCGCTGAACGTGACGATCACGTTCCTGCCGACCGGCGGATCACAAGGCGACACCGTGGCGTTCGACATTCCCGCGAATGCGGTGGCGTTCTCCGACAATATCCTCGAGGACCTCAAGTTCCCGACTTCCTCCGGCGCGATGCTGCTCGCAACGTTCGTCGAGGACAACCCAGGCACGGACGTGCTCTCGCGCTCGTTCCTCGTCACGAGCAACACGTACAACGATTCTCGCAACGGGACGTTCGGTCAGACGATCCCGGGCATCTGGACCGGTCTGCAGGACTTCAACACCGACGGCATCAGCGGCGTCGTCCACGGCATCCGGAACATCGCGAAAGAAGGCTGGCGTACGAACTACGGAGCCGTGAACCTGGGCCGCTGCTCGGCGACGCTGCGCGTGTCGGTGTTCGACGTCGACGGCAACACGATCCTCGACCGCGCGCCTTTCGTGATGCCGCCGCAGGGGCACATGCAGGACACGTTGCCGGTTCAGGTCGACCGCGGCTCGATCGAATTCTTCGTCGAGGACGCGTGCGCGAACGACGCGAACAACTCGGCGGTCGTGTTCGCGTACACGTCGACGATCGATCAGCTCTCCGGCGATCCTCAATATCAGACGCCGGTGCTTCTCGCCAGTCCGAGTGCGATCTTCGCGAAGAAGGCGACGCACGTGACGTCGCAATCCGAAGTCGGCAAGAAGCTCGACAACGCGCGCGCGAAGGCGATCCGCGACTCCGCGATCGACCACGGAACCGTTCAGCTCGTGCGGGACCCGAGCGGCTGGCGAATCATGCGCTAGTCATTCTGAGCGCCGCAGAGCGCGAAGAATCTGGGCGGCGGCGCGACGCCACCACCCAGATCCTTCGCCGTCTTCGCGGCTCAGGATGACGGCATACAATGCGCTCGCATGAGCGCAGCGGTCATTGAAACGAGCCTTCCGCTTCCCCTTGCTCGCCGCGGCAAAGTTCGTGACGTCTACGACCTCGGCGAGCATTTTCTTTTTGTCGCCACCGACCGCATCTCCGCGTTCGACGTCGTCCTCTCGCCGGGCATCCCCGACAAGGGGCGCGTGCTGACACAGATCTCGAATTTCTGGTTCTCGAAATTCAACGACGTCGAGAACCACATCGTCGAGTCGAAGTTCTCGCGGTTTCCGTCGGAAGTGCGCGCACACGACGAGCTGCGCGGCCGCAGCGTCATCGTGAAGAAGTGCGCGGTGATTCCAATCGAATGCGTCGCGCGCGGTTATCTCGTCGGCTCGGGACTCAAGGAGTACAACGAGACCGGCACGGTGTGCGGCATCAGGCTCGAGAAGGGGCTCACGACGGCGAGCCGTCTTTCGAAGCCGATCTTCACTCCGGCGACGAAAGAAGAGACGGGACACGACCAGAACATCCCGTTCGAGAAGATGGCGGAGATGATCGGCGCCGATCTCGCTGCGCAGTTGCGCGACCTGACGCTCGCGCTCTACTCGCGCGCCGCGGAGTACGCGCTGTCGCGCGGCATCATCATCGCGGACACGAAATTCGAATTCGGCCTGTTCGAGGGCCGGGTAATCTGGATCGATGAAGCGCTCACGCCGGACTCGTCGCGGTTCTGGCCCGCGAGCCAATACACGACGGGCAAGAATCCGCCGTCGTACGACAAGCAGTTTGTGCGCGACTGGCTCGAGTCGACAGGCTGGAACAAGACACCGCCCTCGCCCGAGTTGCCTGCCGATGTCGTCGCACGG
The DNA here is from genome assembly GCA_036390755.1 of Thermoanaerobaculia bacterium. Classification (GTDB taxonomy): domain Bacteria; phylum Acidobacteriota; class Thermoanaerobaculia; order Gp7-AA8; family Gp7-AA8; genus DASVHS01. The sequence continues at coordinate 15,799 of DASWBH010000282.1, forward strand.
ACGCGAGAGAAATATCTCGAGGCGTACCGCCAGCTCACAGGTCGCGAGCTTGCCAACGAATAGAGGGATAGCGGGTCTTGGACGCTTCCTTGAACCTTACCGAGGGTGGCGAAAGAATAGCAGAAATTGACAGGAACGTCGCCAGATTCGGGAAGGCATCGCGGACGCAACATTCTGCTCGTCTCGGCAGCCGTCATTCTGCTCGCCGGCGGGGGTTTCTGGCTGGTTTGGCGAGAGACGCGGAACGCGATGGAGAGCGTCGTCACTCGCGCCATCACTCGCGAAGAGCGCCTCATGGACCTCACCACGCTTGTCACGGAGGTCCGCAATCTCAACCGGCTCGAGACGGCGTCGATGCGCGTGGTCCATGTCGCCACGATCACGCAGACCTACCAGATGGTGCCGGACGCGCTCGGCGGCGATCAGATCACGTTTCTCGCCGCGGGTGACGTGATCGCGGGTGTCGACATGTCGCTGTTCAAACAGAGCGACGTCCGCAGCGAGGCTGACGGAACGGTCGTGCTTCGACTGCCGCCGGCGCAGGTGCTCGTCACACGCGTCGACAACCGCGAATCGCATGTGATCGCGCGGAAGACGGGACTGTTCCGCCGCGCCGACATGAACCTGGAAAGCCGCGTGCGGCAGCACGCCGAGCAGGAGATTCGGAACGAGGCGCTGCGGAAAGGCATCCTGAACCTGGCGTCGCAGAATGCGCAGGCGCGGATCGCCGAGTTCGTGCACACGCTCGGCTTCACGAAGGTGCGGTTCGACGAGGCGCGCGCTACGTTGCCCGCACGCTGATCGCTTTCGCGACCTCGATCGCCCGCCTCAGTGCAGCGGACTTGTTCATGCACTCGACGTACTCGCTCGCCGGGTCGGAGTCGAAGACGATTCCGGCTCCGGCCTGCACGTACGCGCGCCCGTTCGCGAGCGTGATCGTGCGGATGGTGATGCACGAGTCGAGGTTGCCGGAGAAGCCGATGTACGCAACTGCGCCGGCATACGGTCCGCGGCGCGTTTTCTCGAAGCTGTCGATCAGCTCCATGGCGCGGATCTTCGGCGCGCCCGACACCGTGCCGGCGGGGAAACATGACAGAAAGACGTCGACCGGCGACCGGTCGGCGCGCATCACGCCTTCGACATCGCTGACGAGATGGATGACGTGGCTGTAGCGCTCGATGCGGCGAAAGCTCAACACCTCGACGCTGCCGCTGCGGCAGACGCGTCCGAGGTCGTTGCGGCCGAGGTCGACGAGCATGAGGTGCTCGGCGTTTTCCTTCGGGTCGGCCAGCAGCGACTTCTCCAGGCGCTCGTCCGCCTCGCGCGTGGCGCCGCGAGGCCGTGTGCCCGCGATCGGCCGCGTCTCCGCCCTGCTGCCGGTGACGCGCACGAGCATCTCCGGCGACGCGCCGACGAGCGTGCATTCGCGCGTGCGCAGAAGAAACATGTACGGCGAGGGATTGATCGACCGTAGCGCGCGGTACAGCGTCAGCGCCTCGCGCTCGTCGAATTCGGTGTCCCAGCGCTGCGAGAGAACGATCTGGAAGATCTCGCCGGCGACAATGTCCTCCTTCGCCGTCGCGACCATCGACTCGAACTCGTTCTGCGTGAACGTGGGACGGAAATCGTCGCGCTCGATCTGCTCGGGGAACTCGATGAGGTCGACGTGCGCGGCGCGGAGAAGCTTCACGACCTGGTCGACGCGTCGCTCCGCATCGGCCGGACTTGCCGTCGCATCCTGCGTGAAGATGTTGACGACGACGAACAGACGCTGCCGGACGTGGTCGAAGATCACCACGTTGTTGAAGAACAGAAGCGTCGCGTCGGGAAGCTTCAGGTCGTCGGCGCACGTGTCCGGAATCCGCTCCGTCCAGCCGCCGACCGCGTAACCGAAGTAGCCGACCGCGCCGCCGAAGAACGGCGGAAGCCGCTCCTCGCTGTACACGCGCAGCGGAACGAGCTCGCGATTGAGCGTGGCGATGGGGTCCTGTGCGCCTCGCTCGATGCGCAGATCCCGGCGGACTTCGAAACCGACATAGGAATAGCGGCCGACGTTCTCGCCGCGCTCGACGCTCTCGAAGAGAAACGCCTCTTCGCCTCGCGACGACAACGCCGAAAACGCGGCCACCGGCGTCAGCGCGTCGGCGCTCATCTCGCGCACGAAGGGAATCACGTCGTATTCACGGCGCAGACTCTCGAATTCTTCGTTGGTCATTGGAACACCTTCATGAACAGCTCGTGCTGGCGGACCGCCTGCGCCTGCAGCAGATCGAGCCCGTCGAACACCTGCACTCCATTGTCGCGCAACCGCGCCTGCCGGCGCGCGACCGTGACACTCCCGTAGGCCGACTCGATGTACGTCATCCCCGCGCGGACGGGCATGTCGAACTCCGCATCGGCCGTCGTCGTATTGATGATGATTTCTCCGTCGAATCGTTTCAGCTCGTCGAGCGGTTCCGACGTCGCGCCGAATCGTTCCGCGAGCTCGTTACCTTTCCCCTCCGTGCGGTTGAAGACCGTCACGTGCATATTCGCGCGTCTGGCCGCCACGAGCGCCGCGCGGGCTGTACCGCCCGCACCGACGATCGCGACCGACTTGCGATCGCGGCCGC
>DASWBH010000283.1:0-2974 GCA_036390755.1 Thermoanaerobaculia bacterium
ATCGTGGGCAAGACGAACCTCGACGAGTTCGCGATGGGCTCGTCGACGGAGCACTCCGCGTTCGGACCGGCGCGCAATCCGTGGGACACGTCGCGCGTTCCGGGCGGTTCGTCCGGCGGATCGGCGGCCGCGGTCGCGGCGCGCCTCGTCCCTGCGGCGCTCGGATCCGACACCGGCGGATCGGTGCGTCAGCCGGCGGCGCTGTGCGGAATCGTCGGAGTGAAACCGACGTACGGCCGGGTGAGCCGATCGGGACTGGTGGCGTTCGCGTCGAGCCTCGACCAGATCGGCACGCTGACGAAAACCGTGCGCGAAAGTGCGGAACTGCTCGCGATGATGGCCGGCCACGATCCGCTCGATTCGACGTGCAGCGCGGAGCCCGTGAGCGATTACGCGGCCGATCTCGACCACGGCGTGCGCGATCTTCGCGTCGGCGTCGTTCCCGAGGGTCTCGATCATCTCAACGCGGAGGTGCGCAAGAACTTCGACGACGCCGTCGACGTCTTTCGCCGCGGCGGCGCGAAGATCGGTCAGGCGCACGTGCCGTCGCTCGACTACTCGATCGCGATTTATTACGTCGTCGCGAACGCGGAGGCCAGCGCGAACCTCGCGCGATTCGACGGCATGCGCTACGGCCGCCGTGCCGAAACCGAAGGATCGCTGCACGAGCTGTACTTCGCGTCGCGCGGCGAAGGGTTCGGCCCGGAGGTGAAGCGGCGAATCATGCTCGGCACGTTCGCCCTGTCGTCCGGCTATTACGACGCGTACTACGGCCGCGCCCAGCGCGTGCGCCAGAAGTTGCGCAGCGAGTTCGACGCCGCATTCCGCGACTTCGACGTGCTGTTGACGCCGACCTCGCCCGAGCCGGCGTTCCGCATCGGCGAAAAGACCGAGGATCCGCTGACGATGTATTTGAATGACATCTTCACGGCGCCGGCGTCGCTGGTCGGCATCCCAGGCATGTCGATTCCGTCGGGATTCGTGAACGGCCTGCCGCTCGGGTTGCAGATCATGGCGCGGCATTTCGGCGAAGCCGTGATGTTTCGCGCGGGCGCGTTTTTCGAGGGCGAGACGGCGTATTGGAAGCGCGCACCGTCATTCCGAGCCGCATAGACGGCGAGGAATCCGGGCGGCGGGTATCGCGCGCCGCCCGGATTCCTCGCGCTCTGCGGCGCTCGGAATGACGTACAATTTTGTCGTGCTCAGGTGGTGGGTGTGGGTGCTCGGGTTCCTCTTCACGACTGCTTCGCTCCTCGGACAGCCCGCCTCCTCCATCAAGGTCAACGACGAAATCCGCGCGGTTCTCACTCGCGACTATCAGCTCGACGTCTTCGTGCAGCCGCATTCCGGCGATGCGTGGACACGCCTCGCGAAGCGCGTCACCGGCGACGCGGCGCGATGGGAAGAGATCGCGCAGTTCAATCACGCCAGCGACGACCTGAAGACCGAGAAGGCGGTGCGCATTCCGTTCGCCCTTCTGCGTTTCCCGCTGCAGCGCGACATCCTCACGCACCTCTTTCCCGACGACCGCCGCACCGACTCCGGCTGGATGCACATGGTCGTGGGCGGCCACGGCATCGAAGGCGAACCGCTCTGGAACATCGCCGAGTGGTTCACCGGCGACGGCGCGAACTACGCGGCCGTCCGCAAAGCCAATCCGGGTCAGGGACTCTCGACTCGCACCGGTGACCACATCCTCGTTCCAAACACGTTGCTCACAACGGCATTCGGCAGTGAGACGGAGGGAGAGAATGCACCGAAGACGGCAGCAGAGGTTCGGAAACCGAAGGACAATCCGGCTCAGCGTTCATCAGCGGATGAAGATGTACCGGCTGCTTCACTGTCGCCATCGCTGGCAGTTCCGCCGCTGACTTATGAGCGCAACGCCGCCGAGCCTTACGCCGTCTACCGGCTGCAGAAAGGGGAGGCGCTCTACTCCTCGGTCGCGATCCGCTTCACGGGACGCGTGTACTCGAAAGACGTCGGCGACGTCGTCGAGCGCATCGTGAAGTTCAACTCGATCGAGGATGTCGCGCGCATCCCGACCGGACACGCCATCAGGATTCCCATCAGTCTGCTGTTACCTCAGTACCGTCCGCAGGACGACCCGACCCGCCTGGCCGAAGAGGCCTCGCAGAGGGCGAGCGCGAAGCTGGCGCGGAGGACGCGCGCGCGGAACCTCACCGGCGTGCACGTGATTCTCGACGCCGGCCACGGCGGCGTCGATCCCGGCGCGACGTACGACGATGTCGCGGAGGCGAGGTATGTCTACGATGTGATGTGCCGCCTGCGGAAGATCCTCGATACGAAGAGTGCCGCGAAGGTGTCGGTCACGCGCAACGAGGGGCAGGTGCTCACGAAGCCGCCGTACCAGCTCGACGACGCGATCGTCGGCGTGAATCTGCGCTGGTATCTGGCCAATTCGATCTTCCGTCACGCGATCAAGGCCGGTGTAGCGAAGGAGAAGGTCGTCTTCATCTCCGTTCACGCCGACATGCTCCATCCCTCTCTGCGCGGCGCGATGGCGTACATCCCCGGCGGGCGCTACGTGCAGGGTCGCTACGAGAAGCGCGGCGCGGTTTATGCCGCGCGCGCGGAAGTCCGTGAGCGTCCGGTCGTCCGGCACTCGGAGCGCGAGTCGCTCGAGGCCGAGGGTCTGTCGCGCGATCTCGCCGAGGACGTGATCGGCGCGTTCGAGGACGCGCATCTGCAGGTGCATCCGTTCAATCCGGTCCGCGACTACGTGATGCGCGACGGCGGCGAGTGGGTGCCTGCGATCATCCGCTACAACGTCGTCCCCACGCGCCTCCTTCTCGAAGTCTGCAACCTCGGCAACCGCCGCGACCGCGAGCTGATGAAGACGAAAAAGTTCCGGCAGCGCGTGGCCGAAGCCATGTATCGCGGGCTCGTCGAGTTCTATACGGAGGACGACAACCGGTCGCAGATCGCGGATCGCAGATCGCGGTAAAGACGC
>DASWBH010000284.1:0-11291 GCA_036390755.1 Thermoanaerobaculia bacterium
AACGATTGGAGCTCATTGCCGCTCGGGCCGGGGTAGCGCTTGTTCGAGGCTGACATTGATCTCTCCTTAGGCCAGAGGCACCGACTGCGCCGCTCCGATGTGGGCGTGCTCATGGAGCAGAAGTCCGAGCAGAAGCAGGGCGGCGCCCTCCGCTCCGAACGACAACGCCGCGATGCCGGCAATCTGCAGAATGACGCCGCCGGCGAAGGCGACGCCGTACCTGCCACGCACCATCTCGCGCGCGGCAAGCCGCGCGTGCGCCGTCGGATGCGGCGTCACGACCTCCGCGGCCACGAGAGCGAGTTGAATGATGGCCGCCGCGGCGGTGAGGCGCGTCAGAAGCGGAACGAGTGCGGGCGCGACCGCTGTCGCGGCGACGAGCAACGTAGCCGCGCCGGCCAGCAGCGTCGCCACGACGTGCTGCGGTGGCAGCAGCGCGCTCTGCCAGAGGTCGCGCGCCTTTGCCTGCGCGAAGAGCCAGGCGGTGTAAGAGCCGGCGGCAATGGCCAGAAGGCCGCCGGCCACAGCGAGTGCGCGCGGCGGCGCGGAGCCGAGCAGGCTCCAGAGAAGATGCAACCCCAGAACGGCGGCGAATGCGGTGAGGATGACGCCGCCGCGAACGAGCCAGCTTCGCCATTGCGGACGGGTGAGGACGAGATAGAACCGCGCCGGGTGCTGCAGATCGCCGATCAGCACGGCGAACGTGATGGCCAGGAACACCGCCGACACGAGCGGCGCCGTCCACTTCCACAGGATGCTCGTCGCGTCGATCGCACCGAAGATGAGGAGCGCGGCGGCGACGAGGTACGAGCCGGCGGCGATCGCTTTCGTCCAGACGTAGAAGCTGACGCCGGTACCCCAGGGCGCGCGATGCGGCACGTCGTAGGCGACCACCGCGTCCGCCGAGTTGTTTGCGTCTGCGGGATGTCCCGCCGTCACCTGATGCTCCACCTCGCCCTGCTCGCTCCAGATGAAGATGCCGCCCTCCGGGCGTCGCGCAGCCAGAGGATCGAGCGTCGACTGGTGTGCACCTTTGTAGAAAAGCTTCGGAAGGGTCTCCTTCTCCGGGCGACGGACGGCCACGACATCGCGATTGACGTACCTGGCGACGCGCGACTGCGGATCCCGCAGATTGCCGATCAGGATCGCTTCGGTCGGGCAGACGATCACGCACGCAGGCTCCAGACCGATCTGGATCCGATGCGCGCAGAAGTTGCACTTTTCGGCCGAGTGGTCGTCCGGATTGATGAAGATCGCATCGTAGGGGCAGGCGGCGATGCAGGCCTGGCAGCCGATGCAGATGCGCTTGTCGAAATCGACGATGCCGTCGGGACGCCTGTGCATCGCGGAAGTCGGGCAGGCGGCGACGCACGGGGGATGGTCGCACTGGTTGCACCGCGTCACCTGAAACGCGCGGCGCACCGCCGGGAACTCTCCCACGTCGACGTACTTGACGTACGTGCGGTTCACGCCGAGAGGGACGAAGTTCTCCGACTTGCACGCCGTGCTGCAGGCATGACAGCCGATGCAGCGCGTGTGATCGATGACTTTGCCCCATTGCATCGGTTCGGCGTGAGGGGAGAGCGATCGGTGTCCGGTATTCAGAGGTTCGATTGGAGGGCTCGTGGGAACCTCCTATTGGCGCTCTGATTCGATGCCCGGTTCGCGCCGCGCTCAAGGAAAGGGATCACAGCGCCTCGTGACCAAGTCCACGCCGCGGCGTGCCCGCTGACCTCGCCCCCATTCGGGTCGACGATGTGGAATGAACACCGCGCGGGGCAGCGCATTGACGATATAACTATATCGGCATAGAGTCTCAACATTCCGTGATAAACGAATCGCCTTACCGACACAGGAGGTGCCGATGACCACCGTGAGCGAACCGACAACTGCCGATCTGGTCCGGCAACTGGAAGCGCTTCGCCATGACGTCGATGAGCTGCGCGACCGCACGCCGGAGGACAAAGCCGCCATCATCGTCTTCAGCGGCGATCTCGACCGCCTCCTGGCCTCGCTGGTGCTCGCCACCGGCGCCGCGGCCGCCGGCCTCGAGACCACGATGTTCTTCACGTTCTGGGGTCTTTCCGCGCTGAAGAAGAAGGGAAGCCTCAGCCTCGACGGGAAATCTCTCAAGGAAAAGATGTTCGCGATGATGACTCCCGCTTCCACCGAGTCGATGGGCGTCTCCAGACTGAACTTCTTCGGAATGGGCGCGAAATTGCTGCGCACGATGATGAAGGAGAAGGACGTCACGTCGGTCGAGGAGATGATGAACATGGCGCGGGAACTGGGCGTGAAGCGGATCGCCTGCACCATGTCGATGGATGTCATGGGCGTCGAGCGCGAAGAGCTCGCGGACGACGTCGAACTGGGCGGCGTGGCGGCCTTCATGGCTGAGGCGTCCCGGGCCCGCGTATCGCTGTTCCTATGAGCACCGCGATCTCAGTCGGCGAACTGCTTGGAAAGATCGATCGGGGGGAGCGCCTCCTCCTGCTCGATGTCCGCAACGACGAGGAGTTCGAGCGTTGGCGCGTCGAGGGGCGGCATCCCGTGGAGACGCTCCATCGTCCTTACTTCGATTTCATCGAGGAGGAGACGCTGCTCGACCAGGTTCCACACGATCGCGGTCCGATCTACGCCATCTGCGCGAAAGGCGATTCCTCCGATCTCATCGCGGAGATGCTGCGCGACCGCGGTGTTGACGCGCGCAACGTGGCCGGTGGCATGCTCGCGTACGGCGAGTCCCTCCAGCCCGTGCGGGTGCCCCTCGATCCCGACGAAGAGGGCCGCTTCGACATCTGGCAGATGAACCGGCGCGGCAAAGGCTGTCTCTCGTACGTGATCCATTCGCGCGCGGAAGCGGTCGTCATCGATCCTTCCCGCAACATCGCCGAGTACGAGAGGTTCGTCGAGACACTCGGCGCGAAGATCGCCGGCGTGTTCGACACGCACGTCCACGCGGACCACGTAAGCGGCGGTCCGGCGCTGGCGCCGCGACATCACGCGCGCTACTTCGTCGCCGGCGGCTCCGGAGTCGACCTGCGCCAACGCGTCGATCCCGCACGCGACGGCGAACAGATCCGCCTCGGCGGCCCCGGCGGGGTCACGCTCACCGTCAGCGTTCTTTCGACGCCGGGACACACTCCCGGCTCGACCTCGTTCCTCGTGGGCAGGAATCACCTGCTCACCGGCGACACACTGTTCGTCGGCAGCGTTGGCCGGCCCGACCTCGGTGGGCACGTCGTCGAGTGGGGGAAGATGCTCTTCCGCACGCTGACCGACAGGATCGCCAGGCTGCCCGACGATCTCGTGATTCTGCCGGCGCACTACGCTTCGACGGCGGAAATCGACGAGCAGGGAATCGTTCGCGGCCGTCTCGGGGACCTGCGCCGGACAGTTCCGGAGCTTCAGATTCGCACCGAATCGGAGTTCGTCGAAGCCATGAAAAAAGCGTTGAAGACGCCTCCGGCGGTTTACGAGCAGATCATTCGTGTCAACCTCGGCCTGCAGCCGCTTGACGAAGAGAAAGCGTCGGAGTGGGAGCTCGGAAAGAATCAATGCGCCGCGAGCGTACGCCGCGCGGCGGAGGTGGTGTCATGACGAAACGCCTGGATGTCCGCGGGGCCAAGTGCCCGATTCCGATCGTCAAAGCGAAGAAGGAAATCGACGCGCTGGCCGTGGGCGAGATGCTCGAAGTGATCGCCACCGATCCGGGATCGATGGCCGACTTCCGCGGCTGGGCCAAAACCGCCAAGCACGCTTCACTGCGGGAGCAGCGGACAGACACCGACGAGGGAGGCAAGACGATTTTCGTTCACCTCCTGGAGCGAACGTCCTGAACCGCCGATGACGCCGCTGTTGTTCGTCCTCGCGGTGGCGGGGATTTCTCTGCTGGCCGGATTTCTCGGATCGCTGCTCGGACTGGGCGGCGGCCTGATCGTCATCCCGGCGCTCACGCTGCTGCTTCATATCGACATCCGGCTGGCCATCGGTGCGTCGATCGTCTCGGTCATCGCCACGTCGAGCGGCGCCGCGGCGGCGTACGTCAAAGAGCGGCTGGCGAACATGCGCGTGGCCATGTTCCTCGAGCTCGGGACGACGCTCGGCGGAATCACCGGCGCTTACATCGCCGGCATCGTTCATCCGCGCCTCCTCTTCATCCTGTTCGGTCTGATCCTCGGCTACTCGGCGCTGGCGATGCTGCGGGGACGGCGGAGAAACGAAGACGAGGAAGTGCAGGTGGGACCGTGGGCCCGCGTGCTCCAGTTGAAAAGCTCGTACTACGACCACGCCGCCGGCGAGGAGATCGTCTACCAGCCGGTGCGTGCGCGCATCGGCCTCGGCCTGATGTACATCGCCGGCACCGTCAGCGGACTGCTCGGCATCGGATCGGGCGCATTGAAAGTCCCGGCCATGGATCTGGCCATGGAGCTGCCGATCAAAGTGTCGACGGCGACGAGCAACTTCATGATCGGTGTGACCGCGGCGGCCAGCGCCGGAGTGTACTTCTCGCGCGGTCAGATCGATCCGTTCATCGCCGCGCCGGTGGCGATCGGCGTGCTGGCCGGAGCGTTCGCCGGATCGCAGACGCTGGGACGCATTCACAGCCAGTCGATGCGCGCGACGTTCATCGTAGTGCTGGTGGTCATCGCCGCGCAGATGCTCTTCAAAGGGGTGATCGGTTGAAGCCGTGGATCGACAAGGCCATCACCACGCTGCTTCGCGCCGGCGTGCTGCTGAGCATCGCCATCATCGTCGCCGGCATGGTGATCACCTTCGTTCATCATCCCGACTACTTCTCTTCACGCCCGAGTCTCGGGAATCTGACGTCGCCCGGTGCGCATTTCCCGAACGCCATCGGCGAAGTGTTTTCCGGAGTGCGTCACGGGCGAGGGCAGGCGATCATGATGGCCGGACTGCTGGTCCTGATCGCCACGCCCGTCGCGCGTGTTGCCTTGTCGGTGGTGATCTTCGTGATCGAACGCGACTGGCTTTTCACGGCGATCACGGCCACGGTGTTCGTGATCCTGATGATCGCCTTCGCCATCGGCCGCGGCGCGTAAGCCCACGGCTCAGCCCTTGCACCTTGTCTCAGCGTCCCCCGCCAGGAACGCCCGCGTTCGAGAACCGCCCCGACGGGGGCGGAAAGCTAAACGTATGAGTCTATTGGAATCCCAGAGGCGGGCTGGCTCGCCGGTCCGGCAAATCGACACTCCCGCATCTGACTCCACGACCGAAGGCCGGCGCAAAGAAGTGCGGCGCAGGGATCTTTTGCTGAAAACCGGCGCGCTGCAGACCGCCATCCTCAATAGCGCGAACTTCTCCAGCATCGCCACCGATGAGAAGGGTGTGATCCAGCTCTTCAACGTCGGGGCGGAGCGGATGCTCGGCTACGCGGCGGCCGAAGTCGTGGACCAGATCACGCCGGCGGACATTTCCGATCCGCAGGAGATCATCGCCCGCGCCGCGTTTCTGAGCCGGGAGCTGTCGGCGACCATCAAGCCCGGCTTCGACGCGCTGGCGTTCAAGGCCTCACGCGGCATCGAAGACATCTACGAACTGACCTACATCCGCAAAGACGGGTCGCGTTTTCCGGCGATCGTGTCGGTGACCGCACTGCGCGACGATCAGAACGCCATCATCGGATACCTGCTCATCGGCACGGACAACAGCGCGCGCAAGCACGTGGAAGAACGGCTTCGATTCACCGAGGAGAGCTTTCGCCTGATGGTGGAGAGCGTTTCCGATTACGCCATCGTCATGCTCAGTCCCGAAGGCAACGTGGTGAGCTGGAATACGGGAGCACAGCGCATCAAAGGCTTCCTCGCGGACGAGATCATGGGCCAGCACTTCTCCCGCTTTTATCCGCCTGCCGACGTGGCCGCCGGCAAGCCGCAGCGTGATCTCGATGTGGCCGCGGCTCTGGGCCGGTTCGAAAACGAAGGATGGCGCACGCGCAAGGATGGATCGACGTTCTGGGCGAACGTGGTCATCACCGCGATTCGCGATCAGGCCGGCGAGCTGCGCGGCTTCGCCAAGCTGACGCGCGACCTCACCGCCCGGCAGCAGATCGAGACCGAGATGAGCGACGCCAAGGCCGCGGCCGAGAAGGCCAACCTGGCCAAATCCGATTTCCTCTCCAACATGAGCCACGAGCTCCGCTCGCCGCTCAACGCCATCCTCGGCTTTGCGCAGTTGATGGAGTCCGATTCGCCACCGCCGACCGATTCGCAGAAGGAGAGCATCGTCCAGATTCTCAATGCAGGCTGGTATCTGCTGGACCTGATCAACGAGATCCTCGATCTCGCGGTCATCGAGTCGGGGAAGCTCTCCATGTCGCAGGAACCGGTGTCGGTGGCTGAGGTGATGCTGGAGTGCCAGGCCATGATCGAGCCTCAGGCGCAGCGGCGCGGCATCCACATGACATTCCCGCGGTTCGACGTCCCTCAAACGGTTCACGCCGACCGCACCCGGCTCAAGCAGGTGATCCTCAATCTTCTTTCCAACGCTATCAAATACAACGCGGTCGGCGGCACGGTCGTCGTCGCCTGCTGCGGCGACCAGACTCCCGGCCGTATCCGCATCAGCGTGACGGATACGGGCGCGGGACTCTCCGCCGGTCAGCTGGCCCAGCTCTTCCAGCCGTTCAACCGCCTCGGACAGGAGGGGAGTGAACAGGGCACAGGCATCGGCCTGGTGGTGAGCAAGCGCCTGATGGAGCTCATGGACGGTGTCGTCGGCGTCGAAAGCACAGTCGGGACCGGAAGCGTCTTCTGGATCGAATTGAACTCGACAACGGAGCTGCCGGCGACGAAGTTCGAGGATGTCGAGAGCGCAGCACCTTTGCCCGCGACGCCCGTGGCCCTGCGCACGCTGCTCTATGTGGAAGACAACCCGGCGAACCTCAGGCTCGTCGAGCGACTGATCGCCCGGCGGACCGACATGTGCCTGCTGACCGCAATCGATGGCGCCTCCGGAGTCGAACTGGCGCGCTCGGCGCAGCCGGAAGTGATTCTCATGGACATCAATCTGCCCGGGATCAGCGGCATCGACGCACTGAAAATTCTGCGAGGCGATCCGGCCACCGCCCACATCCCGGTCGTCGCGCTCAGCGCGAATGCGATCCCGCGCGACGTCCAGAAGGGGCTGGAAGCAGGCTTCTTCCGCTATCTGACCAAACCGATCAAAGTGGCAGAGTTCATGGACACATTGAGCGCCGCGCTCGATTTCGGCGACAAGCAGGTCCTGGTGCATTGATGGAAACCATCCTCATCGTCGACGATCAGCCGTCGAACCTCCGTCTTCTGGAGTGCACGCTCCGCCGCGGCGGCTTCTCTGCAATCACGACGACCAGCGATCCCCGCACCGTGAGCGCGCTGCACCGCGAACATCACTACGACCTGATTCTTCTCGATCTGGTGATGCCGTACATGGACGGATTCGAGGTCATGGCAGCCCTGGCCGAAGTCGAAGGATGCGACGAGCTGCCGGTTCTGGCCATGAGCGCCGACCCGCGGCAGAAGACGCTCGCCATGAAGGCCGGAGCGAGGGACTTCATGGACAAGCCCTTCAACGTGACCGAGCTCGTGGCGCGAGTTTCAATTCTGCTCGACGAGAAGAGGGTTGCCTGAACTAGGGAACCTCTGAACAAGTGCTGATGGCGGTTGCGGGCCGATATCCGCAGCGCTCGTCGTCAACGATGTCCCGCATCGCCTCTTCCTCGCCCTGCGGATCTCGGCGCGCAAGCGCCATCAGCGCGAAGGCCGCACTTGTTCAGAGGTTCCCTAGCGGGATCGACGAGTACGCGCCGCGCTTCAGCGCAGGCCTTGAGTGTTCCGCGCGCGTCCGGCAAGCCGCGCCGCTTCGTGCGCCAGATCGACCGGGTCGATCGGCTTCTGGCGAAAGACGTCGAAGCCTGCGGCGGCGATCCGCTCCCGCTCGCCGGGACGGCCGAGGACGGTGAGGGCGAGGGCTGGAGCGAGGCTGGTCGCGCGATCGTTGCCCGACCGGATGCGCGCGATGAACTCGCAGCCGTCGAGATCGGGCAGAGCGATGTCGCAGATGATCACGTCGGGCTGCCAGTTCGGCACGAGATCGAGCGCGTCGCTCGCCGTCGCCGCGACGTTCACGTCGGCACCGAAATGCCGGAACGCCGTGGAGATGACTTTGCGGTTGTCGACGTCGTCTTCCACGATCAGCACGCGCACACCGTTGAGGTCCGGCACTGACATCGCGCGATCGACGGCGTCGCGTCCCACCAGTTGGGCGGCTCCGGCCGAGCAGTGCAGCGGCAGGCGGATCGTGAACGTCGCGCCGTGACCCTCTCCGCCAGTCACCACGTCGACCGACCCGCCGTGCATCTCGACGAGATGGCGCGTGATCGACAGGCCGAGTCCGAGACCGCTCTTTCGATCCGTGGTCTGGCCGCTGCCCTGGCGGAATCGTTCGAACAGATGCGGCATCAGCGTTTGATGGATCCCCCGGCCGGTGTCGCTGACTTCGACGACGCCGGTCGACTCGTCACAGCGCACGCGCACTGCCACGCGGCCGCCCTCCGGCGTGAACTTGATGGCGTTGCCGATCAGATTGCCGATGGCCTGCTGGAGACGGGAAGGGTCGCCGGTGATATCGCCAGCGTCGGCAGCGTCGAGCGACAACGTGATCTGCTTCGATTCCGCCGCGGGACGCGCTGAGGAGACGGCGGTCTCGGCGACCGAGCGAAGCGTCATCGGACGCATCTCCAGGCGGAGCTTTCCGGCGGCGATGCGGGACTCGTCGAGCAGGTCCTCGATGAGCTGCGCCTGCGCAATCGTGCTCCTCTCCAGCGCCTGCAGCGCCTCGGCTCTCGTCTTGTCGTCGAGGCCGCCCAGCGCGAGCATGCGCGTCCAGCCGAGGATCGAGGTCATGGGAGTGCGGAGCTCGTGGGAGATGATGGCGATGAATTCGTCTTTGGCGCGATCGGCCTCGCGCAGCTCCCCGACGTGAACGAGATCCGTGACGTCTTCCAGCGCGTGGACGATGCAGACGACGCGGCCGTCGACGATTGCGGGCGTGTTCACCGGGTTCCAGTAGCGTTCGGCGAACTTCTGCACCGGCATCGTGTCCGGTTTCGCGGTGCGCAGGACGGTCTCGATCGACGCGCGCAGATTGTCGGCGTTATCCGGAAAAACTTCGAACAGATCGCGGCCGACGATTTTTCCGCGCACGGTGTTCGTCGCGCGCAGGTACGCATCCGTCGCGCCGATGATGCGGAGCTCCGGATCGACGACGAGGTACGCGGCCGGGACCGCCTCGAAGAGGAGCCGGAAGTCGGGTGAGGCGCTCATGTGGATCCTGCAACCGCTGGCGCGGTTGAATTGCTCCATGTCCTCAGCACGAAGCGGGCCGATGTATGAGACGATCCGCCGCGCATGTCGTTCACCTCGTTCAACCTTCACCCGGATCTGCTTCGCGGCATCAAAGAGCTCGGGTTCACGCGCCCCACGCCGATTCAGAGTGACGCGATTCCGCCGGCGATGGCCGGGAAGGACGTGCTCGCGGCGGCGATGACCGGGAGCGGCAAGAGTGCCGCGTTCCTGCTCCCCATCCTGCACCGTCTTATCGGCAAGAAGCGCGGGGTCACGCGCGCGCTGATCGTCACGCCGACGCGCGAGCTCGCCGCGCAGATCGACGAGCACCTGCGCGATCTCGCCATTCACACGCCGATCTCCGGCGCGGCCGTATACGGCGGCGTGGGCATGGGTCCGCAGGAGCACGCGTTTCGCAGCGGCGTCGACGTGATCGTCGCGACGCCCGGCCGCCTGCTCGATCATTTCTCGCGCGGCTACGCCAAGCTCGAGAGTCTTGAAGTGCTGGTCCTTGACGAAGCGGACCGCATGCTGGACATGGGATTCCTGCCCGACATCCGGCGCGTGCTCAAACATCTCCCGACGAAGCGGCAGACGCTCTTCTTCTCCGCGACGATGCCGGCGGAGATCGTCCAGCTGTCGAAGGAGATGCTGCGCAATCCGACGATGATCGCGATCGAGCGCAAGGCGGCGCCGGCAGTCGGCATCACCCAGACCGTCTTCCCGGTTTCGCAGGAGCTCAAGTCGCATCTTCTGCAGACGCTGCTCGATCGCGGCGAGATCCACAACGCAATCGTCTTCACGCGCACGAAGCACCGCGCGAATCGACTGTACGAACAGCTCGAGAAGAAACGAATCAAAGTCGCGCGCATTCACGGCAACCGCAGCCAGGGCCAGCGGACCGAGGCGCTGGCGGGATTCAAGTCGGGGAAATACCGGATTCTCGTGGCGACCGACATCGCCGCGCGCGGCATCGACGTCGAGGCGCTGTCGCACGTCGTCAACTTCGACGTGCCGAACGTGCCCGACGACTACATCCACCGCGTCGGCCGCACCGCGCGTGCGGAGATGACCGGCGACGCGGTCACGCTGGTCGCGCCGGAGGAAGAGAACGACCTCCGCGCGATCGAGCGCGCGATCGGCAAGCGACTGCCGCGCGTGACGGTGCCGGATTTCGATTACAAACATCGCCCTGTCGAGCGGCTGGAGATCCCGCTCAACGAGCGCATCGCCGCGATCCGCGCGCGCAAGAAAGACGATCGCACAAGGGCGGCTGCAAATGCGGCGAGGCGAGCAGCGCCGTCGCAGTCGCGGGGCCCTGCGCCCGCTCCGTCGCATCGCAGCGGGCGACCGGCGTCGGGCGGGCGGGCGGGGGGCGGGCGGCCGGGGGGCGGGAGGCCGGGCGGTGGGCGGCCGGCGAGTGCACTGCCGAGCCGCGGCCAGCGCCGGAGTCGCGGGCGCAACCGGCCGTAGGGCGCCTTGTCATCCTGAGCGCCGCAGAGCGCGAAGGATCTGGGTGGCGGTGACGCCCCCGCCCAGATTCTTCGCCGTCTGCGCGGCTCAGAATGACGCGTGTCATACTGAGCGCCGCAGAAGTGTCATTCTGAGCCGCGAAGACGGCGAAGAATCCCCTGCCTCTGCGGCCAGCCAACACCGGTGACACGGAACACGGTTCGCGCGATCTGCGGACGTTAAGCGTGGCATCAAGCAGGAGGATGATTCTTTATGACCGAACGACCGATTCTGACCACCGAGGCGGGCACACCCGTCGACGACAACCAGCATTCGATGAGAGCGGGCGCAAACGGCCCGACGCTGCTGCAGGACCACTACCTGATCGAGAAGCTGGCGCGCTTCAACCGCGAGCGCATCCCCGAGCGCGTGGTGCACGCCGTCGGCACCGGCGCACACGGCTATCTCGAAGTCACGAGCAAAGACGTTCCG
>DASWBH010000285.1:0-2921 GCA_036390755.1 Thermoanaerobaculia bacterium
GATGGCGCGGCAGTGCCACCTGAACACCTGTCCCGTCGGCATCGCCACGCAACGCGAAGATCTCCGCAGGAAATTCAAGGGGACGCCGGAACAGGTGATCCGCTTCTTCATGGCCGTTGCGGAAGATGTGCGGGAGATCCTCGCGACGATCGGCGCGCGCTCGCTCGCCGAGATCGTCGGCCGCAGCGATCTTCTCGAAGCGCGACTTCCGGTCAGCGGCAAGGCATCGACGATCAAACTCGACCGGGTTCTTCGCCCCGCGATGGCCGGCGGTTGCGTGCAGCCGCGCAACGATCCACCGGTGAGCCGCGCGGCGATCGACGACGCGGTGCTCGCCGGCGTCCGCTTCCGTGAGCCGATTCCGTTGAGGAACTCCGATCGCTCGATCGGAGCGCGGCTCGCCGGCGCGATCGCTTCGGGCCGCATGCGTAAGAAGGTCAATCTGTCCTTCAATGGAACAGCGGGGCAGAGCTTCGGGGCGTTCTGCGTCGACGGCATGCGTTTCGTTCTCGACGGCGACGCGAACGACGGCGTCGCGAAAGGGATGTCCGGCGGCGAGATCGTCATCCGCAATCGCAACACACGACATGTGATCGCCGGAAACGCGGTTCTCTACGGCGCAACCGGCGGACGGCTCTTCATCTCCGGACGCGCCGGCGAGCGATTCGCCATCCGCAACAGCGGCGCGTTTGCGGTCGTCGAAGGGACGGGCGATCACGCCTGCGAATACATGACCGCCGGCGCCGTCATCATCCTCGGACCCACCGGGATCAACGTCGCTGCCGGGATGACGGGAGGCGCGCTGTTCGTGTACGACGAGGCGGCCGATCTCGACCAGCACATCAACCCCGCGTCAGCTGTCCTTTCCAATGTGGCCGGCGAAGAGTGGCTGTACGAAGCGATCGCGCTGCACGTCGAAGCGACGCAGAGTGAGCATGCTGCGTGGCTGCTGCGCAATTGGAATGAGACGCGAGCGATGTTCCGCTGCGTCTCGCCCCGCGAGATTAGCGCGGCGGCGGCGCTGCCGGAACTGCAAGTCGCGCGAGAAGCGTCGACGTCGCTCCGGCGTCGGGCGTGATCAGATCGCAGTCGACGCCGTTGCCGTCCGGACAGTCGATCGCGAACTGCCACAACAGAATCGGACAATTCAGCGCAACGCTCGGCGTCAGAAACGTCGTCTCCCAATCCGGCCGCGGTTTCTTGCACGCGTCGTTGTGGTATCGCGCGACCCACGCGCCGCGGCACGGCTCGGCGCCGCGCGTCGTCGCATCGGCGATCGCGCTCCACGTCTTTGCGTCGCCTGTTCGCGCGTACACCGCCGGCAGAATCGTGAACTTCCCTTCGCTCTGATCGCGGCTCGCGGAGACCAGCGTCTTCGACCAGCCGAGGTAATAGTCGGCCGAGAGAGACGGCTGCGCCTCGACGTCGAGGAACATCAGGTACTCCCTGCCGCTCGCCGCGAGATGATCCACGCCGAGGCGGCTGATGAACTTGTACACGTTGACCGCCGCGTGCGCCGCACCGTCGAGTGCGGAGCCGGCGACCTTCGGCGTCTGCTGCGCGATCGGAAGCAACTTCAGCCCGAGCTGGTCGAACAGCGCGGCTTCGCTCGGATCGTACTCGACGGGATTCGTGTGGAAGCCGTTGAAGTAGCGGCCCCACGCCGCGGGCGCTTCGCCGAGGAGCTTCTTCGCGAGGTTGAATCGCGGGCGGGTGAGTGATGCGGTGGAGTCGGCGGCGGCCATAGAAGAGAATGTAGCCAATGATCGTCCATGCGATCGACGGCACGTACGAACTGTTCCGTCACTTCTACGGGGCGCGCCGCGGAACGAACGGCGCAGACACGCGCTTCGGCGGCGTTCGCGGCGTGCTCCACGGCGTCCTCGAGCTCGTCGAGAAAGGCGCCACGCACCTCGGCGTCGCGACCGATCACGTCATCGAGTCGTTCCGGAACGAGCTCTGGCGCGGCTATAAGACAGGCATCGGGATCGATCCGGTGCTGTGGAATCAGTTCCATCCGCTGGAAGACGGACTCGCGGCGATGGGTGTCGCGGTCTGGCCGATGATCGAGCTCGAAGCCGACGATGCGCTCGCTTCCGCGTCTGCGCTGGCCAGCGCGGATCCGGCCGTCGAGAAGGTGTGCATCTGGACGCCGGACAAGGATCTCGCGCAATGCGTCGCTGGCACGCGCGTCGTTCAGGTGGACGGCCGTCGCGGCATCATCCGCGATGCCGAAGGCGTGCAGAAGAAATTCGGCGTGACGCCCGAGTCGATTCCCGATTACCTCGCGCTCGTCGGCGACACAGCCGACGGCTATCCCGGCCTCGACGGCTTCGGCGCGAAGTCGACTGCGGCGGTGCTGCAGCGATTCCTGCACATCGAAGCGATTCCTGCCGACGCGTCGGAGTGGCGCGCGAACGTGGTGAACGCGGGCCGTCTCGCGCGCGTGCTCGAGGAGCAGCGCGAGCTCGCCCTTCTGTTCAAGAAGCTCGCAACGTTGCGCGATGATGCGCCGCTCTTCAGCTCAGTGGACGAACTGCGCTGGCGCGGACCGACTTCCCAGTTCGCGAGCTTCGCCGAGTCGATCGGCGCGCCTGAGCTGGCCGCACGCGCGGAGCGCGCCTACACTACCGCGCATGGGCAAGCGTGATCCGCGCGTCGACGCCTGCGGTTACCGTTCGCGCACGAACAAATCCACGACGATGTCCGGCAGGCGGTGCGTGAGCTGCGCGCCGGTGTATCGGCCGTCGTAGCGCATGCCTAATCGGGTGGCGACGCGAACCGACGCATCGTTGCCGGGATCGATGATGGCGACGACGCGCGGACGATCGAGCACGCCGAAGACATGCTGCATCGCGGCCGCGCCCAGTTCGGTCGCGTAACCGCGGCCCCACGTGTCGCGCGCCAGCCACCAGCCGATC